>CAYTJV010000235.1:3471-11075 GCA_964438165.1 uncultured Planctomycetaceae bacterium | reverse complement strand
GCGACCAGTCTTCTACCACGAGATGGACTGGCTTTCCTTGGGCTTCCAGGGCGGCAGCCGTCTCCTCGATTCGCCGCATCCCGGCGTTGCGGTCGGTGGTCGCCAGAACGAGATTGTACTGAATGGCGACGCTCACGATGAGCAGGTCCCGCTCGTCGATGCCCAACTCTTTGCCCGTGACACGGTCGACCAATTCTTCGGGGCGTTTTTCCTTGTGGCCGCGTTGCTGTCGCGTGGCATGTCGCCGCCACAAGTCGGCTCGCACCAGCGCGTATGGTTCCACCGTGTTCCGGTCAATCGGCAGTGGATTGGGATAACCAGCGATGAAGGCCCGCATACCGGCCTGCTGAACGGGATCGGGGTTCTCGGCCTTAGCCATCCCGAACTCAATTTCAGCGATAGCGATGACGGGCAGCAGGACCGGGCTGTCTCCAATGGAATCGAGCCTGTGCGAGACGACGGGGAACCTGGCGTCGTTCGGCCTCGCCAGAATGGAAATGACGTTGTTGTCCAGCAGGTACCCGTTCCGCAAAGCCGTCACTCAACTTCTTCAAAGGCCGCAATCAACGCTGGATCGGTGATCTGAGGCAGGTTCTGACGCACGAATGCCGCGTTGCACTTGGCGTACTCCGGCGAGATAACCATCCACAAAGGCAGGTGCGGCACGAAATCTCGGTCGTAGAATTGAGTGAACGGAAAGGGGACACGTCGCTCATGACCTGAGAATTCGTGGAGCAATGCGTGCTCCAGACGCGGTGGGAGGTCGTAGGCCCGAAGTACTGCGGCATCGACAGCCAGCAAGAGTTCGCTTGCCTTCTGCTCCCAACGGCCGGGCTGGCCAAAATCGAGTTGGTCATTCACCTCCGTCAAGTGTTTTCGCAGCTTGGCCACCAGTTCAGCGATAGCCTCGCCTTGGCCGCTCCCAAGTCGCGGAAAGGGAACCTGCGCCAACGTGGTTTTCTTCACGTGGAGTCTTCCTTCACGACTGACGACGAAAGCGTTTGCAATCGGGCCATTCAGGATCGCTTCAATGACCTCCAGCGAAGCTGAATTGCGAGGCCAAATCCCGTGAAAATTCTGCGAGCAAAGGAGGCCCTCGTAGTCCGCAAAGACGGCGACCCGCCACTTTTCGCGTGACAACCTAGCTGCATTTGCGATGAGCTTGGGGGTCTCCCAAGGATAGTCAAACGCTCCTCCGCGACGGTCTTGCGGGCGCGTGGACAAATAGACCGTGTCAGGCGGCAAATACGCGGTGAAACGTTCCGTGACCTTCAGCAACCCTCGCTTAAAGCCGGATTTGGGGGTCGGCGAGGTGTACTTCTCCTCCCGAAATGGTGGCTGCCACTCCACGCCACGATGAATCTCAGCCAGCTCCCCCAGCTTCGGGTTGTCGGCAAGCCGTTCCCAGATCTCTCGAAAGAGCGGCAGTGACACCGACTGCGCCAGTTGATCCGCAGAGCGCATCGCATGCTCTCGTCGCGAAACCTCGCTTCGGGTGAGAAACTGCTCCCGACAGTCATCCTTAACGTGAGCGAACGTGAGTGATACCTGTTCAACCGATTTCGAGGGTCTACGAGCCAGCAGCAAAGCGGTCTCCAGATCGGACTCCTGGAAGATGCCGTCAGGCATGGCAACGACCTCGATGTCTCGGTAACGCTGCGCTACGGCGTTGCGCACTTCGCGGTATCCTCTGCCGTCAACGAACTGTCGGGGGAGCACGAACCCTAACACCGCCTCCGGATGAGCATGCTTCAAAACGCGACGGATGACCTCCACGGGCTTGTGCACTGAGATTGATTCGCCGTACTTGTGGCGAGCCGCTTCGTCGAAGTCCTCGAACGGTGGATTGCACAAGACGATCCGTGCGCTGCGGAGTTGTTGGAGCATCCGTTGCGACTGGAACACGTCCTCCTGATGCAACTTCCATCCGTTCGGATTGGGGAAATCTGCCAACACGAGACACAGTCTGCTGATTTCCAGGGCAAAGGCGTCAATTTCGTATCCTTCAAGCATTTTCACGAAGTAGCGATGGCGGGCCTTCTCGTCAAAGTCGGCAGGCAAGAGCTCTCGCAATCGCTGCAACGCCGCCACGAGAAAGATGCCATGCCCGGAACACGGCTCCAGGACGCGGCGATCATCTTCCGCAAAGTCCTCGAATGGGAGTCGACGGACAATGTAGCGCGCAATCGGTGACGGGGTGCTGTGAGTGCCCAGCTTCTTGCGGACAATTTCGTCCACCAGCGTGTTCTCATAGATGTAGGCCAGAACCTCGACTGACAAATTATTGAAGTCCGGTCCATTCCACAGGAGCGAGGCGATCGCTTCTTTCGTCTCGCGATCCTCAACCGTCGGAGGCAGGTCGCCGTAGTGGCGAGCGACACGGTCCAGGACCGTATCGATTTGATCCGTTGGAAGTGAGCCAAAGCTGACAACACCCCGATCGTGCAGGACTTTGGCCGCTAAGAAACGAAACACCAGCCGGAAGATCGCCTGAGGGTCTATCGCTCGCCGGCTCCGCTTTCGGAGGGCCTTATGGGCCGTCTGCAGGACTTCTCGGAGCAGGCGATCCAGCTTTTGACGGACATGGGACTCCAAGGCCTCCATCAACCCCAGATCGATGAAATCGAGTTGCCGGGGGCCCAGGTCGAAGGTGATGTTCTTGGCCCGGAGAACAGAATCCGGCGACCAGAGAGTTGCCTGCTCCTCGAATACACCGTGGAGCTCATGCAGGCCGAACTGACCCCGCGGGACAGTGGCTCCTCGGTCTGCGCCAACGACCCAGTGAGTGACCTTGTCCTTTCCGACTTCAAGCGCGAAAGGGGCGCCCAACGCGCGGTAATCTTCGACAAGGTCTCGCCCGTGCTTGCCGTTCGAGAGCAGGACTGCGAAGCATGCGTGGTCGTAAGAAAAAGGCGTGCGCCCAAAGACTGCTGCTGGGACAACGCGTTCCGGGAGGTCTGGCTCAAACCAATCACTGATGCGGTAGGATCGCACGATCAGATCGCTCGCGTACCCGACTGTTCCGAGTCCTTTCAGGACGCCCGAAAAGAGCCGTTCTTGTTGTTTACTCTGGAAAAGTGTCAGCATCCCCGCTCCAGCGAACGATTAGACCGAAAGTGTGAACACCTGTACAATTCTGGGCATCGGCTGGGTCGGTGGTCAAGCCTGCCTCCGGGCAAGACAACAACCTTGGCTGCTTCGGCGACAAGGCCACGAGGGCCGAGTATATCGGTCACAAGGGCGCAAGTCAATACTCAATAAGGAGATACGCGATGTCTTGTGCGCCTTTGTTCAATCCACGCGTGCGCCGGGGAGAACGTGGGAGAGTTGGTCAAGATTCCACCAGCCTTCATTCGTCGAGTTTGAGCGGGCGAACCCAGATATTGCGGAAGCGAACGGCCGAGCCGTGCTGCTGCAATTGGATCGGCCCTTGGCTTATCGGGGCCTTGTAGGCGGGAAGCTGGCGATGGGCCACGGCGCCCAGCACGGCCCGATGGCACTGCACGAGCACGCCGTTGAACAGCACGGTGAGGTAGGCGGGCCGTAGGAGCTTCTTGCCGTCGAAGCGCGGGGCGAGGAAGACGATGTCGAAGCTCTGCCATTGGCCGGGCTTGCGGGCGGGATTGACCAGCACGGGATACTGGCCGTAAATCGCGCCCGCGTTGCCGTCGGCGTAGATGTGGCTGTCGTGCGACTCGATGATCTGCACTTCATAGAGGCCGAAGAAGAGCACGCCGCTATTGCCCCACTGCATGTTGCCCCCGTCGGCCTTGGCCGGGGTGGCCCACTCGACGTGGAGCTGGCAGTCGCCGAAGTGCTTCTTCGTGCGGAGCTCGCCGGTCTTGACGATGTTGACGCAGCCGTTTTCGATGCCCTTCTCGTTTCCCCCTTCCCATTGCGAGAGGTTCTTGCCGTCGAAGAGCACGATGGCATCCGACGGGGGCGTGGCGGCCTGGGGGCAAAGGCCGGCGCTGCCCGGCGCGACCAGGGGCGGCTGCGGCCGCTTGCGGTCGTGGACGCGCCAGGGGGAGTTCGGCAAGAAGGGACCGTCCTCGTAGCCGAGCCCGTCCGAGCCCGTCTCGGCGCCCGCGGCAAGCGGACAGGCCGCCAGACTTGCCACGAGGAGCGCGGCGAATGGGAAGCAGTTCGAGAGCGTCATTTGGCATCTCATGAGCGTGTTCCTTTCGGTAGAGGGTTGGATGGTGAGTTAGCAGTGGTTGCCACCTTTGGAGTGCGGCGACTTGTCGCCGCTTTCTTTTGCGCGACGGCCATCTATGCCACCAAAGAAAGCGGCGATGAATCGCCGCACTCCAAAGGGGCTGCACCTTGTATCCCACGGCCGTTGCCGGTATTGTAACTGGGTGTCGGGCCCAAGGGGAGACTTCAGGGAGAGCAAACCGTGAAGAACGTGCATCGCGTGCGGCAGATCGTTTTGGTTTCCGCTTTCGTGCTCGCGATTGCCTTCGAGGCGACCGCCTCAACCAAGCCGCTGGCGCCGCGGCGGGTGGTTTCGCTCGACGGCACGTGGCAGGTCGAGCAAGGCGGCATGGACCGCCGGCCAGAGGGCTTTTCGCACACGGTGGCGGTGCCGGGCCTGCTCGATATGGCCCAGCCCGCCTTCCGCGACGTGGGCAAGAAGAGCCCGCTGCGCGAGGCGTTCTGGTATCGCCGCACGTTCGCGATTGCCGGACCGATTCCGGCCGTGGCCGTGCTCAAGATCCACAAGGCCCGCTACGGCACGAAGGTGTTTCTCAACGGCCACCTCGTCGGCGAGCACTTGCCGTGCTTCACTCCGGCGTACTTGGACGTAAAGAAACACCTCCGCGGCGATGGGCAGGAGAACGAGCTGGTCATCCGCGTCGGCGCCAACCGGGAGAGCATCCCGCAGGACATGCCCACCGGCTGGGATTTCGAGAAGTATCTGTACATTCCGGGGATCTACGATTCCGTGGAGCTGATCCTCACCGGCACGCCGTACATCCGCAACGTGCAGATCGCCCCCGACGTGCCCGGCAAGACGGCGAGGATCGTCGCCGAGTTGGAAGGGGCCGGTCGTTCCTTCGTGGACGTGTGCCAGGCCGAAGTGGCCGAAGCCAAAAGCGGAAAAGTGGTCGGCTCCTGCACGGCTGCCGCCGTTTCCATTCCGGCCGGCGGTCTGCGAAAAAACCTCCTGATCGCCCGACTCACCCCCTGCCGGCTGTGGTCGCCCGAAGATCCCTTCCTCTATGAGTTGCGCCTCAAGAGCGGCGGCGACGCGGTGAAAGTGCGGTTCGGCATGCGCTCCTTCGGCTTCGACGCCAAAACCAAGCGGGCGGTGCTCAACGGCAAGCCCTATTTCATGCGCGGCACCAACGTATGCGTCTACCGGTTCTTCGAGGACGCCAACCGAAAAGACCTGCCGTGGCGGGCCGATTGGGTCCGCCGTTTGCACCAGAAGTTCAAGTCGATGCACTGGGATTCGATCCGCTACTGCATCGGCTTCCCGCCCGAGATTTGGTACGACATCGCCGACGAAGAGGGCTTCCTGATCCAGGACGAGTTCCCCATCTGGCTCTTGGGCAAGGCGCCCGAGAACCCCAAGGCCGAGAAGATCATCCCCGAGTATACCGCGTGGATGCGCGAGCGGTGGAACCATCCCTGCGTGGTGATCTGGGACGCTCAGAACGAGAGCTTCACCGACCAGACCGGCAAGGCCCTGCAAGCGGTCCGGCATCTGGACCTCTCGAACCGTCCCTGGGAAAACGGCTGGTCGGAGCCTCAAGAGCCGAGCGATTTCGTCGAGTCGCACCCGTATTTGTTCATCCGCATGTGGTCCCAGAAGAAGCCGTTCCGCCTGAAGGAACTAGCGAATATCTCCGGCGTTCCGGACCTCAATCCGCGGCAGAAGAAGCTCAACGTGCCGATCATTATCAACGAATACTGCTGGCTCTGGCTGAACCGGGACGGCAGTTGCACCTGCCTGACCGACAAGGTCTACGAGAGCATTCTGGGGCCCAACTCCACGGTCGAACAGCGGCGCACGGTCCACGCCCGCTACGTGGCCGCGCTCACGGAGTTCTGGCGGTGCCACCGCGAGAGTGCCGGTGTGCTGCATTTCTGCGGCCTGGGATATTCCCGCTCGGGCGACAAGCCGAGGCCGGAAGGGGGCGCGACCAGCGACCACTTCATCGACCTCGAAAAACTCACCTTCGAGCCCAAGATCGAGGAGTACGTCGGCGAGGCGTTCAGCCCCGTGGGCCTGATGCTGGATTTCTGGGCCGACGAAGTACACTGCGGCGAGAAGCGACAGCTCAAGGTCTACGCAATCAACGACCGCTACGAGGACTGGTCGGGCTTGGTGCGATTGCGGATCATGCACGGCAACGAGCAAGTCGGGCAGGATTCGCAGCCGTGCGCGATCCCGGCCCTCGGCCGGACGATCCTCACCTTTCCGGTCGCCATGCCGGCCGAGCCGGGCAGCTACACGATGATCGCCGAGCTGGTCCGCGGCGGCGACAAGCCGATCCGCAGTCTCCGCGATTTCAAGACGACGCGGGGGAAGACCCCTGCCGGCTCGACCGGCAGGTGAACGAGTACAAAACTTCTTCACCGGCCGGGCGAGCCGGCCGGGGTCGGGCTTGTGGAAATGCCGGTGGTTGCCGGCTTGTGTGCCCATGCGGCGGCATCTTCGCCGTCCAGGCGGAGCGTGAGGCACTTCGCGCTGCCGCCGGCCTTGAGGAATTCGCCCAGCGGCGTGGCGTAGGGCGTGAAGCCCCGTTGGCCGAGCTCGCGGTGCAGCTCGGGACAACCCGTGTTGGTCACCACCGACCGGCCCAGGACCACGGCATTGCAGGCGAGCTCGCAGGCCTCTTCGGGACTGACGGGAATCAAGTCCTCCACGAATTCCCGGAGGGCCCTGCGGCCGTAGGCGTCGAACGCGGGCGGGTAGTAGACGGCGGCCGCCGGGTCCAAGGGACAGAAGCACGTGTCGAGATGGTAGAAGCGCGGATCGACCAGCTCCAGCGGAATTACCCGGCAGCCAATCGCCTCGGCGATCTGCTGGTGCGCAAGGATGTCGCTGCGAACCCGGTACCCGGCAAACAGGGTCTCGCCGCAGAACAGCGCGTCGCCAGCCCCTTCAAAGGACATATCCGGCGGCAAATGCCGGATCCGAAAGCCGTGCTCGGCCAGCCACGCCTGGTAGTGTTTCTCTTCGCCTTGCCGCTGAAAATGGCGGAACCGGGAAAGGATGGCGGCGTCTTCGTGGATCAAGGCCGCGTTGGCGGTGAAGACCAGGTCGGGCAGGCCGGGAACCGGCGTAAGGCAGGACACTTCCGCCCCCAGTTGCTCCAGCTTCTTCCGCAGAGCCTCCCATTGGCGCAACGCCGCGTCGTGGTCGCATTGCCGCCGCTGGTCCATCCAGGGATTGATCTCGTACTCGATCCCGTAGTAAGTCGGCGGGCACATCAGGAGGCGAGGGGGAGAGATCATCGGGGATCACCTACTTCTTAACGCAACACGGTCTCAACCCGCCTTGCCGGGCCTGCGCCCAGGAATGAATAGCGAATACTGAATAGCGAATACTGAATAGCGAATACTGAATAGCGAATACTGAATAGCGAATA
>CAYTJV010000235.1:0-3371 GCA_964438165.1 uncultured Planctomycetaceae bacterium | reverse complement strand
CTGAAGTCAGAATGGGCGGCCGCGCGGAGGTCATTCTGCATTCGCTATTCGCTATTCAGTATTCGCTATTCATTCTCTCCGTTGCGCAGAACAGCCAATTCCTCCACCAACGCACGCAGGAAGGGGGCCACGTCGGTCACCAGGCCCACGGTCTGGAACGAGCCGCGGTCGGACAGCTTGATCGCGGTTGACGGGTTGATGTCCACGCACACCACTTTGACCCAGGCCGGCAGCAGGTTGCCGACCGCGATCGAGTGCAGCGTCGTGGCGATCATCAGGCACAAGCTCACCCCGTGAAGGGCTTGCCGCGTCCGCTGTTGGGCCACCAGCACGTCGGTGATGACTTCCGGCAGGGGACCGTCGTCGCGAATGCTCCCGGCCAAGACGAAATCAATCTTGCGGCGCACGCACTCGTACATGATCCCGGATTGGAGCACCCCCGCCTCCACGGCCGCGAGAATCCCTCCGGCGCGGCGAACGCGGTTGATGGCGCGGAGATGGTGCTGGTGCCCTTCTTGGGCCGGCACGCCGCCCTCCAGCGACACGCCCAGGCTCGTGCCGAACAGCGACTGCTCGATGTCGTGCGCGGCCAGGGCGTTGCCGGCCAGGAGCACGTCGACGTATCCCAGGCGGATGAGCTGCTGGAGGAACTCGCCGCTGCCGGTGTGTACCACCGCGGGCCCGGCCACCACGGCCGTCTTTCCGCCCGCGGAGCGGTTCTCCTCCAGTTCCCGCGCAATCTGGCGGATCGCCGCTCCCTTCGGCTTCTCGGTTGACACGCTACTGCCCATGAACTCGAAGGTCTGCACTTCCCGGGACCGCTCCTCGGGAAACACGCGCACCCCGCCGTGCCCCACGACGATCTCGTCGCCTCGGCGGACCTCGTTCATTCGCACGCAGCGTGCGGCCCCGCGGGCCCGATCGACGAGGATGCCGCTGTCCATCGCCTGGTCTTCCACGGGCAGCCAGTGTCCGGCCCAACGGATCTCGGTGCGCTGGTTAGTGGTGCTGTAGAACTGCTCGGGAAACGCGCCGTCGAGATCGGCCGCCTCGACGCGGCAGTCCGAGGCGTTCGTGGGCACCGCCCCATGATCGGCGATCTGGGCCAGGATCCGCTCGAGTTGCTGTTGGGAGTCGGCGCCCACCTCCACCAGCGCGTAGCTGGGGTCGGTCCGCGCCTGGCCGATGCGGATGTTCTTGATGCGGAACGTTCCGCCGTTGGCGCAGATCGAGTCGAGGATCTTCGGCAGGATCAGGCTGTCGATGATGTGCCCGCGGATCTCCACTTCCTCAACCACGGACATAGCAGAGGGATGCGACGAAACCATCGGTTCCATCATGGTGGCACCGGCGAAGAAGGGAATAGCAAATTGAGACTCTGCGCAAATCTGCGGATCATCGACGATCCGCAGATTGCGCAGATTGCCGCAGATTGATATCTGATATTTGCAATGTTCAATATGCAATTCCCTCTAGACCTGGAACAAGGGAATAGCAAACTGAGAGTCTGCGCAAATCTGCGGCATCTGCGGATCATCGACGATCCGCAGATTACGCAGATTGTCGCAGATTGATATCTGATATTTGCAATGTTCAATATGCAATTCCCTCTAGACCTGGAACGACGTCCCACAGCCGCACGTGCGCACGGCGAGAGGGTTGTTGAACACGAATCCGCGCTTGTTGAGGCCGTCGCCGATGTCGATTTCCGTGCCCGAAACGAATTTCGCGCTCTTCCGATCCACGGCAAGGCGCACGCCCCGCGAATGGCTCACCATGTCTTGGGCGTCGTCGGTCGACTGGGCGAAACTCAAGCGATACTCGTATCCACTGCACCCGCCGCCGACCACCTCCACGCGGAGCATCGCGGTCTCGGGAAGGTGTTGCTCGGCCATCATCCGTTTCACTTCGCGTGCAGCGTTTTCGCTGAGCGTCAGCATCATAGATCACCGCAAGACTAGGGATTAAGTGCGTCGCGTCAAGTTTCCTCGCACGACCCAGAATAATCCTAAGACGCATGAACGTACCGCCAACCCCGCCGACGGCGTACCCGCTCCACGTGAACCGGTCTTTGGCGAGACCGGGCTTGCGTGTCTCGGAGCGACGCGACCACGTGGGCGGACTCCGAGCCCGTATAATCCATCAGGGACAGGCAAGCGGTTTTCGTCAGCCGAGTCAGCCGAGGTTGCTGTCCGAGACCGCTAATCATCTCGGGCACCGTCGAAACATGCTCATTCCATTTCCCACCGATACAATCGAAACAGATACAAATGCCGGCATTGCCCTACCCCCTTCCGTCCCTCATTACGGCGACTGGTGCGCGGAATACGAGGCACTCGCCACGGGCGCCGGACTCGTGGACCTCAGGAGCCACACGCAGATCGAATTGAGCGGTGAGGACGCCCCGGCCTTTCTCAATCGGATGTGTACCAACGCGGTGGATCGGCTTGACCCTGGGGAAGGATGCGAGGCATTCTTGACCAACGCGCGGGGCCACATCCTTGCCCATCTGCTCGTATTCCGCGGAGTGCAATCGTTGGTCCTGCACACCACGGGCGGGCAGGCGCGAAGAATCATGGACCACCTGGATCGCTATCTCATCCGCGATCGGGTGGAGCTCCACGACCGCACCGGAGGATGGTCGGAACTGTTGCTGGCCGGACCAAGATCCGAGTCGATCTTGGCCCAAATGACTCAAAGCCTCCTGCCCGGGGCGCACTTGAGCCATCTGGATACGGAACTTGCGGGGTTTGCGGCCCGCGTCCGCCGGTTCGATCTTGGAGACGTGGTTGGTTTTCTGATCTCCGCGCAGGCAGACACTTTCGCAGCAGTTTGGCGAGCGCTCCAGAAGGCTGACGCCCGACCTTGTGGCCAGATGGCGTGGGAAGCGATCCGCATCGAGGCCGGCTGGCCCTGCTACGGCCTGGACATCACAGAAGAGAACCTGCCGGAAGAAGTGGGCCGCAACCGGCAAGCGATCTCCTTCGAGAAAGGATGTTACCTCGGGCAAGAGGTCGTGGCCCGCATCGAGAGTCGCGGGCACGTGAACCGGCAACTCGTCGGCCTGCGATTTGAGACCTCGGCAGTCCCTTCTCCCGGCACCGAGTTAACCGTCGGAGGCACCGGCGCGGGACAGGTTTCCAACCCCTCCCCCCAGCCCGCGGGCCATATCACCTCGGCAGCCTTCTCGCCGGGACTTCATGCGACGATCGCCCTGGCCTGTGTCCATCGCGACAGCGCCAGGCCTGGAACGATCCTCGGTTCGCGCCTGGGTCCGGCCGAGGTGATCGCCCTGCCGGTGAGGATCGACCGGTGAACGTACCCGTTCACGGCCAGGGGGCGTAGAAGCGGCATCTTGCCGCTTCATGGCC
>CAYTJV010000234.1:0-11094 GCA_964438165.1 uncultured Planctomycetaceae bacterium | reverse complement strand
GAAGGCCCAAGGGGGGAAAACACAGTTGCGGAATAGGGCGGTAGGCGTCGCGAATGGCGAAATCGCAGCGGATGCCCTTGGCGGCGTCGAGGACGTTGTCGCAGCGGACGATCTTCGAGGCCCCCCCGGTGCGGCCGTTCCGCGAGATCGCCCCCGCGCGAATCGACCCCAGGCACAACGGGCACGTATTGACCACCGCGGCCCGGCGGCGCCTGGCCCCGCGCCGCAAGAGCCATGCGCCGGCGACAAGCCCGCCCAGCGTCGTCAGCCCGATGCCGCCGCGAATGCCGCGATGCCATTGCCGATGCCGGCTGGCCGCATCCGTCGCCTCGCCCAAGTCCTCTTGGAGTTGAGCCAATTCGTCCAGATCGGCCTGGATCGCCTGGGGCAAGTTCTCCAACACGGCCAAGCGTTCTCCGACCTCCAGCACGCGGTCGCGGAAACCTGCCGCGACCGCCGAAAGGTCGGCCGCCGTGGCCGCCAGGCGGCGATCGGAGGCCTCCTGGAGTCCCGTCCGGACTTTCGCGGCGGTCTGGACGGTCTCGGCAAGCCGCTGGGCCTCCGCTTCCAGCCGGGCCGAGTCGGCCTCGATCTTCCGGCCTCGCGCGTTGGAGTCGCCGGCCGCCGGCTGGCGCGTCGCGTCGGCCAGCCGATCGGCCAGACCCAGGCCGGCCACGGCGCAGGCGAGCAGGACGAATCCAGCGGAGAGCGAACCTCGGACCATGGTCCGGCTCAATCGGCGGCCCCATCGTCGCCGCAGACCGTGCCGATGGGCATGGATCGAAACCCCGGCCAGGCCGACCAAGGCGACGACAACGGATCCCCAGAACCAGCGATCGTCCACGCTCAAGAGCGACGCCAGGCTTGGATCTTGCTCTGCGCAGACACGACCGAGCAGCGATCCGCCTTCGCACACGGCGGCGCGCAGGGGTCGCCAGGCGGCCGTCGCGTCACCAATCTCCCGATCGAGGTCCTGCACCACCTGCTGAAGGTCCCGCTCCACCGGCTGGGCGGCGCCGGTGAGCACGGTCGCCACGGCCTGTCGGACCTGGGGCTCCGCTGTGGCGAGCTTGCCGAAAAAATCCTCTTTGGTGCCCGTCGAGCGCCCGGACCGCTCGAGTCCCTCGTTCTGTTTGGCCAGGAGCTTGCCGCGGGCCTCGATGCGCATCCGCTCCACGTACTGTTCCACGTACCGTCCCGCGGCGGCGGAGATGTCCGGCGCCGGCTCAACCTGCGCCGCCGCCATCCGGCACCAAACAGCGCCTGCGACAAGAACGATCCCCAGGCGGCACTTCACGGCCGCACGTCCAATGACGGGGCATTCGACGCGCACGCCGAGCCCATCGGCACGGACGCGGCCTTGATCCGGTTGGTCGTTCACAACAGCCCCCAATAGGCCCTTAGTTATCAGCCTACACGGGACAAGAAACGAAGTCAAACGTTTACGCCGTAAGAAGTTAGGAATAGTCGCAGAACCATCGGGCTGGTATTCGCACCTAAGCCCACAGGTTGCTACCCGTGGGCTTGGATGCCGATCGCCAAGTTGTTGCGCAGCCGCCACTTAATCGACGGACGGCGGCCCGGACGGCTCATTGGGGAGGCGGTGGCGGCGCGCGCAAGGGCCCGGCGCCCGGAGTCCATCCGGTACCATTGGGCGACCGGCGCTCCGGCTCACTGCACCCAGAATCCCCACTCGTCCCCTGTACTGGGGGGGCCGACGGAGGAAGCGGCGCGCTCGCATCGGTCCGTCGGCCGAAGGCCACCGGCGGCGGAGGAGGAGGGCTGATCGGCAGGCCCTTCGCCGGACTCAATCTGCCGATAGCGTCTTCGCGCTGTGAACCGCGGCGACGGTGGTTGAAGCGGACGATGTTGGTCCCCAGCTTGATCAGGTCGTTGTCGCGCAACGCCACCGGCCCAGAGATCGGCTGGGAATTGACCAGCGTGCCGATCCGCGTCCGGTTGTCTTCGATAAGGTACTGGCCGTTGGGTTGCCGGATGATCCGCGCGTGTTCCGGTTCGAGCTCCGAATCGGCGTGGCCCAGAAACGGCAGCGCCAGATGCTCTGCCCGGCCCAGCGTCGTGTTGTCTTTGCTGAGAATGAGTTGCCGTCCCGGCCGGTATCCGTCCAGAACGGTCAGCCACGCCTCCTTCAGCACGACGTGAGCCAGCCCAATAAATACGCCCACGCTTAGGCCGAGGATCACAAAGGCCATGGCGCGGCCCGACATTTCCAGGCGAGCCTGGGCGATCCAGCCAAACAGCAGTCCGCCCAGGAACCCGCCGATCGTGCCGCCGATCAGGCCGTTTCGGGCCTTGCGGGGCGAGCGTTCGTAAAGCCCTTCGGCCGCGCCAATCCCCATGCCCATGATGAGCCAGCCGACGGCCCGCGGGACGTAAAGCCAGTAGAGCACGGCCCCCACGAATCCTCCCAACCCGCCGCCCACCAGCCCACCGACCAGCCCGAGGCGTGCCCGTTTGAGCAACAGGGCCCATCGGGCATTGGTCATACCCGACACGACCCAGAGTCCCACGCCCAACACCCCGCCCACGATCGCTGCCGTGAGCGTGTCGCGAACGATGCCCGGCACCCCAGCGCCCCAGGCTCCGGGACGGAAGAAGAGCCATTCGGCCACCAGCCACGCCAGCAGGGCGGCCCAACCGCCGGTCACCGCACAGTAGTAGATGAAACGGTTAAGCGACATCGTTCTGGAGAGTTTCTCTCTTGTCGTCAGGCCGCGGGCCAGGGAACTCACTCTTACCGTACTCGATTTGGCGACAGCGGCAAACATCTCCGTCCGCGTCTCAATTCGCCATACCCCTCATATTAGTGGGATTCGTCGCCCGGTTCACACGCCGGGGTCAGGCACTTCAAACTTCAATCGTCGCCGCAAGCGATGGCTGCCACACGGGACACGCGATGCCGGCGACGATTGAAGTATGAAGTGCCTGACCCCTTCTCGCCCCCAGGCGGCTTTGAAGTGCCGTGCGGCGTCGCTTCCGCCTGAAGGCGGGACTACCAGCGGCGGAGAGCCCCCATCGGGTTGATAAAACCCCTTATATCTAGTACCATAGGGACTTAGGAACAGTGACTTCCACTCTGGCAGTCCGTCCATGGCTAGACGATTTGTCCGCATCGACCTTTGCGATGCCGCCCGCGATTTCCGTCCCGTGGCCATTGAGCCCGGGCTTCCGGTGCTCGATAAGGCCAATGCCAACGGCCGGCTGCTGTTCAAATGGCTCGGCGGACTGGTGGCCGAGCCGGAATGGGACGGCGACTCGGTCAGTCTCTTTGTCCAGGACGACCACGGTGGTCGCCTGGAAGACGTGGTCGGTCAGCCGGCCAGCGACGAGGACCTCCAGGGCTTGCTCAAGGAAGACGTGGCATTGCTACGCGAGCGCCTGGCCAAGGCCAAGGCCGATTCGCCCAGCGAGCGGCTGGTGCTCAAGAAGATCCGCGAGGATTTCGCCGCCCTGGCCGACGATCCGAACCGCTTTGACCGCGACAGCTTCTTTTTCCGCTACCGCGACCAGCAGCACCGCTGGCGTCTGGTCTGGTGCCCCGGCTACCAGCGGCGCGAACCGGAGAAGGCCCAAGCGGTCATCTGCACCGATCCGGACTGCAATCTGCTTTTCGTCCGGCGGCCGGGCGGGAGTGCCCGCTGCCCGGGTTGCCGGGTCGCGTTCCTGGCGCAGGCGGCGCCGAAGGGCAAGCGATGGCGATTGGCCGTGTTGCTCCTGCTACTTCTCGCTGGATTGGCTGCATTTTGGCTCTTGCTTCGGCCTCGCATGACGGTAAGCCCCGAGCATTTGGAACTAACCGTCGGAGAGACGGCGGACTTGCGCATCGACGCGAACGATTGGGCGACGCTGGACATTGCCGTGTCCGACCCGAACGTGGTGGAGCCCGGCAAGAGATATGACCAATTCAATGGCAGCAGCGCGTTCTCCAGGTCTCAAACCGTGACTCAAGCGATCCGCGCGCGTTCGCCAGGGGAAACGAATGTGGAGGTTCGTCTAGGGCGTCTGTCGCGCTCCGTCGCCGTCCGCGTGAATTCCGCCGCTACTCCCGACGTTGCGACGAGCTCCTCGCCGCCCGAGCCAAACGCCAAACCATCCGATCCCGGAAAGCCAGCAGTGTCACTTCCGCAGCCGGCGGACGAGCACGGCAAGCCCTCCGAAGTGGCCATTCTCAGCGACCAGGGCAATTCGGTCCGTTTCCCGGTCGGCGCCGACTTCAGCGACTTTCGCGTCGAGGCGCGCTACCCGGATGGATTTACTCGCATTGTCACCAAGCAAGCGGGCCTGAGAATGCCGGAGGAGTCGGCGGCCGCGTCGGTGAGTTTCTCGGGCGGGAAGATGCACGGGGTGCGTCCGGGTAAGACCAGCGTGCAGGCCGAATTCGCCGGCGTCGCCGCCAAGCAAGGGCTCGATGTCGAAGTGACCGCCAGCGCCAATGTCGACGAAATCCGCCTCACCCCTTCGCCGGCAAGCATTCTTCCCGGCGAGACCATCGCCCTGGAAGCCACGGGATACCAAGGCGGCAAGTCAGTAGGCGCAATCACGGGACTGGCCGGCTTGATGTGGAAAACGAGCGATGGCACTGTCGTCCGCGTCGACGGCCCGGCTGCCACCGGCGTTCGGTCTGGACAAGCCTCGATCACCGCGCAGCTTGGGTCCGTGACCAGCCGGCCGGCCCAAGTGACCGTGGCCGAGTCGATCGCGGAGGGACTCAAGGCCGATCCGAGCCTGCTTCGCATCCGCGTCGGCGAGAGCCTTCCGATCGGCACCGGTGTGAACGTGCTCCGCGGCAACGTCGACGTCAGCCGCCAGTGTACGGTCACCCCGTCGGCTCCCAACGTGATCCGTTACGATGCGGCGACGCACTCGCTGGTCGGCGTTGCGCCGGGTGTCTGCTCCGTGCGGTTCGGCCGTGGCGACAAGATGACCGATGCGTTCGTGGAGGTCGTTGCGGTGTCGTTTGCGGAAGGACCGGTAGTGATCGAGCCGGCCTCTGGAGTCCTTTCGCCGGGCCAGGCCATCGATTTGCGCGTCTATCTGGTCAACAGCGAAGGAGTTCGCGTGGATCGCACCGGCGCAGCCGTGCTCACGAGCTCCTCGCCCGACAAGGTGCAAATCTCCGGCGACTGGGCCTGCGCGGTTTCGCCCGGCATGGCGGAAATCACCGCCACGCTGCCCGAGTCCAAGACGCCGGGCCGGGCCACGATCTCGGTCGACAACAACGCGATTACCGAGTTGATCGTCGAGCCGTCGCAAATCACCATGGCCGTGGGCGACCGCGCCCGACTTCGGGTCCTCGGCCGGTCGGCCAGCGGCATCCGCGAATTGTTCCCGCAAGATCGTCTCAAAATGAAGGTCGGCGGTACCGCTCCGGGCGCAATTCGCATCGTCGGGTCCCAGCACGTCGACGGCGTAAGTCCTGGCAACGCCTCCGTTGACGTCTCCTGGGCTGGCAAGTCCCATCGCGAGGCGTCGGTCGTTGTTTCCGAGGCCACATGGAGCGGACTTTCGATCGATCCGGCCTCCGCCACGATCCATCCCGGCCAGCAACTCGCGTATACGGTGACCGGCGTCCGCGGCGGGCAGCGGCGCGTGATCCTGCCCGGGGACGGCCTGAAGCTCTCCGTGGCCGATCCGACCGTTGCCCAGGCGGCCGCCGACGGCGTGGTGCGCGGCATCGCTCCCGGTCAGACGAGCGTGGTTGCCCAAGTCGGCACGAGCCGCGCCGAGGCCCCTTTGAGCGTCGTGGCCGGCAGCGGGCCGTCGGGCGTGGTGATCGACACGCCCGGTCCTGGCCTGACGGTCACGAATCCCGACGGCGCGGTGTACTTGGTCGGGCCGGGCGGGGTGGTCTATCCGCGATGGGACGGCACGTGGTATGCAGGCCCCGGGGTCGCGCCCGGCGAGGTCGTCGTGCCGCCGCCAGCGGTGACCGTGATTCCCGCGGCCGACAGGCTCTGGCTGGAGCCCTCGCGCACCGCGCTGGGCGTCGGCGACACGACGCCGCGTTTCGCCATGATGGCCCAATCGCCGGGCGGCACGCCGCGGGAGGTTCAGGCCGCTATCGAGAGCACCAATCCGAGCATCCTGGCCCCGGCAAGCGGCCAGCCCGGACGATTTGCAGCACGGCAGATGGGCAGCACGCAGGTGCGAGCCGCGGCCGGCGACCGGATCGTGTATGCCGACGTCACCGTGACCGGCGCCCGGTTCGATACCATCCGCACCTCGATCGCCTCTCCCACCGACGCCGATTTCGGCGTGCGTGCCGAGATCACCGCCGCGGGCACCGAAGGACCGCTGGAGTATCGGGTATACCGCACGGGCCAGCCGCCTTCCGGCGCTTGGGTGCCCGCCCAAGTGGAAGGCGACCACCGCCGGGTGGTGCTCGAAAGCCCGCGGATCCCCATCGGTCCTCCTTCCGCGTTTTACACCTTGACGTTCGAGGCCCGCGACCCAGCCACGGGCACGGTGCAGCAATACCCGTTCACCTTCCGATTAGCGCCGCAGATCGAGAGAACGGAGAAGTAGATGGCATTTCCTGACGAACGCGATCGTAACCTGATCCGCCGGGCCGAGCAGTTGGAGAATCTGGCCAGCGACCTGTGCGAGTGGCTGGCCGAGTTCAATCCTCCGCGCAAGAATGGGGACCTGCTGCCGGTGCCCGAGAGCGACGAGTTCGAGGTGCTCCAGTTGCGGCGTCTGGCCAGCAACCTGTATACCTCGTCGAAGGTCCCGGTGGCGGCGGCCGTGTACGGGGCCTCCCAGGTGGGCAAGAGTCTGTTCATCGGCCAGGTGCTCAGGCCCCACAGCGAGGCCTACAGCCCCCTGGGCCGCGACGAGCAGCACGGCCCGCCCGCCTACTACAGGGACCTCTCGTTCACCAGCGACTTGAACCCGCAGTGCGGCTCCAACGAGGCCACGGCCCTGGTCACGCGCTTCACGACCAAGGACCGCGTGGCCGCCAGCGTGGCCCCGGAGTATCCGGTGATGGTCCGCGCCCTGACGCGGGCGGAATGGCTCCGCGTGCTGGCCCGCGGGTTCCAGGTCGAGTGCAAGACCCCGCTGCAAACCTGGCAGCAGAATCAACTGGAGGAGCTTTTCGAGCAACTCGGGCGCGAGCACGCCGGCCGGCAGGTCGATCGCCAATGGCGCATGGACCTGTTGGACGCATACTCTTACATGCGCACCGTCGATCCGCGAGGCTTTCCCGCCCCCGAGGCCGTGCTCAATGGCCTTTTAAGCCGCTATCCGCTCTCCGACGACGGCTGCGTGGCCGCCGCGGCCCGGCTGTTCTGGGACAACTGGCCGTCGCTCACCGCCCTGTTTACGCGGATCATGAGCTTCCTGGAGCGGATTACCATTGGGGAGCACGACCCGGGAATTCTCTCGCACTGGGCCGGCGTGCGGTTCCTTCTGGATAGCCAGCGCACGAAAGTCCACGATCGGCAGACATCGAAAGTCTTTCCGCACGTCGATTGGACCGATTTCTATCTCACGGAGCGCAACGGCTGGTACGTGCTCGACCATCGGCCCGGGAGCGCCACGGGCAGTGAAGACCTGGCGATCATCCAGGCCGGGATGCTGGAACTTGTCATCCCCGTGCTGCCGCACCGCCTCAACGACGACTGGCGCAAGGTGATCGACCAGATGGATTTCCTCGATATCCCCGGCATGCGTGCGGTGCGTGCCGGCGTGGAGCGGGGCAAGCGGGAATCGGCCGACACGCTCGAAGAGCAGATGGAGATCGTCAAGCGCGGCAAGGTCTCGTACCTGTTCGAGCGTTACACCGACGAGCTGCAAATCCAGACCTTGCTGCTCTTGTCGCGGTTCGGCAACCTCGAAGTCAAGGCGCAGATGAAATACCACGTGGAGAAGTGGGGCAGGGCACGCTACGGCGAGAAGGCCTGGCCGCACAAGGTCTGCGACGAAGTGCCCGCCCTGTTTATCGGCCTGACGGGCATTGACGCCGAGTTCCGTAATCACGAGGACTATGCGGAGAAAGGGCTCTACGAGCGGCGTCTGGGCGAGCTGGTCGATACGCTCGGCACGGTGATGAACGACTTCGGCGGCAAAGGCCAGCCGTTCACCAACGCCTACCCGATCCGCTACCCCGGCACGTGGGACACCAACGAGGCGCAGCGCCAGGCCGCCGACCCGGAGAAATGGAACCGGGCGCGAAAGGCCTTCCTCGAAGCCGGCAAGGTCCAGCGCCACGTCAAGTTCCCGGACCAGCGGTGGGACGTGGCCATGCGCGACGACGACGGCGGGCTGTCGCTCATCGCCAGCGGCATCCGCGCGGTGACCACGGCCGACGCCAAGCAAGACGAGCTCCAGCGGCGGATCATCGAAGTTCGCAACCGTCTCTTGCAGCTTTCGCGGGGCTGGGTCGTCGATCCCGACGCCAACGTCGATCGCGAAAAACGCATGGCCGCCGCCAGGAAAATCCTCGATTGGCTCCGCGAGGACGAAAAGAGCGTCTATCCACGCGTCTACGCGCTGCAGGAATCGCTGGCGACCCGCGAGGGCGACGAGCTTCAGGTCGCCGACTGCGCCGACATCGTCAGCAAGCGCCACGGCGATCCGCTGCCCCGGCAACTCCGAGAGTTCCTCCACCAGTGGGCCACGGTCGATGTTCCCAAGCGATGGGAGGAGTACACGGCCGCGCACGAGGACGGCTCGCCGTGGATCGACGGCGGCGATCTGAACAGCTTCACCCGCTTCCTCCGTGATTACCTGCTCACCGAGGAGGTGTTCGACGACCTGACCAAGCGGCTCGGGCCGGTGGTGAACCTGAAGACCAAGGACGAGGCCGCGCGGCGGCGGGCGCGGCGCAAGTACGTCCGGATCATCGTCAACGACTTCATCCTCAACCCAGGGGCGAGCATGACGCCCATGCAGACCGCCGAGCTGATTCAAGAGCCTGACGCGGCCGAGGACGACTTTGATCGTTTCGGGCTGATGGCCTCGTTCGTAGCCCGCTGGGCCCGCCGCCTCCCCGAAGCCCTGGCCCGCGGCGCCGGCGAGCACGTCAATATCCCGTTGGGAAACGGAGAGCTAGTAAGAATCCTAGAGCCGTTTGACAAATAGTCGCTTTGAAACGAATTGATTGCAAATTGCAAATATCAAATATCAAATTGCAAATATCCAACTTGATATTGGGATCGGTGGTATTGGGTTCGGCCATGTGATATTGGGAGGCTTCCGGGGTGAACGCAGACGAGGTGTCGGACCGGCTGTTGGCGTTCGCGGTGCGGATTGGCAAAGTGGTCGACGCCTTGCCCGATACCCGGTTGGGCCGGCACATCGCCGGACAGTTGATCCGATGCGGAACGTCGCCGCCTCCAAACTATGAAGAGGCACGTGCCGCTGAGAGTCGGGCCGACTTCGTTCACAAGTTGGGCATCTGTCTCAAGGAACTACGGGAATCCCGCTTCTGGATTCGGTTTATCATCGAGGCAGACTTACTTTCTCAATCTCGAATGGCCGATCTACTGGAGGAGTGTACCCAATTGTGCAAGATAATCGGCCAGTCGATCGTCACCGCAAAGGGGAAGAAGGCCAAACGAACGGCATGATATTCGACTGAAGGCGTTTCAAGAGAAGTGTCTGATGCGCAGTCGGATATTTGCAATTTGATATTTGCAATTTGCAATTTAATATCTTCGTTTTATTACCGATGATTCTCGCCCGCCACGCGAGTACCAACCATGAATACTCTCTTCGCCAACACCGGTGTTCAAACTGTCGCCGTTCCTCTTCGGGGCGGGAGCCGCTACACGGCGGCTCAGATCGGCTATGGCTGGCAAAGGTGCCTTGTGGGCACGGGCGGCGCCAAGCCGGGCGAGCCGAAGGCATTTCCCTACGTCCAGTGGCAGATCATCCAGTCGGGCACGGCCCGGCTCTTCCTGGCGATCGACACCACCTGCGGCAATCCCGAGGAAGGCTATTTTTGCGAAGCCAACGCCCTGGTCAAAGACTTCACGCTCCGCCTGGAAGGGCTACTGGACGCGAGCGGCCAGCCGGCGAAGGGCGTGCCGACGATCGAGGTCTGCATCCGTCCGGCCGCGGCGACCGCCGGCGACGCCAAGCACGTCCACATGGTCGTCGATTTCGGCAATAGCCGCACCGGCGCGCTTTTGTTGGAGATGAGCGGCGAGATTTCGCAAACGCCGCTGATGATGCCTTTCGAGCTCGTGAACCGCTACCATCTCGATGCCTGGAACGAGGACGGCGAGTACCAAATCGCGCCGGCCGCACGGTGGTTTTCTTCCAAGACCCATTGGTGCAACACGCCCTACCTCCGTCCGCTGCCGCAGAAACACGCCGAATACCGCGTGGTCGAGGAGGAGCCTCGCGCCGGCTGGTTCGGACGGAGCAAAGGCGGACCGAAACAGCTCAAAGTGGAAGTCGTCGCCACGCCGCCGCTCTTCGACGACCTGTCGATGGTCCGCCTGGGCCGCGAGGCCGACGACGTTTTGCAGGCGATGCGGGCCGACGGCGACATCCGCACCGGCGTCAGCTCGCCGAAGCGCTATCTCTGGGCCGACGACGCAAGCTGGTTGGAAGGAGCCAACTGGTTCATGGCCGATCCGGCCGACCGCTGCCAGACGGCCACCTACGCGGCCACGCTCCACGGCCCTTATCTGAAATTCCTCCACGAGGACGACCGCGACTTCCTCCTGGCCGATTCTGCGCCGAAGGAGGGCGATTTCGCCTCGGAGAAGCCGGTCAAGCCGCGCCACGCTCCCCGCGCGCTGATGACCGCCGCCTTGTATGAAATGCTTTGCCAGGCCTACGCCTACGTCAACTCGATGGCCTACCGCAATGCCACCGGCGACGCCGGCCGGGCCCGCGAAATCCGCACGCTCACGCTCACCTATCCCAGCGGCATGATCCACGAGGAATACAAGCGTCTGGAGGCCCAGGCCCAGAAGGCGATTGCCGTCTTCACGGCGACGTTGGGCAAGAGCCAGCGGGTCAGTCCGGAGTTGAACCTCAGCGTCGATGAGGCCAGCGCGGTCCATCTCACCTACATTTGGAGCGAGCTCCGCATGTTGGGCCAGGACCCGCGCCTCT
>CAYTJV010000233.1:0-11105 GCA_964438165.1 uncultured Planctomycetaceae bacterium | reverse complement strand
CGGCGCCGGCCGGACTGCTGGAGCAGAACGTAGAGCTGGCTGGCCGAGTCGTCGCCATCGACAGTCATCCGGGCGCTATCGAGCTCGACGCCAAGTGGCGCGATCGCGGGGTCGTGTTCGGAAGCCTCGATGCGGCGGTCGCCGAGTTGCCCGATCTCTTGAGGCCGCATTTCCTCGCCCCGATCGTCGATCCTCGGGCCGACAAGTTCGCCGCTCTGCACGCGGCCTGTTGGTCGGGCGGGACGTTGCTCTACGTGCCGCCGGGCGTGGTAGTCGATCAGCCGCTCTACAGCCTGTCGGCCCTTTCCCCCAATGGCGTCGATTTCGGCCGCACCGTGGTCATCCTTGCCGAAGGCGCCGAGGCCACGCTGCTTTCGGAAACGGCCAGCCTCGATCCGGCCGCCGCGGGCCTGCACTGCGGGGCGATCGAGATCCGCGTCGGCCCCGGTGCCCGGCTCCGCTACGTGAACCTTCAGAACTGGGGCTCGGGTGTGTGGCATTTCGCCCACCAGCGGGCCCTGCTGGAGCGCGATGCCCGGCTCCAATGGACCATCGGCGCCCTGGGCAGCCGCCTGGCCAAGGTCAACCAGCACGTGGCCCTGATCGGGCCTGGGGCGGAGACTCAGGTCAACGGCGTCATGTTCACCGAGGGCAAGCAGCACCTTTCCTACCATACTCTCCAGCACCATCAGGCCCCACAGTGCAAGAGCGACCTGCTCTACAAGGGGGCCCTTCAGGACAAATCGCATATCGTCTGGCGGGGCATGATCCACGTCGACCGCGACGCCCAGAAAACCGACGGCTACCAGCGCAACGACAACCTGATCCTCTCCGACACCGTCCGGGTCGACTCGATCCCGGGCCTGGAGATCCTCGCCGACGACGTGAAGTGCACGCACGGCGCCACCTCCGGCCGCGTCGACGACGAGCAGATCTTCTACGCCCACACCCGCGGCCTGACCCGCAAGGAAGCGATCCGCATGATCGTCGCCGGGTTCTTCCAGCAGGTGTTCGACCGAATCACGATCGAGAGCGTGCGCGACGCGCTGGGCGATGCGATTCGCCGCAGAGTACGGGAGTATCAATAGACAATGAAAAAGAGCCTTTGGAGTGCGGCGACTCGTCGCCGCTTTCTTTTGCTCGACGGCGCCAACGGCCGCTTGCCGCCCGGGTCGGTCAAGTCCAAAGCGGCGGCGAGTCGCCGCACTCCAAAATGAGGTCTTTCGCGATGAATGACTTTGTTCGCGTGTGCAGCGTGTCCGACGTGCCGGAGGGCGGGAAGACCGTGATCGAGGTGGGCGACCGGCTGGTCGGCTTGTTTCACGTCGGCGGTGAGTTTTGGGCCATCGACGACCTGTGTACCCACGACGGCGGCCCGCTGGCCGAAGGCCAGCTCCAAGGCCACACCATAATCTGCCCGCGCCACGGGGCCCGCTTCGACATCCGCACCGGCCGCGTCCTCTCGATGCCCGCCACGCAGAACGTGCCTGCCCACGAGGTGAAGGTCGAAGGCGCGGACGTGCTGGTAAGAATCGTCGGGGAATGAACAATGAGAAATGAAAAATGAGAAATGAATAACGGAAGACAGTCGGCGCGGTCGTACATTTTGCATTGTTCATTGTCCGTTGTTCATTTCTCATTCCGCTTTGACAGCCCTAACCCCTGCCCCCTGCTCCCATGCCCATCGCTGAAGAATCCGTGCTGGCGGCCCTGCGACAGGTCTACGACCCGGAGCTGCTGGTGAACATCGTGGACCTCGGTCTGGTATACGGGTGGCAGGTCACCGAGCGTGACGGAAAGTCCGACATCCACGTCAAGATGAGCATGACCAGCCCCGCCTGTCCCGCCGGCCCTGAATTGATCCGCGACGCCCGCGACGCAATCAGCGGCCTCAGTGAGGACGTGGGCACCGTGGAGGTGGAAATGGTCATGAGTCCGCCTTGGACGCCGGACCGGATGACTGAAGAGGCACGCGATGAACTCGGGATGTTCTAGTCCGGCCGCCTCGTGCCGATTCTTACTCCTACCTGCCCCTGCGCTGTTTCTTTTTCAATATTCTCGATCCGCAGATTGCACAGATTGACGCAGATTCGGACGACGCCTTGATCTGCGTAAATCTGCGTCATCTGCGGATAAGTATGGCGCCTCCTCCCGTCCGAGTCACGTCGGGATTGGGCCAGGGCCACCCCAAGAAGTTCGTCGTGGGGCCTGAGGGGGGAAAAACCCTGTTGGTACTCCAGATTGCCGAGGAGGGGGAGAGAATACCGCTTCTTGTGATGGACGTGGACGGCAAGCGGATCGCCTTTGACGCCTGGCGGACGGTGTTCGGGGAAAGCTTCTCGATGTCTACTGGGGCCTGATGTGGTCGCCCGACGGCCAATGGATCGCGTTCAAAGGCGACACTCCGGACGGCCAGTCGGAGTTGGCCGCCGTCCACGTGGAGGGCGAGGCGAAGGGCTTCAAGGTGCTGTTGCCCAAGGCCATGCCTGAGTCGAGTGGGCGATTCACCTCGCATATCGCCTGGGGCGGCGACGGCAATCGCGTGCTCGTGGGTCTCTGCCCTCCTACCAGCCAATGGGGACACAAGATGTACTTCCTCGACTTCTCCCAGAAAGACCCGCCGCAACTCGTCCCCGGCCCGTATCCTGACGGGTACATCACCGGCATCTTCTTGTCCCGAGACGGCAAGGAGATCCTGTTCGGCTTTTCCGTTCCCAAGCCGTCCTCTGGCAAGCCGGGAAGTCCCCCGCCCCCGGCAAAGAAGCCCGCCGCGGCTAGCGCATCGCAGCGCTGAAAGAACCGGCAACGAATTTCCATTGGGAAGGCACGCCCTGCCGCTGTGCGGCGCGTGTCGCACAGACGCCATGGTGGGCCGGCGCTGCGCTTGTCCCACCCTACAAACTCCGCCCGTTCCGTCTAAGCCGGTTAGCGGTTAAAGTCTGACCCTGGCATACTCCGCCAAAGACCGAGCCAAGTGTTACCCGCAGCTATTCTCTGCCCGTTGCCCCGGCCCGTCCCATGTACTCGGTCGCCGCTTCGACCAGCAGCCCGGAGCGGGTCTGGCCGTGCTCTTCAGCAAACCGGTCAATCGCCTCCAACACCCGCTCGGGAACCGTGATATTCACCCGCTTGGCGTTGACCCGAAGCCCAGCCGGATCAATGGCCACGACCGCCCACGTGCCGCCGCGGTACTCCGGCTTTCGCTGATGATTTTCGATTTTCCGGGGCTGCGGCACAGGTTGCCCCTCGTCAATCAATCCTTCGAGGTGAAGCTCGATCGCCTCTTTCGCCATGGCCAGCGCTTCATCCACGGTCCTGCCGGCCGAAAAGCACCCCGGCAGGTCCGGCACCGTCACGCCGTAGTCGGAAGTCTTGTCTTTGTGAAGGACTATCGGATAGTTCACGGATTGTGACTCCATCCTGCTTGCTTGAAAATCGAACGAAGCGTTCCCTTCGGGATGTTCCGCTTGGGTGGCGGCGCGGTAATAAGCGCGGCGTCAAACCTATTCCGCCCTCGACGACGCCGCGCCGGGAGCGCTGTTGCTATTGATCCGCAATCGTTCAAGGATCCGGTCAGCGATATCTTCCGGGGTGCGATCGTCAATCGAGACGTAACCGTCCGTTGAAAACAGTCCGGGGATTTCGGTGTTGTCGAATCGAAATGGCATGACGGTCGATGCCTGCCGACGCTTGATCAGATCGCGAATGGCACGCCACTCCAAGCCGCACCACTCCTTTCGCTCGTAGTCGGCGCACAGGAACACTGCGATCAACTCGGATTGTTCGTGGTAAAGCTGTTGCAGGTACGTGTCGAGGTCAATCCGGGCGAATTCGGCTTCGTAATATTTGTCGTACAGAACTCGTTCGCGCCCGACACTTGCCGCCAGCCGGGTCGCGACCTGCTCGACAAACTCGCGACGTTCCCCGGGAAAGGAAAGGGCAACCCGGAATCGTTTTTGCCGGGCGGTTATAGTGGCGCCCACGCCCCCCGACTCTGCCCCGCTGGCCGATAGAGGAGCTACATCGCTCTCGGCCGGCACTGGCAGGGCGTTGACGATGCCTATCAGATCGCTTAGGGCTTGGCAATGAGGCTCCAAGGATGGCGGCATCGTCAGGGGCCTATTTCCCGAGGGCCGCTCGGCAGTGCGCCGAAGGTCATTGAGCAAGGCGCGGTGAGCCTTGAAAACCGCCTCCAACTTTGGCAGGAGCACTCCTCCCAGTCCCGACTGTATTACTTCGGCGTTCGCCCGCTGATAGGTTGTCTCGAATACGCCGTAGCCGGCTCGTGGCTCCCATTTGCTGATTAGCTCTGCAACACGTCCCGTCGGAAGCCATCCCTCGCCGATCCCGGATTCAAAGTCTTGCAGCCGTTGTTGCAAGGCTTGATCGGCCCGGTCGTCCCGGAGAGCGTTTGTCGCTTCGTCTCGCTGCTGAATTGCAGTATGGAGTAGCTTTTTCGTCGCGTTGAGCATACATCCTGTCGTTCTGTGGGGCCGAACCCGGGCGGGTCATCGAACGACAGGGAAGACAACCCGCAGCCGGGTTCGCTTGGCGTCCAGGTGGCCACCCGGACCGCCGTCCCGATGCCGCAATTCTACCACGGCCGATGGACAACCGAATAGCTGTCAACAGCCGCCCGCGGCCTCAACGGGATCTTCCGGAAGCCGCTGTAATCGGCCTATGGGAGTTCCGCCATCTTGCGGATAACGGTTATTTGTTGCCGAATTTCGGCCGAAAACTTCCGACGCTCCGTCACCATTTTTTCCGTCAGAGCCTGTCCCTGCGCCGATTGATCGTCATGCGCGATCCGCATCGCGTTAGTTTGCGAATCCAGTTCGACCCACGCCCCGGCCCCACCGACCAGATACGAGAGTTTGCTGGAAGCTTCCCGGATAGCTTCCGCTCCGGCCTTCTCGGGCAACTTGGCAAAAGCTGTCCCGACCGTATCCGACTGAGTGCGGTATTGTTTCGGATTTGGCACCCGCTCAAGCATCACAGCCGCGGCCGATGCCTCTTCGAGGAATGCTGCCAGGCGGATGCGAAACGGGTCTGTTTCCGCGACCGCCTGCTTTTGGTTTTCGGCTGGCGCAACTTGCTTTGGTTTGGCATCCGGCGCTGTTTGCGAGCATCCGGCGAGACATATACAGGCTAACACTGCGAAGGTTCTCATGGCATGGTCCTCCCCAACCGTTACATACCATGGCGCCAAGGCTGTGTCAACAGCCGGTCGGGTGGCACGACCTGAGACTTTGCGAAGGGCGTGGTTCGACAATCGACGCACCGAAGCAACGCCCAGCGAAGACTCTGGTCGTGCTACCCAACCCGCTCTCAGTCGGCTTGTTCGGCTTCGGTCAGGGCCCGGTCGAGCTTGTCGATTGTGGCGAAAGTCGGGGTGTGCCGGCCTTGCTCCAAGCGGTTGAGGGTCTCGGGCCGGATTCCAGCGCGCCGGGCTAGATAGGCTTGCACGATTCCGGGAGGGCACGGGATAGACTGTAGGGAACGCCCTCCGTGGCGTTCCGGGATGCGGAGTTGCGGCGTCAATGGCAATTCACGGAACGGCACGGAGGGCGTTCCCTACAGAGGATCCTCCCAGGATCACGCAAGGTCATTTAGTTTTACTTGCGTGAGCCCTGCGGCTTGATGCCAGCGCTGAGGGCTAGCCAGCCCGCGACAGGGACCATAAGATCGGGGCCGGAGACACTTGGGGAGAGCCTTGGAGCCTGAAGGGCTCCGATAGGGAAGCCCAGGGCAACGCCCTGGGAATGCGGAGACCGCGAGAAGCGAAGCCCTGAAGGGGCGCGATAGACCATCCTGTATGAGTTTATCTCTCCCCTTCAGGGCTGACCGGCTCCAATGGGCGCGTTACCCAGGGCGTTGCCCTGGGCTTTCGTATCAAAGCCCTTCGGGCTAATGAAGAACCACATGCGACGAGTCTTTCTGTACGAATTCGTCACGGGCGGCGGGTTTCTCGGCGACGGGTGGGGGTGGCCGGTGGGGTCGCTGTTGCGCGAAGGGACGGCGATGGCCGGGGCCATGGCGGCCGATCTGACAGCCATTGGCGTGGAGGTTGTTGCGCTTTGGGATTATCGGCTGAGCGAGGCCGCAGCGAGTTCTGCTGGCTCGAATCTTGATCGCAGGCTCCCCTCACCCCCTGCCCCTCTCCCGAAACGGGAGAGGGGCTCTTGTGGCGCTGCCCCTCTCCCGGGACGGGAGAGGGGAGTTGGTCCCGGCGTATGTTATCGCGTGGTGCGATCGTCCGAGGAAGAACGGGCCGCGGTGGCAGAACTTGCTGCCGCGTGTGATGGGACAATGGTGATTGCGCCGGAACTTTCTGGTGCCTTGCTGGAGCGATGCCGATGGGTCGAGGCGGCGGGCGGGCGGCTGCTTGGGCCGGGGCCGAGGGTCGTCGAGCTAGCGTCCGATAAGCACGCTACCATCGAGCACCTGGCGGCGTTCGGCCTGCCCGTGCCAAGGGGCTGGTTGGTCGAGCCGGGCGGGGCGATTCCGCCTGGGGCCGTGTTTCCCGCCGTGGGCAAACCGTGCTTGGGGGCCGGATCGCAAGGCCTGCGGCTATTGGCCGATCAAACAGCAGCAGAGGCATGGTTGGCGAATCTGTCCGGGCCGGGTCGCTTGGAGCGGTTCTGTCCCGGTGTGGCGACAAGCGTGGCGGTGCTGTGCGGCCCGGCGGGGATTTTTCCGCTGGTCCCCTGTCGGCAGCGGCTGAGCGACGATGGGCATTTTGTCTATCAAGGCGGCTCACTGCCGCTGGATGCCCCCTTGGCCGACCGGGCGACTGAGCTGGCCGTGCGGAGCGTGGCCACGCTGCCTGGGGCCATCGGGTATCTGGGCGTGGATTTGGTATTAGGATCAAATCCCGAAGGCCGTGACGATGTCGTCATCGAGATCAATCCTCGGCTGACGACCTCCTACGTTGGGCTTCGCGCGGCAGCGGCCGCCGAAGCCAACCTTGCGGCGGCGATCCTCGCCGTGTGCGAGGGCCGCTCGCCACGGTTGTCGTTCCGGCCGGTTGAGGTACAATTCGAGCCTGATGGGAGCTTGGCTTGCGCTTGACATTGGCGGAGCGAACTTGAAGGCGGCGGACGGATCGAGGTTCGCCGTTTCGCGGCCCTTTGCGCTCTGGCGGCGGCGGCAGGAATTGACCGCGGCGCTGGTCGATCTCTTGGCCGATTGTCCGGCGGCCGACCAGTTGGCTATTACCATGACCGGCGAGCTGGCCGACTGCTTTGTGACCAAGGCGGAAGGGGTGACAGCGATTCTGGATGCTGTCGAGGCGGCGGCCGGCGGTCGTTTGGTGCGGGTGTACTTGACCGACGGCTCCTGGGCCTCGCCGGCAGAGGCAACCGCGCAGCCGCTCTTGGCGGCCGCGTCGAATTGGCACGCCCTGGCTCGATTTGCCGGACGGTTTGTGAGGGGCGGAGCGGGCCTGCTTATCGACATCGGGTCCACCACCTGCGACATCATTCCCTTGCACAACGGCCGACCCGTGGCCCAGGGGCGTACCGATCCCGAGCGGCTGATTTCCGGCGAGTTGGTGTATACCGGCGTCCAACGGAGCCCCGTCTGCGCGGTAATCGACCGCGTGGGGTGGCTGTCGCAGAAAACGGCCTGTCCGCTGGCCCAGGAGGTGTTCGCCACCACGTGGGACGTGTATCTGCTCCTGGGCGATCTGCCCGAGGAGCCTGCCAGCACGCACACGGCGGACGGGCGGCCGGCAACCAAAGATCACGCCCACGAACGAATCGCACGGTCGATCTGCGCCGACCGCAGCATGGTCAGCCGCGAGGATGCCGTGCAGATGGCCCAGTGCATTGCCGACGCGCAGCGCAAGCGGATTGCCGAAGCCCTGCAAGGGGTCCTCTCTCGTCTGGCAGAACGGCCGACGGGCGTGGTGGTCTCGGGGATTGGTGAGTTTCTCGCCCGCCGGCTGCTCCAGCACGTGCGGATTGAGACGCAGGTCGTCTCGATGGGCCAGGAATTGGGGAGTGAAATCTCCCGCGCGGCCACGGCCCATGCCCTGGCGGTCCTCGCCGCCGAGACCCAAGGAGACTTCCGGTGATCCAGCGGCGGGTAATCAAGCTGGGCGGCAGCCTGTTGGACTTCGAGTGCCTGGCGCCGCACCTGCGGGCGTGGCTGGCGGCCCAACCGCCCATCCCTAGCGTGATGCTGGTCGGCGGCGGCCGGTTGGCCGATGCGATCCGCGACGCCCACGCGGTGCATCGGCTGGGAGAAGAGGCGGCCCATTGGTTGTGTATTCGACTGCTGGGGGTGACGGCCGAGTTGATGGCGCAGCTCTTGCCCGAAGCGGTGTTTCTCAGACACTTTGACGAGTTGCTCGCGGAACGAGATGCGACGCGGCTGGTGATCTTCGATCCAGAGCAGTTTCTTCGCGAGGAGGCAAGCCTGGTGGAGCGGTTTTGTGTGCGGGGAATCGCTCCTCTGCCGCATTCGTGGGACGTGACCAGCGACTCGATCGCCGCCCGTCTGGCCGTGGTTCTCCGCGCCGGCGAGTTGGTTCTTCTGAAATCGAGCCTGCCGGACGATTCCGCCAAGTTCCAACAGGCCGCCGATTCCGGTTATGTGGACCGCCACTTCCCAACAGCCGCAGGCGACCTGCCGCAAGTCCGCTGCGTGAATCTGCGATTGGAGACGTTCCCGGAAATCACGCTGCGGCGTTGAGTCCGGAGGCGTGGCAGGACACGAAGATGAACCGAAGATGAACCGAAGATGAACCACGGAGGGCGCGGAGGACACGGAGGAAGAAGAAAGAGGAAACGCGTGGGGCAAGATCGGCCGCTGCGTCTTCTCCTCCGTGTTCCTCCGTGTCCTCCGTGGTAAATATCAACGTCCTCAAGGGACTTCGGGGCCATCGAGCGCGGACCCGGCGGGGGAGACGCCGTGGCGGGAAATCTCTTCACGCAGCGCCTTGCCGAGATGGCTGTGGCGGCGACCGTAGAAGAAGTAGATCACCAGCCCGACGAACAGCCACACGCCGAACCGGACCCAGGTCCACAAGCCCAGATAGACCATCAGGCCCAGGCAGAAGACGATCCCCGCCGGGGCGACGAAATTCATCAGGGGCGTGCGGAAGGGACGCTTTGCCTCCGGGTTCAGCCGCCGCATCAGCCAGACCGACGCGCAGACCACCACGAACGCGAACAGGGTGCCGATATTGACCATTTCGCTCAATCCCTCGATGGGGAAAAACGCTGCGGCCACGGCGCAGAAGAGTCCCGTGACGATCGTCCCCTTGTGCGGCGTGCGGAAGCGGGGATGCACGGCCCCGAAGAAACTGGGGGGCAGGAGTCCGTCGCGGGCCATGGCCAACAGCACGCGCGGCTGGCTCAGGAGCATCACCAACAGCACGCTGGTGATCCCGGTGATCGCTCCGACGGTAATAATCACCGACGCCCCCTGGAGGCCGAACCTCTCGAAGGCCCCGGCGATCGGGGCGTTGAGCGGGATCTGCGGATAGGGCACCATGCCGGTGATCACCGCTGCCACGGCAATGTAGAGGACAGTGCAAACCGCCAGCGAGCTGATGATGCCGATGGGAACGTCGGTCGCCGGGTTGCGGGCCTCTTCGGCATGGGTCGAGACCGAGTCGAAGCCGATGTAGGCGAAGAAGATGATCGCCGCCCCGGTGAACACGCCCGTCCAGCCGTAAGGCATGAAGGGCGTCCAGTTCGTCGCATCGATGTAGCCGATTCCGGCGAAGATCACGAACAGCACGGCGGCCAGCTTGATGAGCACCATGCCGGCGTTGAATCCGGCGCTCTCGCGGATGCCGATCACGAGAATCGTGGTGATGAGCGCGGCGATGGCGATGGCGATCACGTTGCAGGTGAGGCGGACTCCGGCGAAGACCAACGGAGTGTGCTCATAGGCCTCGTAGCCGTGCAAGTTGTCGTCGCGCACGTGCGCGAGTTTCTCGGCGGGGGGCGTGGCCGGCTCGTATTGGAGTTGCTCCTGCACCGCCCGCTGGACGCGAGCCACCGAGGCCTCGGCGGCCGGCCCGTGGAGCTTGGCCACGGCGGCCAGCGACTCGGGGGTGAAAGCGACCTGCACGTTGGCCACGCGGTGGACGCTCGCATCGCCGACAACCGGGAGCGTCATCGGGGCGACCGAAGGGTCGTCGCCCAGCGGTGTGGCCGTGGCCGTGGCCACGACCAGCCCCTTGGCGGTCTGGTAGTCGACGTGCTGGGTGGCGGCGGTAAAGGGGTCTGTGGTGAGCCAGAAGGGGATCGTGACCAAGGCCCCGCCGGCCTTGGTCTTGAACAATGCCAGGAACTTCAGGAAGTAGTGGGCCCAGCCGTTGGCCACGGTGGCCGAGGCCATGGCGTATTCCAGTACCAGGTCCCAGCCGATGATCCAGGCCACCAGCTCACCGAGCGAGACGTAGGCGTAGGTATAGGCACTGCCGGCGATCGGGGCCATCGAGGCGAACTCGGCGTAGCACAAGGCGGCGAACGCGCAGGCCAGCCCGGCCACCACGAACGAGACGATCAGTCCCGGTCCGGCGTGCTGCCGCGCGGCCACGCCGGTGAGCACGAAGATGCCGGTGCCGATGATCGCGCCGATGCCGAGGGAGGAGAGGGTCACCGGCCCCAGCACCCGCCGCAGCCGGTGCTCGCCGGCCATCTCCGCCAACACGGCTTCCAGGGATTTCTTGGCGAACAACTGCCTGCGTAACATGACAAACCATCCAGGGTGCTTTCGTGTTTTCTGACGCATCCCAGGACGGGTTGGAAACCCGTCCTCCTTTCACACTGCTCGTGTGGAGATATTGTGGCATGAAACGGGGAGAAGGACAACCGGCAAAAACCCCGAATTGAGCGGGGTTCCGGAGGCCGTATGGACCAACGGCAGCCGCGTGGTAGACTATAGTGTTTGGCACGGATGTCGGGAGAGTGCGAAGGGGTCGGGAGAGGGCCGGTGAAAGGCCAAGAGCCGAATGGGTGCCAGCTCTGTTCCGAAGAGAAGAACGATCGAAATGCGCGTGCCGCAGCAGGCGCGTCGGCATCGAGCGGCTTCAGCCCCGAAGGGGCGTGATACGACAGCCCAGGGCAACGCCCTGGGGAGGAGTC
>CAYTJV010000232.1:0-11120 GCA_964438165.1 uncultured Planctomycetaceae bacterium | reverse complement strand
TAATATGTACGTGCGTATATGTGGGTAATACTGAGCGCAGAGCGTGGGAACGAGGCTAAGATCAAGAAGGCGGAGGTTTTGAACAGGAGGCAACAGAGGGAACAGAGGATTGGATTGCGTCCTCCCATTGCCTCCTGTTAATCTCCGCTCCCGCGCCCATCTAGATTGCGTTCCAGAGCCGTGTTAGACTGACGCCAATCGCCTCGTGCTTCGGACATCCTTCATCCCCCCGAGAGCCCGCCGTGTCCATCCCCAAGATCGAAACGACTCAATCCGTGGTCATCACCGGGGCGTCGACCGGGATTGGGGCGGCCTGCGCGTTGGAGCTTCACCGCCGCGGGTTTCGCGTGTTTGCCGGGGTGCGCAAGGCGGCCGACGGCCTGCGGCTCCAGGAGCAGGCATCCCGGTTTCTTGCCCCGCTGATGATCGACGTGACCGACGAAGCCAGCATTGCCGAAGCGGCAAAGACCGTGGCCGGCTCGCTCGACGGCGGGCGGCTGGTGGGGTTGGTGAATAACGCGGGGATCATGGTGGGCGGGCCGCTGGAAACGCTGCCCACCAGCGAGCTCCGCCGCCAGCTTGATGTCAACGTCGTCGGCCAACTCGCCGTGATCCGGACCATGCTGCCGCTCTTGCGCGAGTGCCGCGGGCGGATCGTGAACATCGGCTCGTTCAGCGGCCGGGTGGCGGTGCCCTATAGCGGCGCGTACTCCGCATCGAAGCACGCCTTGGAGGCCATGTCCGACGTCCTGCGCATCGAGCTCCGCCGCTGGGGCATTTCCGTCTCGATCATCGAGCCGGGAAGCGTCAAAACGCCGATTTGGGACAAGGCCCATGGCGAAGCCCAGCGCGTGTTGGAGGCCATGACGCCCCAAGCCGAGATCCTTTACGGCGAGGACATGCGGGTGATGCGCGAGGCGTCGCTGCGCCTGGCGGCCAGGGGGATGCCGGTCGAGCGCGTCGTGCGCGCCGTGGTGCACGCGCTGACCGCGCTGTGCCCCAAGGCCCGCTATCCGCTCGGCGCCCAAACGCGGTTGGCTTTCTTCGCCCTCCCATTCCTGCCCGAAAAGGTCCGCGACTGGCTCGTGCGCCGCTCTTTGGGATTGAAGTGAGTCACGCAAAGGCGCAAAGGATGAAGGATGAAGGATGATATGGAACCTGCAATGAGAACAAGTATGGTATCGAGCTGCCTGATGGGAGTGCTCTGGCTCGCGCCAATGGCCAGCGCCTCAGCCGCTGAGGGTCCGAAGCCGGGGAACTACACGGTCGCCGTTTACTACTGGCCCAACTTTCACCGCGACGCCTATCACCAGTCGAAGAAGGGCGAAGGCTGGACCGAGTGGGAGATCGTCAAGAACGGCAAACCGAAGTTCGAGGGGCACTATCAACCCAAGCTGCCGCTCTGGGGCTATCGCGATGAATCCGACCCCAGGGAGATGGCGCGCTCGATTGACGCCATGGCCGACGCGGGCATCGGCGCTATGATCTTCGACTGGTATCGCTACGACGACGACATCCACGGCGGGCGGATGATCGAGGACGCACTGGAGAAAGGTTTCCTCCGGGCCCCGAACCGCCGGCGGATCAAGTTCGCGCTGATGTGGGCCAACCACGCCTACATTGACTGCCACCCGTTCGCGCCGGGCATCTGGTTTAACAACGCCCCGGTCTGGCGCAAGGGCGAGGTCGGCCGGGCCGCGTTCGATCGCCACACGCAGGACGCGATCCAGTCCTACTTCAAGCAGCCCAATTACTGGAAGATTGATGGCCGGCCCTATTTTTCAATCTACCAACTGGACAAGCTGATCCCCGGGTTGGGCGGGCTGGCGGCGACGCGGGCGGCGCTGGACGACTTCCGGGCGCGCGTGAAAGCGGCGGGCTTCCCGGACCTGCACCTGAACATCGTGGATCAGGGTGAAGCACTCAAACAAGTTCTGGAACTGGTTCGTGGCCAGCCGTGCCCGGACGATCCAGCGCGAAAAGTCGAGACCGTCCCCGACCTGCTGGCGGCGCTGAAGACGGACAGCTCCACCATGTATACCTGGGTGCATCTCCTCTGGCCGATGCTGATGAAGCAGGCCGAGCAACCGGGGGCAAAGGCACAGTCGAAGGCGAACGATATGCCCTCCGGGTTTGCCGGTGACACTGCGGCCCAAAAGAGCAACGCAACGCCGCCGCCGAAAACCGGCGGCATGCTGATGGAGACGACGCTCTTGAGTCGCGCCGCGAAGGCGGGCTTGGTCGCGGTGGACTACGCCGAATATGGCCGGCGAGCAATGCGGGTCATGGACGAGCGACCGGCGGCGTTGGGCGTGACCTATTTTCCGCACGTGTCCATGGGCTGGGACGGCTCGCCACGCAACTACTCGATGGGGATGGTGCTCAATAATACGCCGGAGAAATGGGGCGAGTTCTTGCGCCAAACAAAGATCTGGCTGGATCGCCACCCCGAAAGCAGGGGCATTGTGACCCTGAATTCCTGGAACGAGTGGGTGGAAGGCAGCTACATCGAACCCGACCGGCGTTTCGGCGCCAAGTATCTCGACGCCGTCCGCGAGGTGTTCGGCAGGAAATGATCCGGGAGAACGACCCTATGGCCATGAAACACGCCCTCCTTGCCCTCCTTTCAGTGAGTTTTGTTTTCATCGGCTCGCTTCACGCCGCGGGTCTTGGAGCCGACAAACCGAACATCATCGTCATTCTCGCCGATGACCTGGGCTACGCGGACCTCGGCTGCCAGGGATCGCGCGAGGTGAAGACGCCGCGGATTGACTCCATCGCCGCCAGCGGCGTGCGCTGCACGGCGGGCTACGTCACGACGCCGCAGTGTTGCCCGTCGCGGGCGGGTTTGATGACCGGGCGCTATCCCAACCGCTTCGGCTTCGAGATGAACTGGCCCGCGGAGCTTACAGGCCGCGCCGGATTGCCACTGGGCGAGACGACGATGGCCGACCGGCTCAAGGCCGCCGGTTACGCGACCGGCATCGTGGGCAAGTGGCATTTGGGCGACGCCGAGCCGATGCGCCCCTGCAACCGCGGGTTCACCGAAGCGTTCTGGCATCCCAATGGCGGCGTGTTGTTCCCCGACCAAAAAACGGGGTTCATCCACAATCTCTGGCATGGCAACGAGCGCGTGCAGGCGCCGGGGTATTCCACCGACGCCTTCGGCCGCGAGGCGGCGGAATTCATCGAGCGCCACCGCGGCGAGCCGTTTTTCCTCTACCTCCCCTTCGTCGCGCCGCATTGGCCGATGGAGGCCAAGCCGGAACATCTCGCACAGTTCGCCCACGTGCCGGACCTGCACCGGCGGACGTTTCTGGCGATGATGGCCTCGCTCGACGAGAACGTCGGCCGCGTGCTGGCCAAGCTGCGCGAGACGAAGCTGGAGGAAAACACGTTGGTCTTCTTCCTCAGCGACAACGGCGGCCAGACCGGCCCGGCACGCGCGAAACCCGATGCGCCCTTTCTGTATGGCGTGAACACCTCGCTGAATACGCCCTGCCGCGGCGAGAAGGGCGATCTGCTGGAAGGCGGCATCCGGGTGCCGTTCCTCGTGCAGTGGAAAGGACGCATCCCGGCGGGCAGGACCTATGACCCGCCGGTCATCAGCCTCGACATCCTGCCCACCGCGCTTGCCGTTGCAGGCGTGAAACCACAGCCCGGCTGGAAACTCGACGGCGCGAATCTCCTGCCTTTCCTCACGGGCGAAAAGCAGGGCGCGCCCCACGACACGCTCTACTGGCGGTTCCGTTTTCCGTCGAACCAGCCCGCCCGCCACCGCTGGGCCATCCGACAGGGCGACTGGAAGCTCGTCAAGAACAGCACGGAGCCGCTCTCACTCTACAACCTCCCCGCCGACATCGGCGAAACCAAGAACCTCGCCGCACAACATCCCGACAAAGTGCGCGAGATGGAAGCGGCGTGGCAGCGATGGAATGCGGAGTTGAAGGAGCCGTTGTGGGAAATCGATGCGAGGGGTCGAAAGCCGTTGCGGAGCATGGGGTCAGAGCGTGAATAGCTCTACAGCAAGACTTCCGTGTAGATGCCACAAGATGTCCTCGTTCCCACGCTCCGCGTGGGAACGCACGGCGGGCCGCTCTGCGGCCCGAGTTGAGGCGCCGCAGAGCGGCGGGGCTCACGTTCCCACGCAGAGCGTGGGAACGAGAATGGCGTTGGACGGCTCCGTTTATCGCCGAGCGGATCTCGCCTGGATGACGCGGAACTTCGTGTGCGGCTTCGTGCTCGTTTACGACCGATCGTTCTGGGACCCCGACCGGCGGCAGTACCGCGTTGTCGCGGCCCAATCGGTCGTCGACGCCCGGCCTGTGCCAGCCTGCCCTCCCCCCGACCCCTTCTGCTCCGAGGTGTTCGAATGGACCGAGAGCCAGCGCGACGACGGCCACACGCGGTTCGTGATGCTCCGCGGCGGCTCGCGCTACCAGGCGAAAGGCTCGATTTGGTATTTTCCCGGCGGACCGCAACCAATTGAGTCCCATGCGAAGTTCCTGCTCTTGGACTCGGGCCTGGACCGCTGCGCGACGATCGGTTTTCGCTGCGTGGCGCCGCAATAAACGAAGAGAACATGAATGAGAGAAGCCGGCTGCTGACAGCCCCCACAAAGGACCCGCTCTCATGACCTCGCGTTTAGACCTGGTTCGGCAAGCGATCCGCTTTGAGAATCCCGAGCGGATTCCCCTCTGGTACGTGAATTGCGACCAGACGGAAGGCGACGCGATCGTCTATCACCTGTCGCTGGACATGCAGGGCGAGGCCCTTCGCGGCACGAACGAATGGGGCTACCACCTGGAGAAGCTCGGCGACGGCACGATGGGCCATCCCACCAAACCGTCGCTGCCCGATTGGGAGGCGGCCGAGGCCCTGCGCCCGCCGCCGCTTCGCGAAGCGGACCGCATGGCGGCTGCCCCGGCCTATTTCGATCTCTGCGAGGACCGCTACCGGCTGGCGAGCCTCGATCTGTCGGGCTTTACGGTCTACACGCTGATCCGCGGCTTCGAGAACAGCATGACCGATTTTCTCGTCGAGCCCGAGCGTTCCGGTCGCCTGTTGGACATGATCTTCGACTGGGAGTGCGAGCTTCTGGAGATGGTCGCCCGGCGCGGGTTCCACGGGATCCACTTTGCCGATGACTGGGGTACTCAAACCGGCCTGATGATCGCGCCCGCCTTGTGGCGCAAGTTGTTCAAGCCGCGTTATCAGCGGCAGTTCGCGCTGGCCCGGCGGTTGGGGCTGGAGACCTGGTTCCACTGCTGCGGCAATCTGACGGAGATCGCGGAAGACTTCCACAAGATCGGGGCCGACGTGCTGAATATCGCCCAGCCGAACGTGGTCGACGTGGCCAAGGTGTCGGCCCGGCTCAAGGGCAGGCAGTGCTTTCTGATTCCCATGAGTTATCAGACGGTATCGATTTCGGGCACCACGGCGGAGATCTACGCCGAGGCGCAGCGGCTGTACGACCTGCTGGGGACAAGCCGGGGAGGGTTTATCGGCTATGTGGAGGAGTACGGCTGCATGGGGATGTCGGGGGAGAACTACCGCGCTTGCGGCGAGGCGTTCCGCCGCTTGCGGCCCGCTGCCGCCCCATCTCCCTCTTCCCGCGTTTCCCTTTCTTGAGCATAATGAGATCGCACGAGATGGGATCAGCTATGAACTCCAAGCAGCGCGTGCATGCGGCCCTGCGGCGGCAACCGGTGGATCGGGTTCCGATCTTCATGACCTTCCACCCGGAAATCGTCGGCACGTTGGCCAGGCTCCTGGAAGTCCCGCGGCACTGCGTCGACGGGGTTCTGGGGAACGACGTGTGCATGACCTGGGTGAATAACGACCACTTCATGCTGGGCGTCACCCACGAGCGCGACGGCGAGGGGCACGCCGACTTCTGGGGGATACGCTGGGTCAAACAAGGACTGGGCAACCGGGTGGCGGAGTATCCGCTCGCCGCGACGGCGCCCGACCAGGTCCGCAAGTACTGCTTCCCCTTGCAGCACGTGGAAGAGCTGCTGTCGCGGCTCAGTCCGTTCGCGGCCAGCGCGTACGAGCACTTCGTCGGCTGCGACGTTTCGCCGTGCGTGTTCGAGATGTACCGGCGGCTTCGCGGGCCGGAGCGGGCGTTGGCCGACCTGGAGGCCGAGCCGGCCGTGGTCGACGAGATGTTCGATCGCTGCGCGGCCTTCGCCGCTCTCTTGGCCGAGTTGGCCTGTCGGCGGTTCCCGCTCGACTGGCTCTGGACCGGCGACGCCGCGGCTGGCCAGGAGCCGCAGCCCATCAGCCCGGATACCTGGCGGCGCCAGGTCAAGCCACACCTCCGACTGGTGTTCGACGTGGGCAAGCGGCACCGGCTTTGGGTTGGCTACCGCGGCTGCGGCGACCTGCGGCCGATGATCCCCGACCTGATGGAGATGGGGCTCGACGTGCTCCACCTCGCCCACGGCGCCTCCCCCTACATGGACCCGCTCGATTTGAAACGCGAGTTCGGCGCGAAACTCGCCTTCCTGGGGGGGTTGGATGCACACGGGATCCTCTGCCGCGGCAGCGTCGACGAGGTCCGCCGCGCCACGCGACAACTCCTCGACGGCATGACCGCCCAGGGCGGCGGCTACGTGCTCGCCACCACTGACTCCGTCCTACCGGAGACCCCGGCCGACAATCTCTTCGCCATGTACGCCGAAGCCGGGCTCAGCCGCGAAGAAATCTACGACCGCGCCGCCGAGGTCCGCGCCAAGTATCGGCCGAGATGAGAGCACCGAGAGGGAGTCGAACCCTCAATTGCAGCTTGGGAAGCTGCCGTGTTGCCGCTACACTACCGGTGCGATCACCACCAAATCTAAGGGTCAAGTCTATCGGGCCAATGGTCGTGCGTCAAGCAGCCGCGGAGGAGGGTCAGGAGAACTGCAAAGAAGAGTCTTTTCCTCTCCCTGCTCCTTCGTCCACTCCTTGTGTTCTTCGTGTTCTTCGTAGTGAACTGCTCTCGCAGGGAGATCACCTTCAGTCCGTACTGTAGCGCCGACCACCACGCCGGGGGGATGTCGCCGCGAGTCTGCTCAAGTTTCTACGAACCAATCCCCCTTCACGGTTTGCCAAAAACCACTTTGCAGTTCTCCTGCTCATTCCCCTGACGTATTTGGCGGCAGGGCGGATCGCGATACAATAACATCCGTGGTCGAGCCGTCGGGCCGGGCCGACCGGGCGGTGCGGAGCATTGTAGGAGATAGATGGATGATGGATCGTGTCGTCGCCGTAATCCTGGCGGGAGGAAAGGGTTCTCGCTTGGAGCCCTTGACCCGAGATCGAGCCAAGCCCGCGGTCCCGTTCGGCGGCAACTACCGGGTCATCGACTTCACGCTTTCCAACAGCCTCAACAGCGGCATCCGCCAGATCCTATTGCTCACGCAGTACAAGGCGATGAGCCTGGACCGCCATCTCAGCATGGGCTGGCAGGGCTATTTCTGCCGGGAGTTGGGGGAGTTCGCCGACGTCGTCCCCCCACAGCAGCGGATCGACGAGAACTGGTACCAGGGAACCGCCGACGCGGTCTACCAGAACATCTACACGATCGAGAAAGAGCATCCCGAGTTCGTCGTGGTCCTTGCCGGGGATCACATCTACAAGATGAACTACAAGCGGCTGGTGGACCACCACATTGAGAACTCCGCCGACATTACGATCGGGGTGCTGCGGCTTCCCCGGTCCGAGGCGAGCCGGCGGTTCGGCGTGATGGAAGTCGACGCCGAGAACCGGGGCGTCGGATTCGAGGAGAAACCGGCCAACCCGAAGCCGATTCCCGGCGACGAGGCCAATTGCCTGGCTTCCATGGGGATCTACGTGTTCACCGCCCGGTTCCTCTTCGAGGAGCTCTGCCGCGATGCCACCCGGCGAGGCAGCCAACACGACTTCGGCAACGATATCCTTCCTTCGGTGTTGGAAACGAACCGGGTGTTTGCCTATCCCTTCGTCGACGAGAACCGCAAGACGAGCGCGTACTGGCGCGACGTGGGCACGCTCGACGCCTACTACGACGCCAGCATGGACCTCGTGTCGGTCGATCCGCAACTGAACATGTACGACGAAGAGTGGCCGATCCGCACCTATCAGCCCAATTGCCCGCCGCCGAAATTCGTGTTCGCCGACAAGGACCGCCGCGGCTACGCGACGGACAGCATCGTGTGCCAGGGGTCGATCCTCTCCGGCGGCCGCGTGGAGAGGTCGATCTTGGGATCGCGCGTGCGGATCAACAGCTACGCCCTCGTGCAGGGCTCGATTCTCTTCGAGGGAGTCAACATCGGCCGCCACGCCAAGGTCCGCCACGCGATCATCGACAAAGGCGTCAGTATCCCCGCCGGGGTTGAGATCGGCTACAACCGCCAGCTCGATGAGGCCCGCGGATTCGTGGTCACCGAGAGCGGCGTAGTGGTGATCGCCCAAACCGACGGGCTGGAACGGCTCCTGGAGTCCGACCGCGCGATCGCCTGAGCGGAATCCACGCATCCGTATTGTGCGTCCCGGAGGGACGTTTGATAATAGCCCAGCACTTCAGTGCTGGGGATTGAAGGACCCTCCTTGTACCCAGTCCCGTAGGGACGGCTGAGGGGTGATGCCGGGCTTTCAGTCGTCCCTCCGGGACTACGTATCCTCATCTGCCCTCCAACCCAGCGATGAATCGCTGGGCTATTATCAAGCGTCCCTCCGGGACGGGAGTGGTCAGTCCTCCCATGCCATGGCAGATCGTTTACGAATGCGAAACTTGTTTATCGTCGGGCCTTAGCTTCTTCGCACGCTCGTTGTGCCGGCCGCGGTGTCGGATCCTTGACTTCCTCCTGCCAGGACGCCAACTTCGCGCACAGCCCGTCCCGAACGTCCGCATAGGGCGCCAACTCGGAAAGATCGTGCTGTTCGTGCGGGTCCGCGATCAGATCGAAAAGCTGGCGCCGGCCGATCCGAGGATAGTAGATCAGCTTCCAGCGATCGGTGCGGATCATCCGTTGCACGTCGGTGAAGTAGCCGAAGACCTCGGGGTAAAGCGACTCGGCCCGACCGCGGATGACGCTCAGCAGGCTGCGCCCCTGAACGGACGCCGGGAGATCGATCCCGGCCAACTCGCAGACCGTGGGATACAGGTTTCGCAAGTAGCACTGCGCGGAACGCCGAACGCCTTTGGGGATGCCCGGACCACGGAGGATCAGCGGGACGGCCACGGTGTGCTCGTACATGTTCTGCTTGCCGCGCAGGCCGTGGCTTCCCAAGGCGATCCCCTGGTCGCTGGTGAAGATCACGATCGTGCGATCCGCCTGGCCGCTTGATTGAAGGGCCGCGAGGATGCGGCCGATCTCGTGGTCCATGTGCGAGATCACTGCGTAGTAGGCGGCGATCTCGCGGCGGGTTTCTTCCGGCGTTCGCGGCCAGGCGAAAAGCTGCTCATCCCGCCCGGAAAAGTTGCCGTGATCGAACGGGTGCCGCGGCAGGAAGTTCGGCGGCAGCGGCATCTTGTCCGGGTCGTATTTGCCCTGATAGCCGGGCGGGATCACCAGCGGGTCGTGCGGCGCCGTGAAGTTGACGTGGAGGAAAAACGGCTGCTCGCTCTGCCGCTTGAGAAAAGCGATCACCGCGTCGGCCAAGCGGGCGCTGATGTCGGGCGTCAGCCCGACGCCGTGCTCCAGGAAAAGCCGGCCGTCGTCGCTTTGGAAGGCCCAGCCAGCGTAGCCCGTCACCTTCCGGCCCGCATGGTCCAGCGCCCCGGTGGCGGCGCGGCCTCCCGACGCGAACAGTCCAAGGCTTTCCTCGTACCCGCGGGTCGTCGGCCTGCCGCTGGTGTGCCACTTGCCCACATACCAGGTACGGTAGCTCGCCCGCCGCATTGCCTCGGGCCACAGCACCTGATCGGGGCTGAATTGGCCGTTGAACTGAAGCCGGCCGTTGCGCACGCCACAGCAGCCGCTGAGGACCTCGGCCCGGCTGGCCACACAGATCGGGTTGGGTGAGATGGCGCGAGTAAAGACCGTCCCTTCGCGCACCAGCGCATCCAGGTGGGGTGTTTCGATGACCGGGTTGCCCAAAGCGCGGATCGTGTCGGCCCGCTGATCGTCCGTCAAAATGAACAAGATGTTGGGGCGTTCGCCGTGGGGCACGTTTCCAACGTGCCTTTGGGTTGCGGGCACGTCGGAAACGTGCCCCACGACGGCATACAAGGCGCAAAGCGTCGCCAACCTGGCCAGCAAGACCGACCGTAACCATGCGACTCGCGTCACGGCGCCATTCCTTTCTGAGCGCGCTAAGTGAAGAGGACGCTCTCAACTTACGACTTTCTTCTTTTTTCGCCGCCCCCCGGGCCCCCGAATGGTGGTTCGCTTCGGCGCGCGGTGGGGCAGTGCGCCGAAGTGCTTGCCCAAAGGCGACTTGGCTCGGCGGTTCTCCCCACGCGATCTGACGGAGCGGCCTGCGAATAGGCAGCGCCGATGCACCCTAAGTTGTTTCGGCTCTGCCAGTTGCGGCATTGTTCGTCAGATTGTCCAGCCCGGCGGCGAATAACTCTACAGCAAGACTTCGGCATCCTCGCCACTACATGTTGTGTTCTTACGCAGTCGGTCGGCACAACATCTTGTGGCATCTACGCGGAAGTCTTGCTGTAGAGATAATTATCCTGCGACTCCGCGCGTCGCAAGACGGTTCAAGCGAGGATGGGCCAAGGGACCGTAAGGCACAGAGGCTAAAGGTTTTAGCATGACCAAGACGGTGTAGGCCGCTCCCTGCCTGTCGCGCCAAAAAGGGGCCGGTCGCGGGGCGGAAAATTGGATGCGCGAGCGACTGCGGGGTGCAAAATTCCGCGTGTCGGGCAAACGGCAAGAGCCGCGCTGTGCGCGGGTCTCCCGACCCCGCACACGGGCCGACCGGAGGTCTCCAGAGTACCCGGAGACCTTCGGTCAACCAGTCGGCGGGGTCAGGAGACCCGCGCCGAGCGCAGCGCACGCCGCCGGTGGCGGCCAAGATTTTCCCAGCCACCGTACCTTACTCACGTTGTCCAACAGTCTGGCCCGTTGAACTGTAGCGATCGACAGAGAACACGCTGGCATGCCCAGCCGCAGGCGATTTTCGTCGCCCGGCACGGGGAT
>CAYTJV010000231.1:0-11121 GCA_964438165.1 uncultured Planctomycetaceae bacterium | reverse complement strand
AAACGTGGCTGGCAAAGCACAAACGGCTCGCCGAACAACTCTTGCTGTAGAGATAAAGCCTCGCCGACCCCGTGTCGGTGGAAACGGGTTTGATGACTACCGTGGCCGCCGTAGTTGCCAAACCCGTTTCCACCGGCACGGGGCCGGTGGGGAAAAGTAAAATCCGGCGGTGACGAAAGCCGACGCCGTATGGCCGCCGTAGTTGCCAAACCCGCGTCCACCGGCACGGGGCCGGTGGGGTTCTCGTGATGAGCCACAAAGGAGATGAATAATGATTCACACATTGCGAACGCTTCTAATATCTACAATCGGCTTGGCGTGGGCGGCGATTCCCGCCCCGGCTATGGAAACCCTTCTTGTACTCCGGGCGAGCAAAGACATTCCGCGGATTTCCGAGGGCGATCTGGTGGAACTGGCCGACGGCCGCCTGGCCGTGGTCTACACGCGGTTTACCGGAGGAGGCGACGACGAGTCGGCCGCGCATCTGGCCTTGCAGACCTCGGCCGACGGCGGCAGGACCTGGAGCCCTGCGCGGATCCTCGTCGCTAACGAGGGGAAGTGCAACGTGATGTCCGTGAGCCTCTTGCGGCTCAAGAGCGGCGAGCTGCTGCTGTTCTACCTGCGCAAAGACTCGGCCGACAACTCGTGCAATCTCTACGTGCGGCGGTCCCGCGATGAGCTGGCCAGCCTCAGTGAGCCGGCACGCGTGACCCTGCTGGGAGGCTACCACGTGGTAAACAATGACCGCGTAGTGCAGTTATCCACGGGCCGGTTGATTGTTCCGGCCGCCCTGCACACGGGCTTCGACACGTCGGGCAAGAGCGTAACGCCGTTCGTGGGCCAGGGCGTGCCCATCGCCTACTTCTCCGACGACGACGGCCGGACTTGGAAAAAAGACGAAACGCCCATCCCGCCCACCAACCAGCGCAAGCTCACCCTCCAGGAAAACGGCGTCGTGGAACTGGCGGACGGTCGGGTCTGGATGTACATGCGGACCGCCCACGGCTTCCAATACGGCTGCTCGTCGTCGGACCGAGGGCAGCACTGGTCCGAGCCGCAGCCGACCGCCCTGGCGTCGCCGTGCAGTCCGGCGACCATCGGGCGCTGCCCTTGGTCAGGCCAGCTTGTTTGCGTGTGGAACGACTACCGCGGCGACCATCCGTTCACCCCGCCCCGCCGCACCCCGCTCTGCCTGGCCGCCAGCAGCGACGAGGGCCGCACTTGGAGCAAGTCAATCGTCCTGGAAAGCGATCCCAAGGGCTCGTTCTGCTACACCTCCATGACCTGGGGCAAGGATCGACTCTATCTCACCTACGGCTCGTTTAGCGAGTGGAAGGTGGTGTCCATCGCGAAGGATTGGCTGGCCTCGCAATTGGCCGCGGTCCAGGCCGGCAAGCTGAAGCGGGCCGAGGCCCCGAAAGAGCCGCTGATTGCTGAAGCGGTCGATTACGGCCGCTCCTTCATCAACACGAAGGCCAAGTGGAACTCGCCGCGATTCTGGGTCGAGTCCCGCCTGCGGATTACCGATCCCGCCGGCAAGACGACGCGGGAGTATCTCCAGTGCGGTTCCTGCAAGAGCGAGTACACGTTTCCCACCCGAGGACTGTTCCACGTCGACAACTACGATTTCCTCCCCGTGTTCAGCCAGGTCGATTGCGTGGTCTTCCGCCGCCACATCACCGAGCGGGGCAAGTACCTGGAGGTCAAACCGATCGCCCAGGCATGGGACGGCACCGTGCCGGCGGTGCGGCATTTCCGCGGCCGGATAGTCAACAACGTCGAGGAGATCTCCAAGGCCATGACCGCCGGCAAGCAGCTTGTGGGCCAGACCGAGCTTCGCGACGAAAAGTCCGGCCGCGTGGCGGTGATCGAATTCCCGATCAAGACGATCAACTGGCAGCGCGACACCGGCGATTGGCAGGTCGACACGGGCCCGGTGCTACTCCCCGATCTGACCGTCCCGCCCGACCAGTGGTCGGCAAAGCTCCGCTTGGCCTACGTCGCGTTCAACGCTCCCGACTGGGCAGAGTTCATCATCGAAGAGCCCACGCCCATCCGCGACGGCGAAAAGGAAGTGGCCAAAGTGTACCACTACATGCGCCAACTCGCCGGCCCGGCCCGTAACGTGATACTGGCCCAGGACGGCGATTGAGGACCGTTTCTGCCGAATGCGGACTTCGAATGTCCGTCAGAGATGGTAAGATGGCGTGGGGGATCTCAGGGTGCCGCGAAAGGAGCCCGTGATGGCAGAACTGGTCCTGACGGATGTCGAGAACGACGTTCTCCACCAACTTCAGATGCGAGCCACTCGCCACGGGCGAACGCCGGCGGAGGAGGCCAAAGCGATCTTGTCGGAAGCCCTGCACGGCAAAGGCCCGGAGGTTTGGGCGCCCGTGGACGCGATCTACCGCCGCTTGGCGGCCTCAGGCCAGACCTTCAGTGACAGCGCAGACCTATTGCGCAAGGATCGGGACCGATGAGCGCGGCAGTTGGCCGCTTACCTTTATTTGCCGCGCCGGGAGGGCGATAAGAGCCGGCGGGTCGTCCAAGAGGGACACGGTCTGATGGTCGACCTCGCCGAGGATCAGCGGCCGATTGGAATCGAGATCGTCGCGCCTCAGCAGGTCTCGTTGGCCGATCTGAACGCGGTCCTTGCCAAGTATTCCCTCCCGCCACTGGAGCGCGGCGAGGTCGCTCCGCTCGGGGCGGTAGCGTGAGCGTGCCGATTCCGTCGGGTTCATCCCTGCATCCGTTTCAGGGCCCCTTCCAAGTCCGGTTCGGAGAAGCGGTAGCCCGAGGTTAGGAGACGCCGCGGGAGCACGCGGGCGCTCGACAGGAGCATCTCGTCGGCCATTTCGCCCAGGGCAGCGCGGAGCAGGAAGGCGGGCGCTGGCAGGAGCACGGGGCGGCGCAGCACGCGCCCGAGAGTCTCGGTGAACTGGCGGTTGGTCACGGGTTCTGGGCTGGTGAGGTTGACCGGGCCGCGGAGCGATTCGTTCTTCAGCAGCAATTCGATCGCTCCCACCACGTCCTCCAGGGCGATCCAACTCATGAACTGCCGGCCGCTGCCCAAACGCCCGCCGAGCCCGAAGCGGAACAGCGGCAGCAAACGGGCCAAAGCGCCTCCCTCGCGGGCAAGGACCACGCCGAATCGGGCGAGCACCACGCGAATGCCGGCCTCCGACGCCGGCGTCGTGGCGGCTTCCCAGTCGCGGCACACCTCGGCTAGGAAGCCCACGCCCGGCTCGCTGGCTTCATCGAGCTCCTCGTCGCCGCGGTTGCCGTAGATGCCCACCGCCGAGGCCGAGACAAGGACCTTGGGCGGCCGGGCCAGGCCGGCCAGGGTCTGCGCGAGCAGCCTTGTTCCGTCGACGCGGCTATTGCGGATGCGGGCCTTCCTGGCCGACGTCCACCGGCCGGAGCCGACGTTCTCGCCCGCCAGGTGTACGACCGCATCGAGCCCCTCAAGCCGTTCGGCATCGATCGTGCCCGCCGCAGGATCCCAGCGGATCTCCGCAGCCCCGGGCGCCGGCTCGCGGCGAACCAGCCGAACGACCTCGATCGGTGCGGCAAGGCGGCGAACCAGCGCCGATCCAATCAACCCACCCGCGCCGCTGACGAGGATTCTCATGGTTTTCCCGCCCGGAAAAGGGGACAGGCACTAGGCTCCCATCCCCACCGGTCCCGTGCCGGTGGGAATGGGTTTGGCAACTACGGCGGCCACGTAGTCGTCAAACCCACTTCCACCGACACAGGGTCGGTGGGGACTTCGTTGGATCGGTCTCCTCTCACGTAGTCGCCAAACCACTCTTCCACCGACACGGGGTCGGTGGGGATTTCGCGGTATCTGTCTCCTCTCAATGTTAACGAGACGCGCGCGGAAAACCGTTTGGAGCTGGTTCGACTTCGCTTACGCGTGCTTCTTATGGAAATCGAGCATATAGTCGCGGAGCGTGGCAACGCCTTCTTCGGGCATGGCATTGTAGATCGAGGCCCGGCAGCCGCCCACCGAGCGGTGCCCCTTCAATTCCGCCAGGTTGTGCTGCTTCGCCTGCTTGAAGAACTCCTCTTCCGCGGCCGGGTTGGGCAGGCGGAAGGTGACATTCATCACCGACCGGCTGGCAGGCTCCGCATGACCGTCGTAGAAACCGCCGCTCTGGTCGATCGCGTCGTACAGCATTTGGGCCTTGCGGCGATTGATCTGGTGCATCTTGTCCAGGCCGCCGACGGTGTTCAGCAGCCAGTCGGATACCAGCTTCACCATGTACACGGCGAACACCGGGGGCGTATTGAGCAGCGACTTCCCCTCGGCCAACACCCGATAGTTAAGCATTGAGGGGAGATCGGCGGGCGACTTCTGCACGAGGTCGTCGCGGATAATGACCATCGTCACGCCCGCCGGACCGGCGTTCTTCTGGGCACAGGCGAAGAGGATTCCATACTTTCCGATGTCCAACGGCCGGCAGAGGAAATCGCTCGAAGCGTCGCAGACCAGCGGCACGCTGCCGACCTCGGGCGGGACGGCGAACTGGATGCCCTGGATCGTCTCGTTCGAGCAGTAGTAGACGTAGGCCGCCTGGGGATCCAACTGCAACTGGCCTTGCGATGGAACGCGATTGAAATTGTCCGCCTTTCCGGTCCATGCGGCGCGGACCTGGCCCTGGGTGGCAGCCTCTTCCATGGCCTTCTTCGCCCAGGAGCCGGTCACCAGGTAGTCGGCCGACTTGCCCGTGCCTCGCAGCAAGTTCATCGCCACCATGCCGAACTGCAAAAGCGCGCCACCTTGGAGAAACAGCACTTGATAGCCCGCGGGGATCGCCAGCAACTTGCGGAGGTTCGCCTCGGCCTGCTCGATGATGGCCGTGAAGGCCTTGCTACGGTGACTGACCTCGAGGATCGACATCCCCACGCCCGGTAGGGCGAGCAAGTCGCGCTGGGCCTCTTCGAGAGCGGGAAGAGGCAGCATGGCGGGCCCGGGCGAAAAGTTGTAAACGCGTTTCTCCATTTTAACCACCTTAACCTGACAACCTGACAATCCGCTCGTCAGGCTGGAAAGCCTGACCTACAGCCCGCCAGTCTACCCGAAAAAGCCCCCATGTATAGTATCCCCCGGTGTTCTCTCGATCCACCACCCGTGGCAGCCGACCGCCCCTCCTGATACGATGAGCGGCAGTCGATTGTTGGTTGTGGTGCAGGCGTCTCGCCTGCGGTTTTCTGGCAGGCGGGACGCCTGCACCACAAGAAGTTCTCGACGTTATCTTCGCGCAGACGCTTGGAGGAATCGACATGGCTGCTCCGCCGGGGGCCATCGGCGGGTTCGTGCGCACCGTGCGCGGCGATATTCCCCCACACGAGGTCGGCTTCGCCCACTGCCACGAGCACACGTTCATTTTGCCGGGCCCCAGCGTTCGGGTGAACAGCCAACTACTCCTGGACGACCTCGACAAAACCTGCTCTGAGCTATGCGAGTTCTACGCGGCCGGCGGGCGCACGGTCGTCGACGCCCAGCCGATCGGTCCGGAACGCGCCCCGCGCTGGCAGCGGCTCGCCTCGGAGCGAACCGCGGTACACATCGTGGCTGCCACGGGGTTTCACCGCGCCATCTACTATGAGCCCGGCCACTTCCGGTTTCACGAAACAGCCGAGCAACTCGCCGCGCGCATGGTCGCTGAGATTACCCGGGGCATGATTCAATACGACGACGCCGGGGCGGCGCAGTCCACGGACATCAAGGCCGGGATCCTCAAGTTCGCCTCCGATTACCACCTCATCGATGCCCAGGCCGAAAAGGTTGCCGAGGCGGTGGCCATGGCCCATCTCGACTCGGGCGCACCGATCCTGACGCACACGGAATTCGGCACCTGTGGGCTGGAGCAGATTGCGTTGTTTCGACGACTGGGCGTCCATCCGTCGGCGCTCTTGATCAGCCATCTCGACCGGAATCCGGACCCCGCACTGCACGAGGAGATCGCCGACGCGGGGGCGTACCTCGTTTACGACGGGGTGTCGCGGATCAAGCATCATCCCGACTCGACGATCGTTCAGTTGATCTGCCGCCTGGCCGAGGCCGGACACGTCTCGCGCATCCTGCTGGGCATGGACATGGGCCCGCGCAGCATGTGGCGATCCTACGGCGGCGGGCCGGGGATGACGTATCTGGGAAACGTATTCCTTCGCAGTTTGAGGATGGCGGGCATGGGCAACGAGCAGATTGGGATGTTCACCGAGTACAACCCGGCGGCGGCGCTGTCGTTCCGCCATCGCGCCGGTCATTGACTCGTAGGACGGCCTTTCCAGGCCGTTCGCGACGGCCTGGAAAGGCCGTCCTACGAGCTTGACAAGAACCTCCCGCCGTGCATACATTGACATGTGTCGCGCGCGGCCTTGCGGCGGCGTGCGGCACCGACCTCGAGGCAGACGGCGGTGTCGTTTCCTCGGCGGAAGCCGACACGGCGCTGGGAGCTGTCGGCCTTGAGGTCTTTTCGCTCGGCACAGTTTGCTCGGAGGGTAGGCCCATGAAAGTCGTCCATCACGAGAGTATCCCCCTGACGCCGGTGCAAATCGAAGGAGCGGTCGGGGCAAGGACCCGGTGCCTGATCGGCGAGCAGGACGGCGCCCCGAGCTTCACCATGCGGCAGTTCGAGATCGCGCCGGGCGGCTGCACGCCCAAACACGCGCACGGTCACGAGCACGAGGTCTTCGTTCTGGAGGGCACCGCGGTGGTCCTGATGGGAAGCGCGGAGCACGCACTGCGGCCCGGCACGGCGGTCTTCGTGCCGCCCAACCTGGTACACCAGTTCCGCAACACCGGCTCGGTCTCGCTGAAGTTCCTCTGCATGATTCCTCATCCCCTGCGGGGCATGAGCGAGCCGTGCGCCGCGGCCTGTGGATGCGAGTAGAACGCTCAGATGAAAGCTGATCGCTCTCCGCTTCAGGAGTGTCGCCATGTCGAAGAATCCTGCCGACGAGATTGCCCGGCTTCGCGAGCAGATTTCTCATCACGACCACAAGTACTACGTCGAGGCCGCGCCGGAGATTAGCGATACCGCATACGACAAACTCATGGCGCGGCTCAAGGAGCTCGAAGCCGCCCATCCCGAGCTTGTCACTCCCGACAGCCCCACGCAGCGCGTCGCCGAACAGCCGGTCGAGGGGCTCGCGCCGGTCGAGCATCGCATCCCCATGCTCTCGATCGACAACACGTACGGCATCGAGGACCTGAAGAAATTCGGCGAGCGCACGGCCAAGCTCCTACGGGGCGAGGAAATCGGCTGGGTCGTGGAGTTGAAGATCGACGGCGTGGCCGTCTCGCTGCAATATGAGGACGGCGCGCTGGTGCGCGGGGCGACCCGGGGCAACGGCCGCGTCGGCGACGACGTGACGCACAACATCCGCACCGTAGGCGGGGTCCCGTTGCGACTTCGCGGCCGCCACGCGCCCCCCGTGCTCGAAGTCCGCGGCGAGGTCTACATGACCAACTCCGACCTCGTCCTGCTGAACGAGGCCCAGAAACGCAAGGGCGAGTCGCCGTTTGCCAACACGCGGAACGTCACGGCCGGTACGATCCGACTCTTGGATCCGCGCCTCTGCGCCGAGCGCCGCCTGCGGTTCTTCTGCCACGGCGTGGGCTACGTCGAGGGGCTCCGGGCGCAATCGCACACCGAGTTCCTCGACGAGATGCAAAGCCTCGGGCTGCCGGCCACGCCCATGGTCGAGTGTTTCGACTGCTTCGCCGCAGCCGTCGAGCACTGCGAAGAGATCGTCGCCAAGCTCCACGAGCTCGATTTCGAGATCGACGGCCTGGTGCTCGACGTGAACCGCTACGATCAGCGCGAGCGGCTGGGGGCCACGTCCAAGGCCCCACGCTGGGTCATCGCCTACAAGTTCGAGAAGTACGAGGCCAGCACGCGGCCCAACGCGATCCGCGTGCAGGTGGGCAAGACCGGGCCGATCACGCCCGTGGCCGACCTCGATCCGGTCGAGCTGGCCGGCACGACCGTCAGCCGCGCCAGCCTTCACAACGCCGACGAGATCCGGCGCAAAGACGTGCGCGAGGGGGACGTGGTCGTGGTGGAGAAGGCCGGCAAGATCATTCCCCACATCGTTCGCGCGGAAAAGCACCTGCGCGAAAAGCGGCTTCCCGAGTTCGTCTTCCCCGACCGGTGCCCCGAGTGCCGCACGAAGCTCGTTAAGGACGAAGGCGGGGTCTATATCCGCTGCCCGAACACGGAGTGCCCCGCCCAGGTCAAGGAGCGGATCGGCTATTACGCCAGCCGCAACGCCATGGACATCGAGGGGCTCGGCGACAAGCTCGTCGACCAACTGGTCGACACGGGCCTTGTGCGCCGCTACGGCGACCTCTACCGGCTGCAACTCGATCAGCTCATCGACTTGGAGCGGATGGGCCGGAAATCGTCGGAGGGCCTCGTGGCCGGCATCGAGGCCAGCAAGGACCGCAGCCTGGCACGATTGCTCAACGCCTTGGCGATCCGCCACGTGGGGGCCCGGATGGCGACCGTGCTGGCCGAGCGATTCCGTTCCATGGACGCCCTGCACGCGGCGAGTGTCGAGCAGTTGAGCCAAGTGAACGAGATCGGGCCGGTGATCGCCCGCAGCGTGTACGACTTCCTGCACAGCGAGTTTGGCCGCGAGACAATTGCCGATCTGAAGCGGATTGGCGTCTCGACCGAGCAGACCGCGGCGCCCCGCGCGGCGCGGACCCTGGAAGGCAAAACGCTGGTCGTTACGGGGACCCTCAATCGCTACACTCGCGAAGAGATCGAGGAAGCGATCGCCCGCCACGGCGGCCGGGCTGCTTCGAGCGTTTCCAAGAAAACCGACTACGTGGTGGCCGGCGCCGAGGCCGGCAGCAAGCTCGACAAGGCCAAACAGCTCGGCGTCCGCGTGCTCTCCGAGGAGCAGTTCGAGCAACTCCTCCGCATCGCCATATCATAAAGCCGCGACCGCTGGTCCCGCTTCCGGCGCGACCAGCGGTCGCGGCTTTATGACCCGTCCCGGGCGCGGGGCGATTCAGCACGTAGTCGGGCGGCAAGCTGGACGGCGCCGGCCACAGGGTGGGGCACGGGGACGACGGGCGATGGCCGCAGACCCTGCTCTGCCAGACTTGCCTGGAGCGATTCTCCCAGCAGCCGACTGGCCAGCAGCACGCCGCCGGTCATGGCCAGCGGAAACGGGCGATCGCCAAACCCTAGTTTCCCGGCGACTGCCGCCACCATGGAAGCCAGATCGCGGCCGGCCTGGGCCAGAATCGTCCGCGCCACGGCATCGGCCGATTCGGCAGCCTCGAACACCACGGGCGACAGTGCGGCAACGGCGCCGGGGTCGTTGGCAAAGTGGTAAATCGCGGGAACCAGGTCTGTGGCCTGCGGGCATCGCAAGCGCGTCAGAAAACCTTCGAGCAATCGGGTGGCGGGACCGCGGCCGTCGATCATTCGGAATGCCGCGCGTAAACCCGACCGGGCAATCGCGTAGCCGCTCCCTTCGTCGCCGAGCAAGAACCCCCAGCCGCCGGCCCGGGCGGTCCGTCCCTGTCGATTCTGTCCAAAGGCGAAGGAGCCGGTCCCGGAGATCAAGGCCACGCCCCAGCCTTCGGCCGATCCGGCGGCAAGCACCGGCAGGGCATCATGGTCCACGCGGCATCGTCGAGCCACCCCGTGCTGCTCGACCCAGCGGAGGATCGGCTGCTGGATCTCCGCCCGATCCGACCCCGCCAAGCCCACCACCACGGCGGCAAGCGGCCCGGGACTTGCCCCCGCCTCACTCCTCGCCGCATCGACGGCCTGAGACAGACTGGCCAAGGCCGGTTGCAGTCCAACTGCCTGTGGGTTCGAGCCCCCGGATATCCCGCGTCCGACGACCACCGTCTCGCCGTTTGTCCGGCACTGGGCGATCCAAGCGACCGTCTTCGAGCCGCCGCCGTCGATGCCGAGCACAAGGTCGTCGTTGGGGAGCATGGGGATAGGGGATAGGGGTTGGGGGTTAGGGGGCGGCTTTATGGTCCGTCCAGCGCCTTGCGGAGGTGGGCGCCGTGGCGGCGGAGGCGCTGGCGGGCCTCTTCGGGCGCAACGGAACACCGCAGCACCACGATCGCCGTTTTCACCTCTCCGTTGCACAGGGACAAGGTCTGCTCGGCCTCGGCAAGCGACCGGCCGGTGAGCGCGGCGACGATCCGCCGCGAGCGTTCCACCAGTTTGCTGTTCGTGGCCTGGAGATCGACCATCAGGTTGCCGTACGTCTTGCCGAGAAGGACCATCGCGCCGGTGCTGAGCATGTTCAGCACCATCTTGGTGGCGGTGCCGGCCTTCATTCGGGTAGAGCCGCTGATCACCTCGGGCCCGACGATCGGCGTAATCGCCAGGTCGGCGTAGGGGATCAGCGAGGCATCCCGGTTGCAGGCTATGCCGATCGTGTAGGCGCCCTGCGCTCGCGCGTAGTCGAGCCCACCGAGCACGTACGGCGTGCGGCCGCTGGTGGCAATTCCCACGACCACATCCCCGGCCGTGAGCCCGACCGACTTGAGATCCTCGGCCGCCAACTCGGGATGGTCTTCGGCGCCTTCGATCGAGCGGGTCAGGGCGCGCGGACCGCCGGCGATCAAGCCGAGTACCTGCCCGGGCGGCGTGTTAAACGTCGGCGGACACTCGGACGCATCGAGCACCCCCAACCGGCCCGAAGTCCCGGCCCCAAGGTACACCAGCCGCCCTCCGGCCCGCAGCCGGTCGGCGATGATCTCGATCGCCCGAGCAATCGCCTCGGACTCTCGAGCCACCGCCGCGGCAACCGTGGCGTCTTCGGCATTGATCAGGCGCACGATTTCCAGGGCCGACATGCGGTCGATCGCCTCGGAAGCCGGATTCCGGCCTTCGGTAGTCAACTGCGCCAGGGTGGTCATGGCTTGCGAGATCTCCACGGTCGGTCCATATTATAGCGGAAGAGGGCACAAGTCCAATTCCGCTTTGGAGCATCCTCGTTCCCACGCTCTGCGTGGGAACGGGCGGTCTGGCCGCTCTGCGGCCTGGGCAAGACGGGACGCAGAGCGTCCCCGACGGACGTTCCCACGCAGAGCGCTCAGTATTACCCACATATACGCACGTACATATT
>CAYTJV010000230.1:0-11126 GCA_964438165.1 uncultured Planctomycetaceae bacterium | reverse complement strand
CTGCAGATGCCCTCGGACCGGCGCCGGCAATTGCGCGTGAGCTTCGTCTACATTACCGAACGGCGCGAGAACGAAGCGCGTACCCACCGCCTGGCCTTCTACGACCCAATGACGGACCTGCCCAACCGTCGTCTGCTGATGGCCCGCCTAGCCATGGCCCTGCACGCCGCGCAGCGTTCGGGCGCCTGCACCGCCGTGCTGTTCCTGGACCTGGACCATTTCAAGAACGTCAACGACGCCCGTGGCCATGCCGTGGGCGATGCCCTGCTGCAGCAGGTGGCCCAACGCCTGAGCAGCCTGCTGCGCGAGCAGGACCCGGTGGCGCGCATCGGCGGCGACGAGTTCGTCATCCTGCTGCCCCATGTGGGCGAGGAAAGCCACTCGGCCAGCCTGGTGGCGCTGGGCGTGGCCGAGAAGATCCGCAAGGCCCTGCAGCAGCCGGTGGAGCTGGGGCGCCAGGTCTATGCCTCGGGCTGCAGCATCGGCGTGACCCTGCTCACGCCGCAAAGCCGCTCGGCCGACGACCTGCTGCGCGAGGCCGACACCGCCATGTACCGCGCCAAGGCGGCCGGCCGCAATGCCATCGCCTTCTGCGAGCCGGCGATGCACGCCGAGGTGCAGGAGCGGCTGGCGCTGGAGCTGGACCTCAAACACGCCATCGCTGCCGGCCAGCTGGCCCTGCACCTGCAGACCCAGGTGGATGCGGCCGGGCGGCCCTGCGGTGGCGAGCTACTGCTGCGCTGGTTGCACCCGGCGCGCGGCTACGTGTCGCCGGCGCAGTTCATTCCCCTGGCCGAATCCACCGGCCTGATCCTGGAGCTGGGCCACTGGGTGCTGGCGCAGGGCTGCCAGATGCTGGTCACGCTGGCGCAGGCCGGGCACGCCATGCCCCTGTCCATCAACATCAGCCCGCGCCAGCTGCGCGAGTCCGATTTCGTGGCCCAGGTGCGCCGCGCGCTGGCCGAGAGCGGTGCGCCGGCGGACCGGCTCATCTTCGAGGTGACCGAGGGCCACCTGGTGGAAGACGTGGACAAGATCCTGGCGCGCATGCGTGAACTGGCGGCCCTGGGTGGAATCGCAATGTGCCCAGCGATCACTCGGCCGGCGTCGGGTTGGGGCGAATGGAAGTCGCTTCAATGACCTTTAGGTACGCTTCGATTTGCTGTTTGAGTAGAGCGAAGTCACTTTCATTCATCGAAGACGGAACGTATAGAACCCCCCGGGAAGTTGCGGTATACAGCGGAAAGTCCTTCATTCCCTCGCTGACCTGGAGAAGGCGATCGGCCGCAGTGTTCATGGCAGCAACGGAGCGAGGCTTGTCCGCGGCGGTCAGCCGCTCCAATTCTGATCGGAACGTTGGGGCAGCCGGTGGCATGTCCTTTTCGACCTCATATCCCTCTGAAGGGCAGGTGTCACCATCCTCGTCTGCCTCCATTATATCACCCTGCTCAAGTCCAGCAAGTCGCAAAGTGGAGCGGAAGCGTGCGATAAATCTTTCAACAGTCTTGTCATTGAATCGCGGTTCCGGGCGTTCCCATACCAAATAGTGCATAAGTACATCGTCGCCGGGAATGCCTCCTTCGCCAGAGTAGCGATCCCATAATTCCCTGTGAATTGCGGGTCGAAGCGCGGCAGCCTTCAGCAATTCGCCCCTGTCCGGGGCATTGCGAAGAATTCGGTCGCCTTCGGCCGAAATGCTCACCTTCCGATCGTCGCCCTGCCCCGTCACGTTCATCAATCCGTATGCCTTAAGGGCTGCGACCAACTGGTTTCCCGCACCGCTCAGCGGCTTGACTTCCCAACGCTGATGAACAAGCGTAATAGGAGCCTCGCGGGTCCGGAGGTCCCTGTGGATGACCGCAACCCTTTGAAGGGCCGTCTCCAGGTCAATTAGCGGGTAATTCGGGCTTCGGTCCTTAACCCGCTTGGCCGGAGATGCCTCCAAGCCATTGGCTTTGCCCGCTGCATCGGTACTCATGTCAACGTCTCCCTATAATAGGCGGCACTTTTATCTTATCGCGGTCTGGGTCGATGTCAACAGGATATCTGACATTTTATCGCCAAGCCTATTGCAAACGTCCCATAGCGGCTGTAGGATGATGGCGTAACGGTGCTAACTAGGGAGGGCCGCCCATGACAACAGTTGCGAGCCCCGTCTGATGTGGTCGCCGTAGGACGGGGTGAAGAAGCCAAAAAGGCCAGTCCCGGAGGGCCAAGGGGCTAAACCGTGGCCCCTCCGGGGCAAGGCGACCATCTTTGAGTGCGGAAGGCGTCCCACGTCTTGGTCGGCGTAGCGGCTTTATAACCCGCTGGAGGGCCCGGTCTAGGCCGGTGAGGTTCGATCCCTACGCCTTCCGTCTTTCTACCATCATTCTGACTTCAAGAACGGCACCTGTCTACCAACTTCTATGAGTTCCTTGCGAGCCGCGATCCGAAGCCGTTCTCGAACCCACGCGGACATTTCTAGGCCTGCCAGATCGGCAGCGACATCGAATGTCGCCTTCTCGGCCTCGCTTACCCGCACTTGTAGGTAGCGGGTTTTGGTCGTTCCCGCCTTCTTGGGGGGTCTTCCAGGTTTCTTGGCCATGCTCCCATTGTACCGACAAAAAAATTACAGTCAAGCCCCGTTTTCCCCATTGACTGTATTGTTTCTGTCGGTACAATAACTGTAGATCCTTGAAAAGCAACCACCGAAAAAACCCCGGTCAGGACGGCAAATCCCGGCCGGGGCGAATCACAACCGGCTTTCGCCAGAAGCGACCTCAGAACCGCCATTCTAGCGAGAGCCCAACCGAAAGGGAACTCGCTATGTCCAACATCCTCCCCAGAGAGAAGCAGATCGAAGTCCTCCAACACCTCGTAGAGGGCAACACCCTCCGCAGCACTACTCGCCTGACCGGCGTTCACCGGACCACGATCATGAAGCTGATGGTGGACTTCGGCCAGAAGTGCAAGACGTTCATGGACCGGGAACTCCGGGGCCTCACCCTGGACCACATCGAAGTGGACGAAATCTGGACGTTCGTGGCAAAAAAGCAATCTCGTCTGACCACCGACGAGAAGGCTGAATGCCACGACATCGGCGACGTGTACCTGTGGACCGCTTTGGATCAGGAAACCAAGCTGGTAGTTTCTCACCTGGTCGGCAAGCGGTCTGCCGACAACGCCCGGCGGCTGATGAAGGACGTGGCCAGCCGGCTCGTGTTCCCAACGCCCCACCAGACCGACGATCACGCCTTTCGGGCCGGGTGCCCCATCTACGTGACTCAGATCAGCACGGATGGATTCGCGGCCTACCCTGAGGCGGTTGACCTGGCCTTCGGCGGTCACGTGAAGTACGGCCAGATCATCAAGGACTATCGCAACGCCACCATGGCCTACACGCCCAGCGAAATGGTCGGAGCCGAGCGCAAGGGCATCTTCGGCATACGGGAGAGTGAGGAGCGGACGATATGCACGTCCCACGTCGAGCGGCACAACCTCACGATCCGCACCCTCATGAAGCGGTTCACCCGGTTGTCGCTGGGCTTCTCCAAGAAGCTGGAGAACCTGGAAGCTGCCTGCGCCGTGTTCCTGGCGTACTACAACTGGTGCTGGCGGACCCGGCAGCCGCACGGCGGGCGGCTACGGAAGCCGGCCGCAATGAACGCGGGCGTGGTCGATACGCTGTGGAGCTTCGAGGAACTGTTTGACCGGGTGATGGGCGGAAACTACGCAATAGCGGCCTAGATCGTCGAATCCGATTCAGGTTTTAGGGCCTTCTCCGTCAGACATGGGAGGAGGCTCTTTCTGTTTCGGCTTAGCCTGTCTCAATGCCTCAACAAGATTTCCCGTATCAAACACAATTGGCGCAACTTGCGGTGTTTCGATCTTTCGGAAAGGCATACCCATTTCCGCGGTGGATGTAATCAAAGGTTTTCTTGTCATGTTCATTACCTCTACCAATCTTCCTGGGGGCTCAGCCCTAGTAATGGGTATATCTGAGGTGCCAAGTGAATCGGTGCTCCTTGATTTTCTTCATGCTGTTTGAGGCTTCTGCGTAGCACGATCGCAAGCACCTTCGCGTGCTCCAAACTCATTCTAACGCACGCAACCATCTTTGCCGGCATCGTTGAACCGACAGTCGGCGGTCTTTGTGAAAAAAGCAGGAGAAGATCAAACGGACTAAGGCTGATTTGGACTGAATCACAATAGACATCTGGTACTTGCGGGTCCATAGTAGAATCCTCTCGGAGTGGTAGGCTAGGCACTTTAGAATATCTGACCAGGAAGTCGGCGTCAAGCAAAATACCTCATCAAGGCAATCAGACCACTCTAGGGGGTCTATCTCAAATTTCTCTTTACTCCCCGGAATTCCCGGCCAAACTGTACCACTACCTAGATTCGGTCGCGGTTGACACCGGAAGCGATCGGTCGTATCCTTGAATGGTTCTGGGATTTGCCGGATGGCTTCAAGTGCCGTCCGACGGATGAGTCCCATAGCGAAGGCTCAACGATGCCGAAGAAGACCCCCAATCCGATAATCCGCAACGATTTCGGCGCCCTGGGCGTCGGGATCGCGATTCGTGCGATTATTGGGCTCTAGGGGCCTCGAGGGCATCGACCGGCCAAACCGACCGAATCCGTCAGCCCTGAGGCCCAAAGCGGCGTCAGGGTTTTTTTGTTGAAGAGAGCTATCAGCTTTCAGCCGTCAGCTTTCAGCCGCGGAAGAGCGAGTTGAACGGCGAATAGCTGAAAGCTGATAGCTGACGGCTGATAGCTGAAAGCTTCTTTATTGAGAGGCAACAACCCGTGCGTCGCATCGAAATCTACGACACCACGCTTCGCGATGGGGCCCAAGCCGAAGGGATCAGTTTCTCCCTTCAGGACAAGCTCCTGCTGACTCAGCGGCTCGACAGCCTCGGCTTCGATTACGTCGAAGGGGGCTATCCGGCCTCGAACGAGAAGGACTGCGAATACTTCAAGCGGGTCCGGCAGTTGGGGCTCCGGCACGCCCGGGTTTGCGCGTTCGGGATGACGCGGCGAAAAGACGCTCCGGTGGACGAAGATGCCGGCACGGCCGCCTTACTCGCCGCCAATACCGAGCTGGTCACCGTCGTCGGCAAGGCCTCGGTGTTCCACGCCGTCGAGGTCCTGCGGACCGCGTTGGACGAGAATTTGGCCATGATCGCCGAGACCATTCAGCACTTCCGCTGCGCCGGCCGCGAGGTGATCTTCGACGCCGAGCATTTCTTCGACGGCTGGAAGGCCGATCCCCAGTACACGCTGCGAACGCTCCGGACTGCGGCCGAAGCCGGGGCACGCACGATCGTGCTCTGCGACACCAACGGCGGGAGCATGTCCGAGGAGGTCGCGGCCGGGACCCGGGCCGCGATCGAAGCTCTTGCGTCGAACGTGCCCGTCGGCATCCACTGCCACAACGACTGCGGACTGGCCGTGGCCAACTCGCTGGCCGCGGTCGACGCCGGCGCCGCCCAGGTCCAAGGCACGGTGAACGGCTTCGGCGAGCGGTGCGGCAACGCCGATCTAGTGGCCGTCGTTGCCAACCTGTCGCTGAAGAAGCAAGGCTACGAGGTCTTGACCCCCGAGGCCGTCGGCTACCTCACCGAGCTCTCGCGGTACGTTTACGAGATGGTGAACATGAACTTCCCCTCGCGGCAGCCGTTCGTGGGCGCAAGCGCCTTCGCCCACAAGGGCGGGATGCACGTCAGCGGCCTGGCCCGGGCGACCGCCAGCTACGAGCACATCGATCCCGCGCAGGTCGGCAACGAGCGGCGGATCCTGGTGAGCGAGCTTTCCGGGCGCTCGAACATCGTGGCCTTGACCACCAAGCACAATATCCAGAACGACCCGAAGCTCATGGACCGAATCCTCGCCAAGGTGGTCTCCAAGGAGCACGCCGGCTACCAGTTTGAAGGGGCCCAGGGCTCGTTCGATCTCTTGGTCAAAGAGTGTTCCGGGACGTTCCGGCCGCACTTCGAGCGGCTGAGTTACCGCGTGAACATCGAGACCGAGTCCGACGGCCGGATCACCTGCGAAGCCACCGTGAAGATCCGCGTGGGCGAAGTCGTTCGCCACGAGGTGGCCGAAGGCGACGGCCCGGTCAACGCCCTCGACGCCGCCATGCGCAAGGCCCTCAACGGCCCCTTTCCCGGCCTCCGCCAAATGCACCTGGTCGACTACAAGGTCCGCGTCATCAACTCCGAGGCCGGCACCGCCGCCGGCGTGCGCGTGGTTATCGAAAGCCGCGACAACGGCGACGTCTGGGCCACCGTCGGCGTGAGCGAGAACATCATCGAGGCAAGCTGGATCGCCCTGGTCGATAGCTACGAGTACAAGCTCTGCAAGGATGAAGAGGCCCAAGAGCGCCGCGAAACCACACCCCTAGCGGCCGCGACGGTATGAATCATCGGCTCGCCGCGACTGGGCCTTGCTTGTTGGTACTGACCGTTCCGGGTATACTTGCTGCGGGCAATTTGGTGGTGTGCCCCGAGTTGATTTGAGTGGAGACGAGCGAAGCGTGACTGCCGAGAACTTTGAACAGGTTCTGAATGCCCTCGCGGACCGGAAGCCCTTCCAGGTATTCACGGTCGAGTTGCACGGCGGCCAACGATTCGAGGTGGACCACCCTCGCGCGATGGTGGTTCGCGATGGAGTGGCCGTGTTCATCGCTCCCGGCGGAGTGCCGATTTGGTTCGACCACGACAGCGTCAACCAGATCGTCGCCGCGCCGGCGAGCACTTCCCTGTAACCACATCGGGTGGCGCGCCCCGGAGCGGAGCCATGGGCCTTTCTTTTGAATGGGACGACCGCAACGCCAATCTGAATACTCGGAAGCACGGAGTCTCCTTCGAAGAAGCCAGTTATGAGGAAGGCCGCTAAGAAAAAGCCAGCTCCGGACATGCTGGACGAATACGACTTCAGCAAGGGCGTTCACGGAAAATACGCCAAGCGCTACGCCGAGGGTACGAACGTGGTGGTACTCGCCCCTGATGTCGCCGAGTACTTTCCCAACGCGGAAACCGTGAATGCGGCACTGCGGGCTCTCGTCAGCGTCGCGCGCAAGAGCGTCAAGAAGGCCGCGGTCCGAACCAACTAAGGTGCTCTGCGATCTCAATCCTTCGACGCTCGGAACTTGTACTGATCCAGCGCGACGACGGGTTCGGGAAGCACGCCGAAAGCGGCTCAACGCCTGCCACCTGAACGCCGAACGCTTGGAACGCCCACCTTCCCCCCTTTTGCCCTTTCCTGTCCGCTGCCACGTTCGTTATCATAGAGGGTTTCCCAGGGCGAGCAGCGCCCCTTCGGGACATCGGCAGGCGGTTCGGAGAGACAATTAGCCCATGGCCAGCACTTCGTCGTTCAAGGATTTGCCCAAGCAGTACAATCACGCCGCGGCCCAGGAGCGGTGGTACCGCTTTTGGGAGGAGAAGGGATACTTCCACAGCGAGCCGCATCCCCAGCGCAAGCCGTACACGATCGTTATTCCGCCGCCGAACGTGACCGGGGCCCTGCACCTCGGTCACGCATTGAACAACACCCTGCAGGATATCCTCATCCGGCAGAAGCGGATGCAGGGCTTCGAGGCCCTTTGGGTGCCCGGCACCGATCACGCGGGAATTGCTACCCAGGCCGTGGTCGAGCGACGGCTCCTGACCGAAGAGGGCAAAACGCGCCACGACTTGGGCCGCGAGGGGCTCGTTCAGCGCATCTGGGCCTGGAAGGACGAATACGAGGCCCGAATCCTCAGCCAGCTCAAGCAGATGGGTTGTAGCTGTGACTGGCAGCGCACGCGGTTTACGCTCGATCCCGTCTGTGCCCGGGCAGTGCGTCACACCTTCTTCAGTCTCTTCCGCCAGAAGCTGATCTATCGCGGCAAGCGGCTGGTGAACTGGGACACCATGCTCCAAACTGCCGTGGCCGACGACGAGGTGTTCCACGAGAACGTGCCGGGCCATTTCTGGTACTTCTTGTATCCGGTAATCGATCCCAAGCCGGGCGAGCCCGAGCACGTGATGATCGCCACCACCCGGCCCGAGACGATGCTGGGCGACACCGCGGTGGCCGTACACCCCGATCCGGCCGCGGCGCTGGATCACGCCGAAGCCGACCTTCAGGCCCGGCTGGAGGATGCGCCGGAAAAACAGAAGGCCGAGCTTCAGGCCGAATTGGACGACGTGCGCCAGCGTCGCCAGGCCCTCCTGCCCGAGCTCATCACGCTCCGCGACATGGCCCGCGACGGGCGCCGGGTGATGCTGCCGCTAGTGAATCGGCCGATCCCGCTGGTGGCCGATGAGTGGGCCAAGCCGGATCTGGGCGCCGGCTGCGTGAAGATCACTCCGGCCCACGACCCGAACGACTACGACGTCGCCCTGCGGCAGAATCTGCCGATGCTGAACATCCTCAATCTCGACGGCACGCTCAACGCCAGCGCCGGACCGTACTGCGGCCAGACCGTCATGGTGGCCCGCGAGAACGTGGCGGCCGACCTCGAAAAGCTGGGCTTGGTGAGCAAGGTCGAGGACCGGGCCATCGACCTGGCCCATTCCGACCGCTCGAAAACGCCGATCGAGCCGCTCCTGACCGACCAGTGGTTCGTGAACATGGACCGCCTGGCCCAAATGGCCATGGACGCCGTTACCGACGGTCGCGTGAAGATCATCCCCGAGCGCTATGCCAAGGGCTACCTCGACTGGCTCAGCGAGAAGCGCGATTGGCCCATCAGCCGGCAGCTCTGGTGGGGACACCAGATTCCGATCTGGTACTGCAAAACCGCAAGCGAGAAGGAGCTTCAAGCGGCGTTTGCCCGGCGCGGGGACGTGGTCTGGCAGCCCGACCAACAATACGGCGGCTGGCTGATCTGCTCTCAGGAAGCCGACCTGGCCGAGGATTCCGTGCCCGGCCACATGCTCACCCGGGAGCAAGACGTGCTCGATACCTGGTTCAGCTCCGCCCTTTGGCCCCACTCCACTTTGGGCTGGCCCGACGAGACGCCGGAACTGAAATACTACTATCCGACCAGCGTGCTCATCACCAATCGCGACATCATCACGCTCTGGGTCGCGCGCATGGTGCTCACCGGACTCCAGAACGTGGGCGAGATTCCGTTCCACGAGGTTTACATCCACCCGAAGATCCTCGACGCCTACGGCGAGGGCATGTCGAAATCCAAGGGCAACGGCGTGGACCCGGTCGACGTGATCGAGAAAGTCGGCGCCGACAGCTTGCGGTTCGGGCTGGCGTACCTGACCACGGAAACGCAGGACATCCGCATGCCGGTCGATTTCGAGTGCCCGCACTGCGGCACGTTGATCGAGCAGACCAAAGACAACCGCATGTTGCCGCGGGTCAGGTGCGGTCATTGCCACAAAGATTTTTCCACGCAATGGGCGGAAAAACCCGCCGACAAGGCCCTCCCTCGCGGCGCCGTGGTCAGCGACCGCTTCGAGATGGCCCGCAACTTCTGCAACAAACTCTGGAACGCCTCGCGGTTCGCCCTGATGAACCTCGAAGGCTACACGCCGGGCCTCGTGGCCGACGAGGATCTCTTGGTGGAAGACCGCTGGGTGCTCAGCCGGCTGGCGACGGTCACTGAGCAGGCGACCGTGTACCTCGACCGCTATCAATACGCCGACGCGGCCCGGGTGCTCTACGAGTTCGCCTGGGACGAGTTTTGCAGCTTCTACGTGGAGATGGTCAAGTCGCGTCTGCAAGACCCTGACGCGCGGGCCACGGCCCAGCGCGTGCTTGCCCACACGCTCGACGCCCTGCTGCGCCTGCTGCACCCGATGATCCCGTTCTTGACCGAGGAGGTCTGGCAGCTCCTCGGTCAAATCGCGCCGGAGCGAGGCGTGGATCATTTTCAGAAAGCCGCCGAAGGCGTGATCATTGCACCCTGGCCGAAGAGCGACCCTGCCCGCCGCGATCCGCAGATCGAGGCCCAATTCGCTCTATTCCAGGAAGTGCTTCGGGCCGTGCGCGAGATCCGCACGCGGCAGAACGTGCCGCCCAAGAAGCGGATCGATTTCTCCGTGCGCTGCGACGCCGCCACCGCGGAATTGCTCAGGCCCATGGAGCCCTACTTCGAGTCCATGGCTGGGTCAAAGGCCACGGCCTGGGGACCAAGCGTCGCCAGCCCGCCGCTGGCCGCCAACACGAGCCTGGCCGGCATGGAAATCTACGTCGATCTGGCCGACCTGATCGATCTCGAAGCCGAGATTGCCCGCAAGAAAGAAGATCTCGCCAAACTCGAAACCCGCATCGCCGCGCAGACCAAGAAGCTCGCCAACGAGAGCTTCCTCCAGCGTGCCCCCGCCGCCGTGGTCCAGAAGGAGCGCGACACGCTCAAGGCCCTTGAAGACCAACTCGCCACCGTGCAAGCCGTGCTCGAAAAGCTGGTCCGGGCGAAATAGTTCTGGCCGGCAACGATCTTACCAGTCGTGTGGGGAAACACGACGGTCCCCGCCAACTAACCGGCGAGAACCACCGCCACGATGCGGGCCAGCGACTTGCCCGGAGGCCCGAAGAGCATTGTTGTATGCCGTTTCACGGCCATCGCGTGGTGTCCCGTCCGTTCGCGCGCGTGCCGATCACGCACCCCAAACACTACAGATCAATCTTTCCTTCAATGAGGTCAGGGACTCTACTACCGTCAATTAGGACACAACCGATTCGCTCAGCCAATTGTTGCGCCGCGGTAGTAAAACTACTGTTAGTCACAACCATGGACTTGTGACAGGCGTAAAAGGCCATTCCTGCGTGTGCCTCCTGCACGGCACTATTACCAACGCTCTCCGCATATCCCTTCGCCTGCACCGCGATCCTCGTTCCTCTTCGACTGATGAGAAGGTCCACACCCTGGTCACCCGATGCTTTGGTGGTCTCGACGACATAGCCCAAGTCCTCGAAAACCTCCTTCAAGAATGCCTCAAACGGGATTCCTCGCAGTGACCGCCAGTCGCAAGTCAGCAATTGATGGCGGCGACTTTGTAGGATTTGCCGTAGCCGCAGGCCTCCATATCAACGATCGCCAGCATTTTCCCGGCGTGACCTCACCAAGATTCAAGTTCTTGTAACATATCACTGGAATGCAGGAAATTGCGAACTTTATGGTAGTGTATGTGCGT
>CAYTJV010000229.1:0-11141 GCA_964438165.1 uncultured Planctomycetaceae bacterium | reverse complement strand
CAAGCAGCGCGAGAAAGAAGAGCCGAAAGAGGAGACGTGACATGCCCTGGACCGACACGTTGTATCCATGGCTGATTCATTCAGCCTTGGTGAGCTTGGTTGTCTTGGCTGTCGGGAGCGTTGCCGCCGCGTTGTGCCGTCAGCCGGCACGGCGGGTGCGAATCATTGAACTCACTCTGGCCGGCTGCCTGGTGGCACCTTGCCTAGGCATGATTCCCTGGTATCCGCAGTTCACCGTGGCCTGGCCTCAAGCCTCGCCGCTCGATGCTTCGGACCGGGGCGGGATGCCTTTAGCGGAGCCAGCGATCGGGCAAAGCGTGCCCCAAGCTGACCCTCTGGCACTTGCGTTTTTGGGCCCACCATCCGAGCCAACCGCACAAGCCGTGGAAATGCCGGCGCCCGGTTTCGATGTCCCTTCGTGCATCGTGGGCACCTATGTCTTGGGCGTGGGACTCGGTCTGGCCTGGTGGCTTGTGGGGATAGCGGGACTGGCGAGGATCGTCGCCACCGCCCGGCCTGCAACCCCACGCTGCCGAGAGTTGCTCACCGAGATTGCCGGACGGCGTGGCGATCGCGTGCGCCTGCTGGTGAGCCGGCACGTAAGTCAGCCGTTCGCGTCGGCCTGGTGGCGGCCGGTGATCGTGCTGCCGGAGGGCCTGTGCGCCGACGAGCAATCGCTCCGCTGGTCGCTGGCCCACGAGTGGTCGCACGTCCAACGGCACGATTTCCGCGCCTGGCTGTTGGCAGGTCTGGCTCGCGTGCTGTTCTTCTATCAACCGCTGGTCTGGTGGCTGCGGCGGCAGCTTCGCCTCGGTCAGGATTTCCTGGCCGACGCCCAAGCCGCTCGCCATGCGCCGCAGCCCGAGGATTACGCGGAGTTTCTCACCGTCCGAGCCGCCGCCGGCTCGTTGCCCCCGGCGCTTGCGGCTCTTGGGATCGGGTTTCGCAAGTCCGAACTGTACAGGAGGGTTGTCATGCTCGTCCAGAATCGACCGCTGGAAAGCCGCGTGCCGCGGCTTTGGAACCTCGCGGCGATGTGTGCTGCCTTCGTCTTGGTGTCCACCGTGGCAGCGTTGTCGATTGCTCCGCAGGCGGCCGCGCAGGGAGAACCCGCCGCTGCCAAGAGTGACGCGAAACCTGCCCGAGTTGATTCCGCGCTGCCAAGTTCAACAAAGTCATTCACGGCCAATTTCCCAAGCGGCATTACGGTTGAGTTGCTTGGCGTTTCGGAACATCTATCGAACGCGAAATCTTGGTGGCGGCCGGATGGCTCGCCGTTGGCTGAACCGCCGTGTGACCCCCTGAACGCTTCCGTGGGCAGCGGACGCGGCTATATCGGACGTGAATTTGCCATCCAATGGCACAATCTGCCTTCGGAACCGGTGGGCACGCAGGTGTTGTTCGATCCGCCCTACAACGCTTACGCGGGCGCTGAGCCAAAACGTCTCGGCAAGAAAGTGGCGAGTCTTGAGGCCATGGCGGTAAGTTTGCCTAACCAGCAGACCGTGACCGTTCGTGTGCGCCTAGCTGCCGGCCCGTGGCAGACCGTTTGTGAAACCGAAAGCGGGGATATGTCGACGGGGACGACAAAAGGCGGCTTCGCGTTCTCGCCGATCCAGGAAAAGGACCGCCGTGTTACCCTCACCGTCACCCACGACATCATTGGCCCGGAATCTCGCGTTATCGCCGTCGGATTGGACGGCCGGGAACATCGCGCCGGTTCCTGGAGCAGAAACGGTGCGCGCAATTTCCTTCAGATCACGGCCACTTTTTACGGAGTCTCGCAGAAGGACATCAAAGTCTTTCGCGTGCAGACCCGTCCCTACGACCAGGTGGAGTTCCGCAACGTCTCGCTGCAACCGGGCAAAAAGACGGACGTGCGGATTGGCCATTTGAAGATTCTCGACCCTTCTATTTCGTTTGGTGCGGTCGGCCCCGCGCAGATCGAACTGCTCGAAGGCCCCGACGTGCCCGTGATCCGCGGAAAACGCGAAGACGTTCAGCGCATCGGCTCCTCGCTGACTCGGGGCGGGCAGGGAGAAAAAGCGACCGTGCCGGACCCTTCGGACGCAAAGAAGGAGTCCCTTTTGAAAGAGCGGCGGGACACGCTACGCGAGCTCGTGCGCCTTACCGAGGCACGTTATCGCAGCGGCAGGGCCACGCTGGATTTTGTGATCCGTGCATCGAACCAACTGCTTGAAGCGGAACTCGATCAGGCGAAGACGAAGGCGGAACGGATCGCGATATACGACAAGCTGATTGCCAATCTGCGAGAGCTTGAGAAGATTCTCGAGGCGCGTCAGAAAGTGGGGGCGCCCGGCGGAGACATGGCCGATCTTCTCGATGCCAGGACGGCTCGTCTGAAGGCCGAGATTCAACTGTCCCAGGAAAGGTCGGCGAGTAGCGATGTCGGCGTTTCGCCCCCCAAAGAACGGTCGCCTAAGAAACCGCCCGCCGGAGGCCAACCGCAAAGTGACTCCGCGGAGCCCGGATACGCCGGAAAGCCGCTCAGCTATTGGCGATCCCGTTTGCACCACGAGAACTTGGAGACCCGCATCGAGGCTGCCCAAGCTTTGCGGGAAATAGTAGGACCGGCGGCCAGGCCGGCGATACCCAGCCTTATTGAATTGCTTCGGGGCAAAGAATCGAAGGTCCTAGTTGACGACGTGCCGAGAGACCTCCTGAGAAGTCATCGGGAAATAGACCGAAACGGCATTATCTGGGAAGACGGTAGGCCGATTGGCGTCTGGGGCATCAATGGAGGTGACTTGAGCGAGTCAAGGCATCGGTGAGGCGATGCTCGCTCGTGAACACGAATAATCTACGATCGCCCAAGCCCCAGACGATACGCTGCGGCGGGCCTCGCTCCGTTCGGTCCGCCCTTCAGACTCGATTGTTTAGCCCGGAGTCAACGGCGACGGCGTTTGATGCGCCACGCCCGCCGTCGCCGTTGGCTCCGGGCTAAACGATTCGCCCCCACGCCCATCACTCCGTTCTCGGCTCGCCAGCCGAGGCGGTCTGTAGACGTAAGGCCGACCATGGTGCTATAATTGGCTGGGTCCGATTCGAGAGCGTCGTTTCACTCGGGATCCCCGAGGGCAGATGCAATGACCAAGGTAGTTGTCGATTCCGAGTTCTGGGGAAAACTGAACAACCCCCAGTGCCCACTGGAACTGTGCGACCCCGCGGGTCGCACGCTAGGTTATCTCTACCCGGCGCCCGCTCCCACGAACCACGGGAGCGTCAAGGTGACTTCGCCATTCTCTGACGAGGAATTGCTCCGGCGAGAACAGGAGCCGGGCGGTCGTTCCCTGGAAGACATCCTCCGGGACTTGGCGAATCGATGAGATACACCGTGGTTTGGAAGCCCCGGGCGGAGACGGATTTGGCCGCTATTTGGCTGGCTGCCGCGGATCGCGATGCCGTGACGCAAGCGGCGAGGGAGATCGATTTGGCGTTGCGAGAAGACGCCCCGTCGAAGGGTGAATCGCGGTTTGGCAATAAGCGGATCCTCGTCATGCCGCCCCTCGCCATCGACTTCAGCATCGTGGAGGAGGACCGTATTGTGTACGTCTTGACCGCATGGCGCTTCCGCACCGGCAGGTCGGCGACGTAATCAGAGGGTCGCGCATGACGAGAGCAGTCCACGGGGTGGTCCACGGCAAGGTCATCCAGTTGGCGGAAGAACTTGGACTGGCCGAAGGGCAGGAGGTTCAAGTCTTCGTCAAGCCGATTCCGCCCAAGACGCAATGGGGCGAAGGGTTACGCCGCTGTGCAGGGGCCCTGGCCGACGAGTGGACGGAAGCGGATGATCGGATTCTCGAAGAAATCCACCAGGAACGAAAACGAGACTCGCGTCGGGAAGTCTTGGAGTGAGTTTTAAGGAGTTCGGCAGACTCCGGGGAGTGCTGGCCGAGTGGGATTTGAGAGATGTAGGGCGGATCGAGCAACGCCACGCCCGCCGAATCAAGTAACAGGCGACGGCGAGCCGTGGGGTAATTCGTGACGCAGTGCGTCACGAATCGGCTTGCCATAGAATCGCGTTCTTTTCTCGCGCCCTACGCGCTACACGCCTCGCAACACGTCGTCATAGACCCCGAGGGTCACATCGACCATCCGATCGGCCGTGAATCGCTCCATAACGCGGTGCCGGGCACGTTCTGCGCGGTCGGAACGGAGGGCGTGGTCGTCGAGGGCTTCACGAATTGCCGTGGCGAGGGCTTGCGGATCGCCGGGCGGTACGGTCCATGCTACGGGCGTCTCGCCGGCGTTCGGGTCGCCGACCAGGTCGCCGATCCCGCCGGCGGTCGTGGTTACAATCGAACAGCCGGCTAGCATGGCTTCCATTAGCGTGACCGGCAGGGCCTCGTTCAGGGAGGGCAACACGAATAGATCGGCGGCCGCGAGCAGGTCCGCCACGTCATGCCGGTGCCCGAGGAAACGCACGCGGCCATCGACGCCCAACTCGCGGGCGCGGGCTTCGAGCGATGCCCTCAACGGACCGTCGCCAGCAAGGGCCAATTCGACTTCCGGACGTCGCTGCGCCACCTGCTTCATCGCCTCCAACAGGTACGCGTGTCCCTTGCAGGGGACCAACTGGGCCACCGTAAGGAGCAAGGGTTGCCCATCGCGCACGCCCAGCACGGCTCGGCCCCGGGCACGATCGCCGTGCTGCCAAGTCTTCGGGTCGATGCCGCCGTGGACCACGCGAATCGCCTGCGGCGGAATGCCGCTTTCACGGCACACCTGCGCGGCCGCGTGCGAGACGCACACCACCCGGTCGCAGAATGCCCGGTAGCGAAATGCCCACCGGATGGGAAAGCACAAATGCCGCACCGCCACCCGCGCCCCGATCCCCAGCCCCGCCGAGGCCAGGCCAGCCGCGGTCATGGCATGGGGGTCGTTGTAGTGGAGCACGTCGGGGCGAAGCCGGCGGAGCATCGTCCGGATCTGCCAGAAGGCCGCCGGATTCCGCCCGTTGCCGCAGAATCGCAGGACCTCGAAGCCCTCGTCGGCCATGCGCTGCACAAACTGCCCGTTGGCCCGGGCGAGGATCACCACGCGGTGCCCCCATTGGCGAAGCCCCCGGGCCAAGAGCGCCCCCTGCTCCTCGCCCCCGTGCCAAAGCCGTTCGGTGCAAACCAACGCCACCGTAAGCGCCCGGCCCGCGCCCAAGGTCGCCCGTTGCTCTTCCATCTGCAAATTGCTCAGAAGCCCACGTCGTCTTCGCGGCCCAGCAGTTCGGAGACGCGGCGCTGGATGATCTGGTCGCGGGCCTTGGCGCGGCGCTCGGTTGCCTCGCGCACTCGCTGGATCTCCTCTTCGAGTCGCTTCAGATCGACCTTGCGGCGCTGCTGGCGGATCTCGAACTGTTTATTCACCAGTTCATGGACTTCCTTTTGGATGCGTTCGCGCTGCTCGGGCGGGGCCTGCCGGAATTGCATGCCCAACTCGCGCGTGCGGCGCTCCAACTCGTTGTCCTCTTGGAAGAACTTGAACATCTCCGGATCGCCGTGGCGCATCCTTTCGAGGTCGGGGTGCGGCCCCTGCGGTCCTTGAGGTCCACGTGGCCCGGGCCCCTGGTGCGGATCGAACTCCCTGCCGCGCGGCGGTCCGGGCGGATGAGGCCGATCGGCGTCGAGAGGCATCTCGGGGCCGTGTCGATGCGGCCGGTCCAAGCCGCCTTCCCGCGGTGGTCCCTCGGGTCGGCGACCGTCCGGACCTGGGCGACCCTCTCGTTCCCGCGGCGGCCCCTGCGGTCGGCGCCCCTCCGCTCCCGGACGACCTTCGCGCTCCCGCGCCGGCGGCCGATCGATCTCACCGCGCGGCGGTCCGGGCGGTTGCGCCTGGTCGCGATGGGGAGGAGCCTTTGGCCCGTCCGGCGGCGGTCGATCCTCCCCGGACCAGGCCGTGCCGGCCACCAACACTCCCAGTGCAGCCACGGCTGCGATTGTCAGAACCCATTTCAGTCGCGTCATCATTTCACCTCCTCAAAGTTAAAGTTGACCGGTTTCCACTTCCGCCTGGATTCGCTCCAATTGGCACCAGACCAGGTCCAGCGCGCCGGCGCAGGCGTGCCAGTCCTGTTGGACCCCAATGAGATTCTTGCCGACCTGGGCGATCTCGTCGTCGACCGTATCGTCCCACGCTGCTTCCGGACTGGCGGACGTAGATCCCGAGGGACCGCTTTTCAGGTTCGCAACGTCTTGTGGTGCGGGCGTCTCGCCTGCACCAGATTGCAGCCGAGACGGCTGCACGACAACTTGCGACTCGGGGGGCGAGGTGTCGGCGCGTCGGGCCGCGAGGGCGATCCAGACGGTCGCGCAGACGATCGCCACCAGCGCGGCCGCAAGCCCGGCGCCGACCGGCAGCCAGCGGCGGGCGGCCAAGCGCGGGTCGGGCCGCCGAATCAGCAACGGGTCCATGGGCGTCTCGGCGGTTTCCAGCAAGCGTCCCCGGGCCGTCCAGGCCTCGCGCAGGGCCGCGGTTTGCGGGTCCATGCCGCTTTCCGGAGCGGCCGTCGAGGCGGTGGCCCACTCGAGGCTTCGCTGGAGCTCTTGGGTTTCTTTGATTTCTTGGGAATTGTCGTTCACGGTCCCTGCTCCACGAGGAGTTCTCGCAAGGCTTCCAGACCGCGATGGCAATGGCTCAACGCGGTGTTCAGAGGCCAACCCGTCATTTCGGCGATCTCCGCGAAGCTGAACTGGCCGTAGTACCGCAACAGCAGCACGCGCCGCTGGGCGGCCGAGAGCCGATTCATCGCCGCGGCAAGCTCCTGCGCCTCCTCCGCCCTCTGGATTGCCTGCGACGGCTCGGCCGCCTCGCTCTCCGGCTCCAGGTGTTTCCAGCCGGCCTCGTCCAGGTGGACCTGCGCCCCCGAGCGCCGCAGGTGGTCGCACGCCAGCCGATCGGCGATCTGCAGCAGGTAGGCGCGGGTACTGCCCTGTTCGCGATACCGCGACCGCGCCTGCCACGCCCGGCAGAACACCTCCTGGCTCAACTCGTCGACCACGTCCCAACGACGGAGCATGGCGACAAGGAATCCCCGGATGGCCCTGCCATGCTCGTGGACCCAGTCGGCGAAACGCCGTTCGTCGTCGCTTTGGCGTCCGGGATCGGTCATGATGTCTGTATATCTCTATAACGGACACGGCCGGAGATTATTGCAGCTATCCTTCACGGGGTACGGAATGACACAAGTTCGTAGTCCCGGCTTCAGTCAGCTTGGACCTTGAGCACCACGGCCGTGACGTCGTCGAGGATTTTGTCGTCTTTCGAGAAGTCGCGGACGTCGTGGTAGAGGGCATCGAGGATTTCTCGCGCCGGCCGGTGGCGGTTGGCGCGCACGGTCTGGAGTGTCCGCTCCTGGCCAAAGTACGTGCCGTCGGCCGCCTGGGCCTCCAGCACGCCGTCCGTAATCAGAACGAGCAGGTCGCCCGGCTCCAGCGCGACACTTTCGGCCGGCGGGAAGTCGAGCTCCGGCAGAATGCCCAGGGGCAGGACGCTGCTGTCCAGATAGGCCTTCACACGGCCGGAGGCGTCGAGCAGATAGCCGCTGGGGTGGCCGGCGTTGATGTAGCGGAAGGTCCGCGCGCGGGGGTCGAGCTGGCCCATCAGCAGCGTTATGAAGTGCTCCTGCTCCATTTCTTCGGCCAACAGGCGGTTGGCGTCGCCGAGGATCTCGGCGAGCTCGTCGTGGTGCTCGATGAGCGCGCGGAGGTGGTTGTGCAGGGCCACGGTCAATAGCGCGGGACCGAACCCGTGGCCGCTCACGTCGCCGATGAGGATCCCCATCGTCGAGCCGGCCATGGGGAGGTAGTCGAAGTGGTCGCCGGCGGTGAACTCCGCGGGGTACGAAGCCCCGGCGATGTCGTAGCCGGGGATCGACGGCGAGCCGCGGGGGAGGAAGTGCTGTTGGATTCGGCGGGCCGCCACGAGCTGCGCCTCGTTGTCGCGCAGCGCCTTCTCGACCCGGCGGCGCTCGGTAACGTCGCGGATCACGGCGAAGACCAAGGCCTCGCTCTCGGTGTGGATCGGCCCCAAGGAGATTTCGGCGAGGAACTCCGTGCCGTCCTTGCGCCGGGCCGGCAGGTCGGGGCGGGCGCCCATGCCGCGGGCCTTTGGGTCGGCCCCGAAGTGAGCGCGATGGGCGACGTGGGCGGCGCGCAAGTGTTCCGGCAGCAGCAATTCCACGGACTGTCCCAAAATCTCTTCGCCGCGATAGCCGAACATTTTCTCGGCTTGGGCGTTCACCAGCACGATCTTCCCGGTGCGATCGGCAATCACGATGGCGTCGGGGGCGAGCTCCAAGGCGGTCCGAAACCACTGTTCCGCCCGCCGCTGCTCCGTGACGTCGGAGGCCGAGGCGTAGATCAGCCCCTCCTGCTCTTGCGGCATGGCCATCCATTGCAGCCAACGGTGCTCGCCGTCCTTGCGGCGGCAGCGATTGACGAAACGGACCGTGGGGATTCCCTCCGACAGCTTGTGGAGCTCGGCAAACGTTTTCTCGCGGTCTTCGGGGTGGACAAACTCAACCAGCGGCCGCGACAGCAACTCGACACGGCTGTACCCCAGCGTCCGCTCGAAGGCCGGATTCACCCGCTTGAAGTAGCCGTCGATCCCGGCGATGCAGAGCATCTCCAACGACAGAGAAAACAACCGCTCCAACTCGGTGTCGTTCTGGGAGAGCATCTGGAGGGCGAGCCGGAGATTGGCCGCCTGGGCCTCCAACTCCCGGATGCGGGCCCGCAAAGCGACCACTTCCTCAACCAAGTGCCCGTTCTGCACGTCAAACTGCATATTTTCCACGATGGACATCGCGGCTCCTTCCTGGACAGTCGCGTGTTCGCGTCGCTAGACGGTTCCCCTACGGCTCCGCGCAGACCGATCGCCGCGGAGCCGCCTATCGACTGCCCGCCAAGAGCCGCTTCTCGTTCGCACAGTGGCTTGGAATCCGTGGGCCACTGATCCTCAGTCTGCCGGTCGAGAATGGACCCTTCTTGCCCTTTTCGACGAGCAAAGGAATCGTAGCTTGGTGCCAACGCTTTTCCACCCCCCCCGCTCACAAGACCGCAACCGCCGGTCGCGCCGGATTCGCCCAGACCCGGATTATTCGGGGACGGGGTACAATGCGGCGCAGTGTTCGCGTAGCCGAATTCGCCAGAATTCGGGGTAAGTGCTTGCCGTCACCCGAATTCTGGCGAATTCGGCTACGACCCCATGAATAATCCGGGCAAACCTCCGCCACGCACGAAAAAGCCGCGACCACGGGTCGCGGCTTTCCATGTCAAGTTGATCGATTGCCGTAGGGCGGACTTCAGTCCGCCCCGTGCATCGCGGGCGGATTGAAATCCGCCCTACGGTGAGGCTCCTTACACCCGTTCCTCGATCTCCGGCGTTTCCCGCTTCGACTGCCACTGCGACCAGATCAGGCCCAGGATGCCGACCACGATCACGCCCCAGAACAGCGCATCGGCGGTCTTGAAGGTGGCCTCGACGCCGAGGCTCTTGAGCTTCTCGACGACGCCCTTGTCGTAGGGCAGGATCAGCCCGATGATCAGCAAGCTGACCATGTTCATCACCTTGATCAGCGGATTGATGGCCGGGCCGGCGGTATCCTTCAACGGATCGCCGACCGTGTCGCCGGTGACACTGGCCTTGTGCCGCTCGCTCCCCTTGCCGAGGTTCCTGTCGGGATCCTTGGGCTCGTCTTCGATCATCTTCTTGGCGTTGTCCCAGGCCCCGCCCGCGTTGGCCATGAACACCGCCATGAGCTGGCCCACAACGATCATCCCGGCGAGGAAGCCGGCCAGGGCAATCACCCCCAGGCCGAACCCGACCAGCATCGGCACGAAGAGTGCCAGGAGTCCCGGGCCGATCAGTTCTTTTTGCGCCGAGGTGGTGCAGATATCCACGACGCGGCCGTAGTCGGGCTTCTTGGTCCCTTCCCAAATCTCCTTGTCGCGGAACTGGATGCGGACTTCGTTGACGATCAGGTACGCCGCACGGCCCACCGCGCGGATCGTCATCGAGCTGAAGAAGAACGGCACCGCGCCGCCGATGAGCATGCCGATGAACAACGTGGGATCGGAGACCGAGAGCATCGAGGCCACGGCGTCATAGACCTTGGCGCTCACATGGGCCGTCTCCCCGGCCCCCGCCGAGGCCACCGAAACGATGAAACTGTTGAACAGCGAGACCGCCGCAATCACCGCGGAACCGATGGCGATTCCCTTGGTGATCGCCTTGGTGGTGTTGCCCACGGCGTCGAGGTCGGCCAGGGTCTGCCGGGCATTCTTGTACTTCTCTTCGCCCATCTCGGCCTTGTCGTAGCCCATTTCGCCGATGCCGTTGGCGTTGTCGGCGACGGGCCCGAAGACGTCCATCGAGATCGTGTTGCCGGTTAGCGTCAACATGCCGATGCCGCACATGGCCACGCCGAAGGCCACGAAGGTGGGCGTGGTGCCCGCATAGATCAGGGCACTGGCCATGATCGCCGCGGCGATGATCAGCACTGCCGCCACCGCGCTCTCGTAACCCACCGCGAACCCTTGGATAATGTTCGTCGCGTGACCGGTGGAACAGGACTTGACCAGGCCCTTGACCGGCGAGAACTCGGTCCCGGTGTAGTACTCGGTGCACTTGTTGAGGCACACGGCCAGCAGGATCCCGATCAGGCAGGTCCAGGCCGCCCGCATGTCGAGGCCGCCGAAGCCGAAGTTCGCCCACCAGGGCAAGCCGCCGGTGACGGCTGCCTCGGTGCCTCCAGGGAACCCCGCCACGGCCTGCGGATAGTGGAGGAGGTAGTCCGCGTCGAAGTGCAGGTACACGAGGCCGAGGAGGACGAACCCGACCACGCTGATCACCGAGCCGATCACGAAGCCCTTGTTGACGCTCTTCATGGCCTGGGCCACGCTTCCCTTGTCGCCGGCCCGCACGCTGTACGTGCTGATGATGCTCGCCACCACGCCGATGGCCCGCACCAGCAAGGGGAAGATCACGCCCTTGTGGCCGAAGCTGGCAATGCCGAGGATCATGGCGGCCACCATGGTCACCTCGTAGCTCTCGAAGATGTCGGCCGCCATACCGGCGCAGTCGCCCACGTTGTCGCCCACGTTGTCGGCGATGGTGGCGGGGTTGCG
>CAYTJV010000228.1:0-11160 GCA_964438165.1 uncultured Planctomycetaceae bacterium | reverse complement strand
CCAGGTGACGTCGTAGCCGTGCATGATGTCGCAAAGGTCGTCAAAGTGCGTGTAGAACGGATTCTGCTCGCGGTGCGCGACCATCCACCTGGCCACCAGCGAGCCGCCCCGGCTGACGATCCCCGTGACCCGCTTCTCGGTCAGCGGCAAGTGCTCGCGCAGCAGGGCGCAGTGGATGGTCATGTAGTCGACGCCCTGCTGGGCCTGCTGCTCGACCACGTCCAAAAAGTCCTGCGGCCGCATGTCGACGATGTCGTCGAGCTGGTCGGCCACCTGGTAGATCGGCACCGTTCCGACCGGGACGCTCACCGAGTCGATGATCCGCTGGCGGATGGCCTCGATCTCCGGCCCGGTCGATAGGTCCATCACCGTATCGGCCCCGTAATGGACGGCGGCCCGGACCTTCTTGAGCTCGCAATCGCTGTCGCTGGTGACCGGCGAGTTGCCCAGGTTGGCATTGATCTTGGTCCGGGCGGCAATGCCGATGCCCACGGGCCGCAGGCCCTTTTGGAGATGGACCTTGTTGGCCGGGATGACCATCCGACCGCGTGCCACCTCGCTGCGCACGAGCTCCGGATCGAGTTGCTCGGACTGCGCAACAGCCTCCATCTCGGGCGTGACGACTGCGGCTCGGGCCTGTTGAAGCTGGGTCATGGGGAATGGGCTAGGGAGGAGGGGGCCGGGGATCACTGTCGCCATCATCCTATGGCCCCTGCGGAGATTGTCAATCACCGCCCCCTAGATACGAGGCCCCACCGATCCCGCCATTCGGCGTGGCCCACCACAACTCTGGTTTCCGCGCTCGTCAGAGGATCAGCCGGAATCCAACTCCGCGGACCGTTTCGATGCGATGGGCGGCCGTAAACTTCCGAAGTCTTCGAGACTTCGGAAGTTTTGGGATAGGCTCTAAGTTCTCTGGCCGCTCTCGCCTCTTCAGCAGACACGATGGCGTTGCCAATCGCCAAAGCCAGAACATTCCCTCGCTCGCCCGTGATATTCCACGCCCGTCCAAAATATATGCTGGCCTCCTGAGACGGGCATCCTTCGATCTGAATCGGTCCCGTGCCGTCAGGAACTGGGGAGCGATTGACGAAACGTGCTCTCGACGACGATTCTCGCTCCGCAAAGTCCCCAAGTTTCCGATTCGCACGGGTCCGGCAGCCATGATCCCGCATCGAGGGCCCTTTCCATGGTAAGTCCGCGCCGAAAACTCGAGGATCGATCGCTTTCGGCACGGTGATTGCTCATAGCCGTTTCGACCACGATGTGCAAACGAAACCATGAATGCGGAGTGAACCTCGTGTCGATCTCTACGAACTCCCCTCTGGACCCGGCAGATCAAGACCTCAAGCGCCGCGTGGCGCTGTTTCTCGCGGGCCGCCACATGCTGTCGCTTCGGCATCTGGATGTGGAAGCCCGGGGCGGCACGGTGACCCTGCGGGGGCGCGTCGGCTCGTTCTATGAGAAGCAGCTTTCGCAGCAGTGCTGCCGCCGCGTGGCGGGCGTGATCGAGCTGGTGGATCACGTCGAGGTGACCGAAGGACCGGTGCGCCGCCCACGCGATTTAATTCGCGAGAATCGGAAAGGAGGGGCTGCCATGCGTTGTTGCTAAGACCACCAGGCGCCGTCTTCCATAACCATTCTGATCGAACCGAACTGCAAAGGACCAAAACTATGAAAGAGTCTCTTTCTCCTCCGTCTCAAGGCAAGATCGCTCGCCGCAGGGGCTTCAGTCTGGTCGAACTGCTGGTGGTGATCGCCATCATCGCCTTGCTGGTTGGCCTGCTCTTGCCCGCTGTGCAGGCGGCTCGCGAGTCGGCACGCCGCGCCCAATGCTCGAACAACCTGAAGCAGATTGGCCTGGGCATCCACAACTTTCACGAGGCCCAGCACTATCTGCCCAGCAGCGTTCGCCCGTTCCTGTCGAACACGGTTCGCGCAGGCGTCTTCGTGCGACTATTGCCATTCATCGACCAGAAGAGCTTGTGGGACCAGTACGACACGTCCGTGACGTGGAGCAATCCCAACAATCTGCCCGTGTCGAGTTTGCGCATCAGTACCTACGAATGCCCGTCAGCGCCAAAGCAGAACTACACGTTGGATCACGAGCCGGACGCGTTCCAGGGGGGGACCTCACCGTGGATTGGGATCGTGGCTGTCGGCGACTACGGCGCCTCCTTGGGCGTATCGCCCACGTTGGGGGCGCTTTCGATCCCGGCTTCTCCTATTGATGCGAGCAGTTACCCAACGTCCGGCGGCGCGTTCATTACGAATGGATTCTTGCCCAAGAACTCGCGGTTGACACTCGCCGATATTCATGACGGCACGACCAACACCGTCGCCGTTTGGGAGTCGGGCGGACGTCCGTTCGTGTATCGTGGCGGCAGCTTGGTTCCCGGAGGCGACAACCTTACCAATCACCACACGAATGCCGGCGGCTGGGTCCGACCTGCCAGCGACATCCTCTTGTCGGGATCTTCGAAGGACGGTTTGCTCATTCCGGGGACAACGCAAGCCGGCACCCTCCTCAATCGGACCAACGGCTATGACCATACCACCGAAGTCTACAGCCTGACAGGGTTCCCTCCTCCGTATGGAACGGAGGGGTCGAGCCAGCCCTACAGCTTCCATAGCTCCGGCTTGAACGCGCTATTTGGAGATGGCCGGGTCAAGTTCCTCAGCGAGGAGGTCAACATCGCCGTCGTTGCGGCGTTGGTGACTCGCAACGGGGCGAAGAAGGAAGTCAAAGTCAGTCAATCGTTCTGAAAACCAAGTTGTAGGGTGGGCCGAGCGAAGCGAGTCCCACCGACTTCCCGGCTTCGGGCTGCGATTTCGATTCTGGTGGGACTCGCTTCGCTCGGCCCACCCTACTCGCGCCTTGGGATCGCGAAATCAGGGAGCTGACCGTGGTCTGGGAGCGTTGGAGCGCCCAATTGGTCAAGCCCGCCTGGGAGCCGGTCCGCGCCGAGGCGAAGAAGAAAGCCAAGGCAGGAAAGAAGTGATCCTGTCGGCGCGGGCGGCCGTCGATATAATAACATTGGAATTACAGGAGCATGGCCAAACCCACTTGGAGATGCGATCGTGAAGACCATTGAGACCGAGGTGGTGGTCAGCCCCGACGGCACGGCCGTCATCCAATTGCAGTTGCCGGCCGACCTGCCGAGGGGGAAGCACCGAGCGGTGGTGGTGGTGGAAGAGCAGCCGACCGCGGCCGTAGAGACAGCGGCGGCACCCCTGGATCTGATCCCACTCCCGCTGCCCGGGTGGCCGAAAGACAGCACCTTCCGCCGCGAGGACTTGTATGCCGACGATCGTTAGCGCTCCGCGGTGGATGGTCGACGCCAACGTCCCCGGCCTTGCCAAACGACGCGATTCCCTCTAGCTTATCGGAATGCCTGAACGCCCGAAAACGGTTCCTGGCACCTTCACCAGCCTGCTGCTCGCCGTCGGCCTGCTGGCGACGGCTCCGGCTGCCGGAGGAGGCGAGACCGTCGAAGACGATCTTCGCGGCCGGTGTCTCGCGGTGCTTCGCGGCGTGCTTCGTGACGAGCAGCAATGGGTCAAGGTCCATGCCGCCGAGTTCTTGATGGGACTTGACTATCCGGAAGGCGTTGGCGAGACGTTTCAGACAGAGCTGGCCAACCACGAGCGCGAGGCGCAGTACCGGATCGGGATCTGGCGCGTGCTGGCCCGGGTGGCACGGGAGCCTCGACAAGCCGCTCCGTGGGTCGGCCGAATCCGCGACGTGTTCCTCGATCCGTCGGCCCCCGATCGGCTGCACGCCCTGGAGACGCTGGCCAAGCTCGGCTACAAAGTGCCCAAGGACTTGCACGAGCCGTTCCTCCAGGCGGCGCGGGAATCGACCGGGGCAATGACGGTTTTCGGCCGTTGGGTGCTCTTGAACTCGGGCCTGCCGGGGGTTGAAGATCGGCTGACGGAGTTGCTGGAGTCTTCCGACCAGGAAACGCGGCGGCTGGCCGCTTATGTCTTCGGCCGACTGCGGAGCATCTCGTCGGAAGCGGCGGACAGACTCACGGCGGCGGCCGATCGCGAACCGGCGGGATCATCGGCCCGCGTGATGCTCGTGGCCGCGGCCGTGATCCACGCCGCCCACGAGTCTCGCGACCGCTTCAAGCGGCAGCTCCTGGAGTATGCGCGCACGGGAACGTCTGAAGAGCAAATCCGTGCGGTCGACGCCTTGGCAAGCGTGGCCGGCCAGACCGATCTCCCGGCGCTCACGGCTCTGCTAACCCACAGCGACGCGGACTTGCGGGCCACCGCGGCTTGGGCCGTGCTCCGCGTGGGCCGCCGCGCGCCGCACGCGCTTGGCACGATCGACTGGCTGGTGATCGCGGTCTACGGCCTGGGGATGTTGGCCGTGGGCTGGTACTATTGGCGCCGCAGCAACACCAGCGAAGATTACCTACTGGGCGGCCGAACCATGAAATCCCTGCCCGTGGGCTTGTCGCTCTTCGCCACGCTGTTCAGCACGATCTCCTACCTGGCCTGGCCGGGCGAGGTGATCAAGTACGGCCCGATGTTCCTCTCGGTCTGCGTGGCCTATCCGCTGGTGGCGATCGTCGCCGGGCGGTTTCTCATCCCGCAGATCATGGAGCTCAAAATCACCAGTGCTTACGAGCTGCTGGAGATCCGTCTCGGCCTGGCCGTTCGGCTGCTCGGCTCCTCGCTGTTTCTCCTCCTGCGGCTGCTGTGGATGTCGGTCATTGTGTACGCGACGGTGGGCACGATCCTCATGCCGCTTATGGGCCTCGACCCGTCGTTCACGCCATGGGTCTGCGTGGCCCTCGGCGGAATCACCCTGGTGTACACGGCGATGGGGGGCCTGCGGGCCGTGGTGTGGACCGACGTGCTCCAGGCCCTGATCCTCTTCGCCGGGGCGGCGGTCGCCATTGCCGCGGTGACGGTGTACCTGGGCGGCGTCTCCGCCTGGTGGCCGAGGCGATGGGAGCCCCACTGGACCGAGCCCGTCTTCTACGATCCCAACATGAGAGTTACCTTCCTGGGCGCGGTGCTGGCCACGTTCACCTGGTATGTATCGACCGCCGGCTCGGACCAGATGGCCGTGCAGCGCTATCTGGCCACGCGCGACGCCCAATCGGCCCGCGGAGTGTTGAATACCTCGCTGATCGCCAATACGCTGGTCTTCGTGCTGCTGGCCGCGCTCGGCCTGGCCTTGTTGGCCTACTTCCAAGCCAACCCGCACCTGGTGCCCGACGGACAGACGATCTACGACAACGCCGACCAGTTGTTCACGCGGTTCATCGCCGTAGGGCTTCCGCCGGGGTTCGCCGGGCTGGTGGTGGCGGGGCTGCTGGCCGCCGCCATGTCGAGCCTGTCGGCAGGCATCAATTCTTCCTGCTCGGTGGTGATTGCCGATTTCATCGACCGCTTCGGACTCCGCCGCCGGCCGGCATCGCCCACTGAGGGTGGCGGCGCCTGGCTGGAGCGATGCGTTTCCGTGGTGATCGGCGCCCTCATGGTGGTGCTCAGCTCCTACGTCGGCGTGGTCCACGGGAACTTGCTGGAAATCGCCTACAAGGTCGTCAATCTGCTCTCCGCCCCGCTGTTTGGGCTGTTCTGCATGGCCATGTTCGTGCCCTGGGCCACGGGCTTCGGCACGCTGGTGGGCGCGGCTGCGGGCCTGGCGGTCGTCGTGGCCGTCAACTTCTGGGAAGAAATCACCGGAGCCAAGGGGATCAGCTTCCTCTGGGCCATGCCGCTGAGCTTCCTGGTGCAGATCGGCGTGGGGATGCTGGCCAGCCTCTTGCCCGTAGGCCGGCGAAGGAAAGCACCCGGGCCGATGTCGACAACACCGATTGTGCTCTTGGCGATATGGATCGGCGCAGCGATGGCCGGACGCACTGACGCGGCCGCCGGCGATCCGGCTCCGAGCTGGCCGCGGTTCCACGGGCCCAAGGGGGACAACATCTCGGTGGAAACCGGACTGTTGAAGCAGTGGCCGGAACAAGGCCCCAAGCTGCTCTGGACCGCCAGGGGAATCGGCCACGGTTTTGTGGGAGTTACGATCTCCGACGGCATGATCTACACGGCTGGCGACGTCGGTGGCGACCTGGTCATCTTTGCCCTGGACATGGACGGCCGGATTCTGTGGCAGGCGAAAAATGGTGCGGCCTGCACGGAATCGGGCCCGGCTGGCGCACGAGGCACTCCGACCATCGATGGCGATCGGCTTTACCACGAAAACGCCCACGAAGAGATCGTCTGCCTGGAGGCGAAGACCGGTCGAAAGCTCTGGGACGTAAACCTGGCCGCGCAGTTCCAGGGCAAACGCGATGGGTTCGGCCGTGCCGAGTCGCTCTTGATCGACGGCGACCGCGTGATTTGCTCGCCCGGAGGCCCGACCGCCATGGCGGCGCTGGACAAGAAAACCGGGCGCACTATCTGGAAATCGTCCAGCGCGGGCGAGCCGGCGGGCTACGTTTCGCCGTTCCTGATCGAATGTCAGGGTTTGCGGATCCTCCTCACGATGGCGTCCAGGTCCTTGATCGGCGTCAGGGCCGACACGGGCGACCTTCTGTGGAAGTTCGAGCACTACACGCCGCGTTACGTGGCCAACTGCGTCACGCCCGTCTACCACGACGGCCACGTGTTCATCAGCGGAGGCTACGGCCTGGGCTCCGCGCTGTTGAAGATCAACGTCCAAGGCGGCAAGGCCACGGTCGAGCCGGTGTGGCGATCCAAGGATCTGGACAGCCGTCACGGCGGCGTGATCTTGTGGGAAGGCCATCTCTACGGCGCCGCACAGAAGAACAATAACGCCAAATGGATCTGCCTCGACTGGAAAACCGGCCGGATGATGTATGCCGAACGCGGCGTGGGCGAGGGCTCGCTCACCTGTGCCGACGGATTGTTCTACACCCTGAGCGAACAGCGCAAGGTGGGCCTGGTCCGCCCGACACCGACCAAACATGAGTTGATCAGCCAATTCAAGATCCCCGAAGGCGGCGAAGGCCCGACCTGGACGCACCCCGTCGTCTGCGGCGGACGCCTCTACGTCCGCCACGGCGACCGGCTCTATGCATACGACGTGCGGGCAGCGAACTGACGTTTGCTGACTCCGCAAGCGTCACGCGGCTCGATTCTTGCCCACCCCTCGGCAACCATCCCTGGAATACGCGCGCCCCGGGTGGTATACAAGAGCCTGGCAGAATTCCTCCCGTTACGACCTTCGCTGAGGAGACATCTATCATGGCCACTTCCACTCGTACCACGCGGCGAACGTTCCTTGCCCGCACGCTGGCTCTCGGGCCTGCGGGACTTGCGATTCCTCAGATCCTCTCGCAGACCGCTGCGGAAGCGGTTGCCGGGCCCAGCGGGGGCGGATGGCAGATCGGCATCTACACCCGACCCTGGGGTCAGCACGAGTACCGTGTCGCCCTGGACGCCATCGCCGAGGCGGGCTACAAGTGCGTCGGGCTGATGACGATCAAGTCGAAGAGCAACGTCGTCATCTCGATGAACAGCACCTTGGAGGAAGCCCAACAGGCCGGCCAAGAGGCCCAAAAACGCGGGCTTAGGATCATCTCCGTCTATGGCGGCGGATTCCCGGTCGATAAGAAATCGCTGGAGCCGGGCATCAAGGGCTTGAAGCGAATGATCGACAACGTGGCCGCCTGCGGCTGCGGCGAGCTCTTGTTAGGTGGCATCGGCGGCGCGGACCAGGAGGAGCCGTACTACAAGACGATCCGGGAGTGCTGCGATTACGCCGCCCAGAAGAAGGTTGCGATCACCTTGAAGCCCCACGGCCCGCTGAACGCCACCGGGCCGGAGTGCCGCCAGCGCTGCGAGCGGGTGGGGAAGAAGAACTTCGCCGTCTGGTACGATCCGGGCAACGTCGCCTACTACTCCGACGGCAAGATCGATCCGGTTGAAGACGCCGCGTCGGTCGACGGCCTGGTGCGCGGCATGTCGGTCAAGGACTACGGAAAGCCGAAGCGGGTCGATGTCACGCCGGGCACGGGCCTGGTGAACTTCCCCGCCGTCATGACCCGGCTCAAACAGGGCGGTTTCACGTCCGGCCCCCTGGTGATCGAGTGCCTCAGCCCCGGCGATCTTGCGACGCTTCTGGAAGAGGCCAAGAAGGCCCGCAAGTTCGTGGAGGAGCTGGTTCGGGCGTGAACCTGGGAGATCGCCTGTAGGGAACGCCCTCCGTGGCGTTCTCCTCGTTCCCACGCTCCGCGTGGGAACGTACGTCGTCGGGACGCTCCGCGTCCCGCAGTCCATAGCCAGCAATCGTCAGCGGTCAGTCAGCCACGCGACGCAGAGCGTCGCAGCCTGTGTTCCCACGCGGAGCGTGGGAACAAGGAAAGGAGCAAGCGTGGGAACAAGGAGCAAGCGTGGGAACAAGGAGCAAGCGTGGGAACAAGGAGCAAGCGTGGGAACAAGGAGCACGGAAAGTGCCCCTCCAGTAGATGGGGGGGTCGCTCCGGGCGGGTGACCAAGCTATGTTTATGAGAAGGGGGAGACTCGCCTGGAAGGTGGCAGCTTATGAAGGTACGCGAGCTGATTCAGTTGTTGGAGCGGTTTGATCCCGAGGTCCAGGTGCGTCTCTGCGTGAGCATGCCCGGCCGGGTAATCGAGACGCACGAGCAGCTTTGGGTCGGCGACTATGGAGGCGGACCGCAGATCACCACGGCCCGCGATTTCAAGCAGTTCTACGTCTACGTCGGCTGCGGCCTAGAACAGTTCGTCGGCGACGTGCCGGAACCGAAAACCGACCTGGGGGACTATGAAAGCCCAGAAATCGCCGCCAAGGTGCACGATTTCTACGTGGTACACCAAAAGCTGCACCAGCCGCTGGCGTATCCCGACTTCGATTACGAGAGCTGGCTCCCGCCGCGGACCGTCTCCGGCGACTACAACCCCCTGATCGCCAAGATCCTTAGCGAGAAGCTGCTCCGCGATTGATCGCACCTACTTGGGCGTGTTCTGGCTCACGGAGTTCGACGGCGAGACGGGTTTGGGGTTCTCGACCGCCAGGGTCGCCACGGTGACGGCCCTCATCGCCGCCTGGATCTCGTCGCGACTGAAGTAAGGCCGGGTCATGCCATTGGCAAACTTGTACTGTTTCTTGGCCAGCTCATCCCAGCTCATGTTGTTGTTCAGATGCCAGGCGGCCACCTGGGCCACGCGCTGATTCAACTCGCCGCGACCCAGGATCGAACAAAGCTCGCGAACGGCCGGCTTGTCGCTGGCCTGTTCGATGGGCTTGATCTCGTACTTCATGCCGGGCCGGGGCTCGGGCTTGCCGTGCTCCAAGCAGACGGTGGGGACTTTGAGTTGGCCGATCTTCTCGGGCGGGACGTTGAACATTCCGCCGCCACCACCCTGGCCGCCCATTCCACCCATTCCGCCGCCACCCATTCCGCCGCCACCGCCACCCATGCCGCCACCCATCATCTGTCCGCCGCCGCCGCCCATGCCACCTCCCATGCCACCCATTCCGCCGCCCCCCATTCCTCCGCCTCCTCGACCTCCTCCCATGCCACCCATCTGGGCAAGCACCGGCACACCCGCAAAGGCGTCGGGCAGTTTGATGGAGAGCGGCTTCTCGGTCTTGTTCTTAACCAGCACTGTGCATTGCGTGGAGTCCTTGGGGATCAACTGGACCTCGATCTGGCCCTTTTCGATCCCGGTGAACATCTCGACGACTTCGCCCGCGGGTGCGGCGTCGCGCCGCGCTTTCGAGCGTTCCCCTGCGGCGAGGAGGAACGGAACACACACCAAGGCAACCGGCAGGCAAATCCGGTTCAGCCAGCGCATCCTGTGACCCCAGGTCATGGCCAGATTCCTCCGATACGGTGGTTCAGCGAACAGTACAGCGGTGTTTTCTGTGGCGTTTTCGGTAGGATGGCCTTTGCAGGCCGTCAAGAAACCGCCCAAGAGACGGCCTGGAAAGGCCGTCCTACGATTCATCGTAATTGTTGCCTTCGGGAAAACCAAGCAGAAAATTTGGAATCTGCGGTGTGAAGCGTTTTGGGACAAGTATGGGTTATATGGAAATACCCTGAGTTAGTGGATTTGGCGAGTAGCTCTACAGCAAGACTTCCGCGTAGATGCCACAAGATGTTGTGCCGACGGACTGCGGAAGAACACAACATGTAGTGGCGCGGGTGCGGAAGTCTTGCTGTAGAGGTAGATTCACCCGAACCTTGAGAAATGAGAACCATGCCCGCAGCTTTTCCGGGCCGCCGACATGCCCTTACCAGGCCCGGTTTCGCGCCGCAGGTCAGGGGGAATGCTATGGTTGACAGCTTTGGAAAATGTTCTGTAAACTGCTTGGCTTAACGATTTCGTCAACCAGTTGTCTTTGCACTAGGAGCATCCAATGGCTGGGAAAGTGAGTTCTGGGAGCAGGAGCCGACCGCTGGTGAGGCGGAATCGCAGGCGGGGCTCCACCGTCTTCTTGGCGCTGGTGACTGTGGGAATTTTGGCGGCTTTGGGTTGGCTGCAGTTCCAGCCTCCGGTCGCTACGAGCGAGCTGGCTCCCGCGGCGGCCGCCGCGGCCGTGGGCGCGGAGTCCAGCGGCGGCATCAAGCTCTTGGAGCCGTTCTTCGGCGACAAGTTTAATAATTGGGAGAAATTCTTCCTCTGCCTCAACGTGGTTATCGCGTTGGCCGGCTTGGGGTACGCCTTGATGTTGGTCGGCGAGGTGAAAAACGCCGACCAGGGGACGCCGCGGATGCAGGAGATCGCCCGCGCGGTCCGTGAAGGCGCCAACGCCTATTTGTTCCGCCAGTTTCGCGTGGTCGGCGTGCTGATCCTCGTGATCACGGCCCTTCTGTACTTTGCCGCGAAAGCGGCGAACGCCGAGCAGTCGATTGCCTGGGGGCGGGCGATCGCGTTCTTCGTCGGCTCGATCTTTTCCGCCACGGTCGGCTTCGTGGGAATGCGGATGGCCACCGTGGGCAATCTCCGCGTGGCCGCGGCCGCACGCGATAGTTTCGGCAAGGCCCTCCAGTTGGGCTACCGGACCGGGACGATCACCGGGATGTTGACCGACGGGCTCGGGCTCTTGGGCGGATCGATCATCTTCCTTATCTACGGTGAGCACGCCTATGAGGCCCTCCTGGGCTTCGGCTTCGGCGGCACGCTGTTGGCGCTGTTCATGCGGGTGGG
>CAYTJV010000227.1:0-11162 GCA_964438165.1 uncultured Planctomycetaceae bacterium | reverse complement strand
CGCAAGGTGGAGATTATCACGCTGGTGAACCTGCTGGCCGCCGACGAGCTCTTTCCCAACGACCTCACGCCCTACCACCCGGGACAAGCCGATGCGCATCGGGTGCTGTTCCCGGAGTATCTCACCTGCGAAGACAAGTCGGCCGAGATCGCGGCCCACGTGACCGGGTGGCTCACCGATTCCGCCGCGCGCGAGCGGCTGGTCGAGCGCCTGGCGCAGTTGAAGGCCAGGATCGCCCACGGCGGGGCCTCGGCGAGGGCGTCGGAGTACATTCTCCGGGCCCTCGGCCGACCGTGTGCGTCCGTTCCGCCGCCGCATTTTGCGCAATACGCAGCACGCAGAGGGCAGAGGGCAGAGGGCGGAGGGCAGAGGGCGGTGGTCGGTGGTTAATTCTCGTTCCCACGCTCTGCGTGGGAACGCACGTTCGGCGGCTCCGCGGCGCGAGCAAAACGGGACGCAGAGCGTCCCGGCGCGCGTTCCCACGCGGAGCGTGGGAACGAGGATGCCCCCTTCGTTGCGGCTTCGGCCTGCTGTGCTACAATGGCATGGCGTTGAACCATCCGCAAAGACCGGCAGAGGAGCTGCACTGTGTTCGGAGTCGACCCTCCGCGAACGCCGTGGGACCTGAATTTCTCGACCTTCCGCATCCCGGTTCGCGTACACCCGCTGTTCTGGCTGGTGGGGCTGCTGTTCGGCGTGCAGGCCGGCGACCCGATCGAGCTGGTAGGCTGGATGATTGCCTTCTTCGTGTCGATCCTGATTCATGAATTGGGACATGCCGCGGCGATGCGGGGGTACGGATTCTATCCCTCGATCACGCTCTATGGCTTGGGCGGCTTCACGTCGTATGGCGAGAGCGCCTACTCGCGACAACCGAGTGGTCTGTCGCACATCGCCATCTCCGCGGCGGGCCCAGCCGCGGGTTTCGCGCTGGCAGCCCTCGTCGTCGGGGCGCTCATGGCGGCGGGAATCGACGTGGTAGTCCAGGTCGGCTTGCCGATGCCGTTGGAAATTTGGGTCCGGGAAATTGTCTGGTCTGCGGTTTTTCGCGATTTTATCAATCAGTTGCTCTTCATCAACATCTTCTGGGGCATCGTAAACCTGTTGCCGATCCATCCGTTGGACGGCGGGCAGATCTCGCGCGAAGTGCTCGTGGGAATCCATCCGGCCGAAGGAGCGCGATGGTCGCTGATGATCTCGTTCGTGGCGGCAACGCTCTTGGCGGTGGTAGCCTTGGTCGAGTGGCAAAGCTTGTTCAGCGCGCTGTTGTTCGGATATCTTGCCTACCTGAGCTACGCGACGTTGGCCTCCTATGGCGGCCGCGGAAGATGGCGATGAGCCGCGATCCAGTGCCGTTTCAACGCGCGCGACGACGCCGAGAACGACTTTATCGCGCGAATTTCCTCGCGATCGAGCATCGTGGAGGAAAATATTTTTGAAAAAATGCGCGAGATGGACCTGAAACGTGTTGCAAATTCCCGCGATCGTTGTACAAATATAGTGAAACATGGGTGCAACGTACTGTGACATCGAACCACTGCGCGGCTGATCAGGAACTCAAATCGGTGCGCGGCGGTTGCTAGGAAGGTATTCGGTATTTTGGTAACGACGAGACTCTTGGGTGGCCTTCCGGAGTTTGGACTCTCTGGGCCGAGTCTCGTCACGAACCCTTGGATGGAGGTGTGACAGTGGCGAAGAAGAAGGTGGCCAAGAAGAAGGCTGCAAAGAAAGTAGCCAAGAAGAAGAAGTAAGTGGCTCCCGGCGGGCGCCAGTACGTGGTCGCTTCACGCGGCCAATGCTTTCGCCCCCAAGCCGCCGAAACTGGCCCTACTACGACGAGAAAGAGCCGCCGGGAATCGACTCCCGGCGGCTCTAACTTTTTATGCAGCAATACTTTACTTCGACGCCCCCATCGCCCCTCCGTGTCCTCCGTGGTGAAAAGAATTGATTCACCACGGAGGACACGGAGGGCACGGAGAAGAATGGTCTCTCGACTCTACTTCAACACCGTGAGCGAGGGCAGGGGCGGCTTCTGACGTCGGCGGGCCACCAGGTTGCGCACCAGATTGGCGGCCAGCGCCTCCAGATACGGCGCGGAGTCGCGGTCCTGGAACGAGGCGGCCACTCTCCCCTCGTCGCCGTAGACCCGCAACTGCGTATTGAGCGGCACTTCACCCAGGAACGGCACCTCGAGCTCCGCCGCTTTGCGCCGCGCGCCGCCGGAACCGAAGATGTCGTGGCGGCTGTGGCAGTTGGGGCAAATGAAGTGGCTCATGTTCTCGACCATCCCCACCACGTCGATGTGTACCTTGCGGAACATGGCGATCGCTTTGACCACGTCCAATAGCGCCAGGTCCTGCGGCGTGCCCACAACCACCGCGCCGGTGAGCGGCAAGAGCTGGGATAGCGTGATGGCCACGTCGCCCGTGCCTGGCGGCATGTCCACGATCAGGTAATCCAGATCGCCCCACTCGGTATCGCGGAGGAATTGGGTCAGGGCGTGATGGAGCATGGGTCCGCGCCAGATCACGGCTTCGCCGGCCGGCACGACAAAGCCCATTGACATGACGGCCATCCCGTCGACCGTCACCGGCTGAATCCGGCCGGAGACCAGTTGCGGGCGGGCCGTGGCGCCCAGCAGGTGCGGGATGCTGGGGCCGTAGACGTCGGCATCCATCAGTCCCACGCTGGCGCCGGCGCGGGAGAGTCCGTAGGCCAGGGTGGCCGCGATCGTGCTCTTGCCCACGCCCCCCTTGCCCGACCCGACCGCAATCACGCTCTTGGCCGGCAACCCGACCTCGCCCATCCGTTCCGCCGGGCGCGAGTGCGGCTCCACGGTCACGCTAACTTGGGCAAGCGACGGCAATTGGGCACGGAGATGTTCGACCAGCTCGGTTTGGATCTGCTTCCACAAGGGGGCCGAGTAGGTCGTCAGCCCCAAGGTGATCGCCACCTGGCCATCGGCGACGCGAAGCCCGTGTACCTGGCCGAGCTGCACCACGCTCCGCCCCGCCTCCGGATCGGCGAAGCTGTCCAAAGCTTTGAGCACAGTCTGTTCGTTCAACGGACCATCGGCCATCGTCGGTTTTCCTTTTTCAGTAGCAGGCACACTCCGTGTGCCGTCCGCCGCTCGCGGTACACGCCCCGTCGGTTACGGCACACGGAGTGTGCCTACTACTCTGGGCCCTCGTCCCCGACCGGCTTCCACGGCAAGGCGTCCCAGATTTCTTGCACGAAGTCGCCCGCCGGGGTGGGCGCGAGCCGCACGTGCCGCTCGGCAATCGCCACGATCGGCCGGAGCTCGCGCGGCGACACGGCGAACCACACCGCCCCCGCTTCCCTCGCCAGCCACTCGTAGTCTGCCAAGGACCGCTCGGCAACCACCGCGATCCGCGCCAGGGGATACGCACGCCGCATTCCGGCCATGCGATCCAAGAGCGGTTGCGCGTTGGCGAGGGTCAATTCGGCGACGAGGAAGCTGGAGGGAAACTGTCCGAGCATCGACCAAGCGTCGGCCAGGCTGCGGGTCTCGTGGAGCCGGATCCCCGCGGGGGCGGCTTCCCGCCGCAATCCAATCGCCCAACGCCCGCTCCCCTCGCACACGATCCACCGCGCGCCAGCCGCCTTGGCTGGACTTCGGTGGCGGTCGGAACGTGAGGATCGGGTGTCTTTAGTCATGCTAGGCGCGCCCTTGGCTACGGGCAAGGCGCCGCGGCTCTTCGAGCCAGAACGTCAAGGCCCCGCAGCCGAGCATGACGGCGCAGGCGCCGATCGCCACGCTCGGGAACCCGGCCGTATCGACCAGCGTTCCTACCAGCGGCGAGAGCAGGAACGGGGGCATCATGGCCAGGTTGACCGTGCTCACGTAGCGGGGATGTTCCGAGGCCCGGCACAGTTCCAAGGCATAGTTGAACACGATCGTCGGCACCAGCGGAGTCAGGCCCAACGGGATGAAAACCAGCCAGAACCATTGGCGGCTCAGTCCGCCGGCCAACGACGGCAGCGCCAGGGCGTAGGCCGGGGCGATCGCCGCCCCGAGAATCAGCACCCGGAGCGTCAGCCGATTTCCCCACCGATCGGCCACCGGACCGAGGAACAAACTGTAGGTGCTCACGGCCGTGGTGTGCGTGATGACCATGAACACGAGGTCCCGGGCCTCGGTCCCCAACTGCTTCCGGGCGTACGATTGATAGTGGGGGATCGTCACCAGACCCAGGAAGAACAAGAGGATCAGCACCACCAGCCGGCGCAGGTTCTTATCGCGCCGCAGGGCGGAGAGCGTCTCGGCGATGCTCGCGCGTTTCTCGGTGGAGCCGTCGGAAGCGTGGTCGGCCGGCTCCGCCAACGCGCAGACGATCGCGCCCGACGCCGCCAGCGACAACCCCACGAACAGAAAAAGGTACCCGTAGCCCGGCATCGGCGGATCGAGCCAGCCGGGCATGAGCCATTGACAGAAGAAGATCGTCGGAAACAGTCCCCAGAACGTGGAGCCCCAAAGCAACTGGCCTCGCCGCGTAGGCCGGATCAATTTGCCCTGGACCGTGCCGAACGACATCTGGTACAGCCCGTAGAAGACATAGAACGCGAACTGCAAGGCAAGGAACGCCGCCGCGACCGTCAGGCTCCCGTGTCCGCCGCTGCCGAGCCAAACCGCGGCCAAGGTCAGGTACGGGAGGCCGACCATGGCGGCGAACCCTGCCAAGGCCCACTTCTTACGCCGCATGGTTCTCAGAAATTCCGCGGAGAACACGGGCGGGATGCTCTGTCCCAGCCGGTTCGCCAAGGGCAGACAGCCTCGCAGCCAGCCCACGTCGAGCACGGTGTCGAGAAACGCGGGCACGAGGATGCTCTCGGTCTTGAACGTCCAGCCCACGCGCAGCACCACCTGGTGCAATGCCAGCGTCCAGAGGTTCCTCGTCTCGTGGGCCTCGATCTCGGGCCCCTGGAGGGCTTCGGCCGAGCTTGCGGCGAGGGATGGCAGGGCGGCTTCGTCCAGGGAATTGGCCATGAAACGAGTATAACGCAAAGCAGCGGGGCAATGAAGATCCACGCCGCAAAGCCACGACCGGCGGTCGCGGCTTTATCCATAATTTCAACGCGCGTCGAAGCGAGCAGACGATCGCGGAGTTGCCAGGCCAACTCACGATGCTCGATCCGCGACAAGCCGTCGCCGATCTCGATCAGCACCAGCGATGTCGTTACGAGCGGCGCGGGCGAGGCAACCAAGTTTCGCCAGACCGCTTCGGCCAAAGCGTGCCATTGATCGTCGACGTTGACAACCGCGATCAATCCGGATGTGTCAAGGAACACCGGGGTCATGGGCGGCGGCGTCCAAAGCGATAGTCGTCAAAATGTTGCGAAAGATCTGCAATCCCCGTGGAAACGCGAAGGTCTGCCAAGGGATCATCGCCATGTCCCGCGGCAGGCGCTTCGGCAACGCCCAAGGGAACAGGTTCTACAATTACCCGGACTTTCTGGTGCTCCGGCAAGTCAAGATGCTCGAGGGGGCGGAGAACCCCGTTTTCATAAACCGCGTGTACGACCTGCGACATGGAACGACGCCTCTGCGGTGAGAGCCGGTGTGCCCCCTGCACCCCGATCGTCATTCTACCTCAATCTACCCAGGTTTGCCACCGAGTTGCGTGCCTTGGCGGGTAGGGTGGCACGCCCAAAGTCTTCGATGGGCGTGGCTTCGGTGCGTCGACTGGAAAACCACGCCCTTCGCAAAGCCTCAGGGCGTGCCACCCGGCCGATTCCCAATCTCCAATCCAGGGGCACCCCATGCGCGATTCACTGGCTGTACTTTTTCTTAAGAATCGCGCCAGTGGCAACGTCGACGAGGTACTGCGGCCCGCCGCCTTGGACATTCGGATTCTTCAGTTCGTAGTCGACATGCCAGCCATCAGTTTCCAACACGATCGTGACTCGATAGGGCGACAGGTCGCGATAGACCTTCTCGGCGTCCAGGCGTGCGACCCTCAATGCCTCGTCGGATGAAACCCGCGGCTTGGTCGACTCCTGACTCACTGCAGTTGTCATGGACGCAATCTCCTTTCCGCAGCCTTCCGCTGCGAGAGAATCACACAAACCAAGGCATGAACCGTGCGCGGATACTTCATGATGGAAATCCCGGCGCGCGGCCAAGTCCCCCTCGCCGGCTCGTCGGACCAGAAACATGAATTCCGTCGTCCGCAAGGATCAAATCGGGTACGCCATGCCTTTCGTCCGCCTTTCGGTCTCCGTCGCTGGGGCCCGGATCCCAACCATCCGAGGTTGGATTGGGGTGCGTGTGGAACTTGCCAACTATGACGGAGTCTTTGACGGTGGGCGGGGCGCTCAGGTCAACGCTTGCCTGGTTGCCCGCCGTGGCACGCTCGACCGTGATGCCACCGGTAACGATGTTCATGTAGATCCAGCCTCCCTCTTCATGCCGGTTCGCTGGATCACCGGCCTGGGAGTCCCTCCAAGCGTCCTCCAGCGCCCGCTTGACCACAGGATGGTCCTGCAACTCCGCGGCGGTGGGAGGGCTCAAAGGCGGCATCCGAAGCGGTCGTCGTGAAAATGCCGTGAAAGGCCTGCAATCCCCCTGGTATTCTCATTCTACCTCGATCCACCCAGGTTTGCCACGGAGTCGCGTGCGCCGCGGGTCAGATCCCACGCCCACAGTCTTTCCCGGGGACCGAGTCGCTGCGTCGACGCACAAAACCACGCCCTTCGCAAAGCCTCAGGGCGTGCCACCCGTCCGGAAATTCCAGACACAATAGTAATTTCGCGAGCGCACTCAATGGAGACTACAGCGATCAGCAGCGGTCAGGGTCAGGCTTTAGAATCTAACTTTGCATCGTTGCGTCCACGCCTTGCAGGCGCCCACAGACAAGTAGGGTGCTCTGTGAACACCATCCCTGCAATCGCATGACAAGCATGAGACTCGAAAAAGGTGCTCGCAGAGCACCCTACGCCTGCAACACGAATCAAGCCCCGCGGGCCGGATACTTGCGGATCTTGCCGAATTCGGCTTCGGTGATCGTGCCGTTGTCACGCCACTGCTGGAGCACGGCATTGGGCGGTTTTTCCTCAGCCGGGTAGCCGTGCCAGGCTCCCTGGTTGTCCCACATGAAGCGGTAGATCTTCCCGTTGCGGTAACCCCACAGCGACGGCGCCTTGTTGCCGGCCGCGATACCGGGATCGAAGATCGCTGCCCGCAACAGTTCGGCAGCCGCCCCGGGTCCCAAATCCATGATCGTTCCCTGGGCTCCGGCGGTGTACCCACCCCCGTGCTTTGGGGTAGCTTCGTATCGGCGCAACGCCGGATTCTGCAGTTGACTCTTCCAGTCGGCCATGATCGTCGCCTTCAGTCTAAAGCCCTGCGAATAACTGCTCAGCCATCGTAGCGTCCTGCCCCGATGCCCCCAAGAACGATTATCGTTCTATCTCGATGCCGGTTGCCCGATTTCTGGCATTTCTGGAGATTAAGGCAAATTCCGGGGGCAGATTCCGGGGACATAATACTGATTTCGTGACAGAACTCAACACAAAGTGTACACATCTCGCAGTTGCACGAATTAAGTATTGTGTCCCCGGAATGTGGACCCGGAATGTGGAATGTGAATGACGGTCGACCCCAAACACGGTCGACCCCAAACACGGTCCCTGAGACTCGAAAAAGGTGCTCGCAGAGCACCCTACGCCTACTGCCTCGTTTCAACAGGCGGCACAAACAATTCAAAGAACTTCGGCGTCGCCGTTACCCTTAGCGATTGCATTCCACGGCTTCGCAACAAAGCAACCTTGTCCGCATCAACGTCGATCAACTCGAACTTAGGACTTGTGTCGGGCGGAACAAACGCAGTAGTAGCTCCAAGGAAATCCTGCGGCACGTACTTTCTTTCCCGCACGGCCTTTGCCACGACCGATAGTTTCTCCCATAGCTCATCATTAGTCTTGGCTATTGGAAGGGCGACAGCCAACTTCCGCGACAGGGCGTGTGCTGCGAGTACAGCCCAAACCGGATCTTCGAAGACAATCCCGCCAGTCCGAACACTTATGAACTCGCTGCGCGCGGTCGTAGCGTTGAGGCTGATAAGCGCATACCGCGCACCTTCGGCCAGCGGCGGAGGCTTAGAAAGGACCGTGAATTGTGCTGATGGGCCGGCTGCGAAGTAGTCGGAGTCGGAGCGCGCATACTTTCCACAGATAACTTTGTTTAGGATCTGCACCAAGACTTCGGGTGTCGGCTCTGTCCTAGGCTTCCCAGGCATGTCGTGGCCCAAGAGCGTATGATAGAGGACCATTGCGGACAGGTAATGGTCGCTCCAACGGTCGTCTAGCGTTGTGGCATGTGTTGGCATAATATCGAACTCTCGGCTTGCTTTACGGCGGCCCTGTGCGCACCCTGGCGGCAGGAACGTAGAAATAGCCGCAAAAGTCGCGGTAGTTAGGCCCACCAGACCCGCTATAGTCACGATTCGCCGTTTGCGGGTTTGTGATGGGATTTCCTGAGGCATCCACGTCTCTCGCGTCCGTATTGCCTGGTTTGTGGCTCCAACGGCCATTGTCGTCCTGCCGATACCAGTGGTAGTCTACGCCCGGGTCCATAACAAGGGCAACCGGATAATAACCCGCTCGCGGAGTCGGGGGATTTGGGGCGGGTATCATTCCATCGCATTGGGCCGCCCGACTGACCTCAGCGCATGTGGTATCAGTCATCGGGTGCCCGCAATGTTCGCCGGGCTGCGGCTTTCCTGGCGGGTGTCCGTTTGGATCGTTCGCGGCATAAGCGTAGCAATTTGTCGAGTTCCTGATTGGCGGGTTATTCCATAGTCCCGGGTCATAAGGTGGGTGGTCAGGGCAAGGAGTGCTACCACAGGCAACCGCAGCACCGCCACTACTAGGTTTTCCCGGATTCTGTCCACCGTTGAAGCACATTGGTGTCTACTGCCCCTCAACGTGCTGGAGCACGTGATCCAGGTAGGTCATGGTCTTGGAGTAGAGCCTCTCGACGCGTGTGTCGGGATCGGTGATCGCCGGGTTCGTCAGGGTGTTCGCCACCCAGGGGTACTTCGGATCGCCGGCGACCCCGTGGCCGACTGCGAACATCAGGCCGAGGAACAGGCACACGCCCGCGTCGGTCGAGACGGAGTACTTCTTCGCCTCCTCGAAGGCGCGTGGGATCAGGCCACGGAGGACCGTCTCCCCGAGGTAGCCGACCTTCTCGGGGTGCATTCCCCTCATTCGTCGGATGGCCTCGTCCCCGAAGCTCGGGTCGGATACGGGCATGGCTTGAAAAGGGATCTTTCTTGCTCGGTGCAGGGCCTGCTTGGCGTATTGGCGCTCCGGACCGCCCGCCGCGTCGAGCAATTCCATCAGCCACGCATGCACCCGGTCCGCCCGCTCGGTTTGGTCGGGAACCGACGGATCGCGGAGAATACTGCCCGCCCAAGGGTATTGAGGATCGGTGTCGAAATCGATGCCCAACAGGATGGCGGTCTCGATGTAGAACCGGACCGGGCCGCGGCGCGTGAATCCGTGTTTCTTCGCCCGTTCTATGCCCAACCGGATCAGCGCGCGAATACCATCTTCTCTCAGCGATTTCGAGTGTAACGGACTAAAGTCCTTCAGGTGCTCGACCATGTAGTCTTCGAAGTCCGGCATGCGGACTTCTTCGAAGACCTGCACTTGTTCCTTTCGGATCTTCATGGCCGTTGACCTCGAAATCGTCCCCCTAACCGGCTCGTCTGGCAATGAACGACTCAAACCGCCAGCGCATTCGTGTGCTGCAAAGGCCCCTCGACACCGGGCACGAATCGCAGCAGCAAATCTCGTTCGCCTCCCTCCAAGAGAAAAGCTTGAATTGGTCCGAAGAATTGTCGAGTTTCCTCAGCCGTGCAGGTCGGCAAGTATACGCGAAGCACGCGAGGATCATAGAATCGAAAGAAGTATTCCTGCCCCTCTTCATCTTTCACAACGAAGATCTCTCGCAGATGGCGGAGTAGTTTGTCGGGGGTGGCCGATGTGGTGAGGAGGATGCCGACGTTCTTGCCCCAGCGCTCGGCCCAACTCTCCAGGTATTCGCTGTCCAGCGGAATTGGAATGAGATATGGGGCCACCTCGCGCATGTACTGCGCCGCCTCGCCCTTGAAGAGCATGCGCATCGGGAGGCCGAAACGGCGCTCCGCGTCCAGGGCGAAGTCGGAGTCCTGGGCCGCGTCCACAACTGCGTAGAGCGACTCGCCGGGCTGCAAATCGAGGTGCGCCCGCAGGGCTTCGGCAAGTTGGGATGCTGCGGTGGCCATTCTGTCGCCTCGTTACAGGTGTCCACAAGCCGCGCAGGGGCCTTTGCAGACCAGCGGCGCGCCGCTCTTGGCCGCTGCCGCAAAAGCGCCGGCCGCTACGCCGGCGGCGCCCATGCCTACATCGCCGATCATCACGGTAGGGCAGCCCATGGCGATGGTGCCGCCGTGGGCGGTGAGGTCGCCCATGCGGGCGGCCGCCATGTTGCCGATCATCACCGTCATCGAGCCCTTGGCGATCGTGTCGGGCGGGCCGACGCAGACGGCCATGTCGCCGACCCGGGCCGCGGGCATGAAGCCGATCATGACCGTCGGGAAGCCCTTGCTGATCGGCCCGCCTACGTGCGGGACGATCCCGGTGACCATCGGGCACACGTGCATGTCGGAAATCCGCGCCGCGGGAGGCATGGCTGGCTCCTGAATTCAGGGTTCAGGGTTCAGGAAAGAAGCGTTAAACCGCAAGCGAGAATTCATCCGCATGGACACGGACATCTCCCTCTCTCCCTCTCTCCCCCTCATCTCTCATCTCTCATCTCTCATCTCTCATCCTTCATCCTTCATCCTTCATCCTTCATCCTTCATCCCTTTCCCCCCTCCGGCGGCTGCTCGCGAAAACCGAGTTGCTTGAGGATCTTGGCCACCTGGGAAGTGCCGAAGATCTGCCAGGACTCGGGCAGATCGGGCATTTCGACCAGCACCGCATCGATCCCCGCCAACAACTGCTTGACGAACTGCGGCCTGGAGTACGACAACAACGGGCTCAGCACCGCGGGCCAGCAATAGCCGACAATGGCGTTGGCCTGTTCGTCGGTTGGGCCCTTGTGCAGCGACTGGCGGAGGTGCTCCAGCAACTGCGCCTTCTCTTGTTGGGCG
>CAYTJV010000226.1:0-11275 GCA_964438165.1 uncultured Planctomycetaceae bacterium | reverse complement strand
TACCAGGGGGGGGCCACCGACCGGGCCGAGCTGAGGGGCGAGCCGATCATGAACGTCTGGGACGCCGCCGCCGTGCAGCCGATCGTTGAGGAGGCCGGCGGTACGTTCACCGACTGGCAAGGCCGCCGCACGATCTACTCCGGCCAAGGCATCGCCACCAATGGTCTGATCCTCGACGAAGTGCTTGCGATCGTGCGGGGAGGAAGTGAAGGATGAAAAACCGGCAATGAACAACGCAGAATGTCTCGGAACCAAAACCGGGTGTGGGATTCTCCGGGGCCACGTGGCGAGTTATACTTACTGGGGGTGGTAAAGGCGAGAATCCTTCACCGTGAGGAGGCAGTTCGCATGGCGACGATTCAGACCAGCACTGCGGAATGGCCGCTGCCCGAGCGCGTGCCGGAATTGCGCGCGGGGGACCGGCTTTCGCGCGCGGAGTTCGAAAGGCGGTATGCTGCGATGCCGCACGTCAAGAAGGCGGAGCTCATCGAAGGAGTCGTGTATATGCCGTCGCCCGTATCGCTAGAACATGGTACACCGCATTTCAAAATCATCGGCTGGTTGGCACTCTACGAGTCGGCGACGCCGGGAGTGGAAGGCAGCGACAATACGACCGTCCGCCTGGACCTGGACAACGAGCCCCAGCCGGACGCCTTCCTCCGCATTCGACCCGAATGCGGCGGACAGTCGCGGGACAGCGACAAGTACGTCGGAGGGGCCCCGGAATTGATCGCGGAAGTTGCCGCCTCTAGCGCCAGCTACGATTTGCACGACAAACTCCGCGCCTACCAACGCAATGGCGTGTTGGAGTACGTGGTGTGGCGGGTGTGGGATCGGGCCATCGACTGGTTCGTCCTCCGTGAGGATCGGTATGTGCCTCTGCCGCTGAGTCCGGCAGGCCATTACAAGAGCGAGGTGTTTCCCGGCCTCTGGCTCGACCCGGCGGCCTTGATCCGAGGCGACCTCGCCCAAGTGATGGTCGTGCTCCAGCAGGGATTGGCATCGCCCGAACATGCCGACTTCGTCCGCCGGCTTCGCCCGACATCGGGCACTTGACAAGGGGATGCAGGTGGTAATGGGCTTCATGATCGGGGAAGCCCGAGCCGCTGCCGGACGGCACGGCGAACACGTTCCAGTTGCCGCAAAGCCGACCGAGCCTGACGCATGGTCGCGCTCTGCCCCGGGTATCGGTAATCCACGGCGAACCGAGAGAGCGAGACGAGTCCGCGCCGTAGCGACTTGAGCGCCGCATCGTGGGGCAGCAGAAGCGAGAGAAGCTTATCCAAGTTGTGCGTTCGCGGGACCACAAGGCCGAACTCCTCAAGCAGCGCCTTGAGATACTTTTCGGCCGCTTGCTGGCAGTGGAAGCAGACAAGGTCATTCAATGGTGGCTTACGCCGAGTTAACGCGTCTGCGCCCCTCGCGTCGGCCTCGGCCTTGCGGACCCATCGCGCGGTCAGTCTGTGCATAAAGCACTTTGCCCTTCGTGACGATCTCGCGCAGGAAGGAGTCCCCCTCCTCCAGTCCGCGTCGCAGACGCTGGGGAGTGCGAACGATTAAGTCTAAAGGGAAGGGCGGTTCGAGGGCCAGAGTCAGCCGGATCGACTGGCTGATCTCGTTCGCCGCGGGCATGACCACGAGCACGTCGACGTCGCTGTCGCCGCGCGGCCGTCCGTAGGCGTGCGAGCCGAAGAGGATGATCCGTTCGGGGGCGAATCGCTCCGCAATCTCTCGCGCCCAGCGGCGGATTGCAGACAATGAAACCTGCCTTCCGCGGCGTTCTTGACTGTTGAGCGACTTCGCTCGGGACCTGCGTGTGGCAATCATATGCAGTAATTCTACGAAGCGGGCCACTCACCTACAAGGAGCGACCCGGTGTTGCGTTTCCCTTCTCCCCTCTCCCCTCTTCATTTCACTCCCGGCCAGGCCAGCGTCTTCCACCAGAGGAGGTTTCCTTCGCGGTAGAACCAGACGCGAATCCGGCCGGGTTCGGCAAAGTCGGCGGCGGGGAGTTCGAGCCGCAAGGTGCGACGGTCCACGGCCCAAGCGTCCAACGGGAAGAACACGGCCCGTGCCGCACGGTCCACCGCGGCGTCCCGCTCCGCGGCGGTGGTGGGTTGGAATGGGAAGACGACGGTTGCGGCGGGCTTGCCCAAGGCGTTGCGGTCGCCCAGGATCTCGCACTCCCGGCCTTGGATCTTGAGGGTCCTTTTGACCGCGGTTTGCGCGGCCTTGTCGCGAATATCGTAAACCGCGGAGGTGATATCGCCTTTCATCAGGTCGGCCACAAATTGCAACGGCCGGATCTCGCCCGTGTCGGCCTCGTCGTTGCCCAACCATCGGACCTCGACCGACGGCCGAGTATGAACCCGCCACGGATAATGGATGACCAACAGCGGCTTGCCGGTGGGAACCAGCGTGATCTCGGCGTAGGGCTCCCGCGTGCCCCCGAGCTCCGCGGCCGTCCAAGTCTTGGCCGCTTGCGGCGCGGCCGGCCCTTGTGCTGCGCCGGGCTTGGCGGCCGGGGCGGCCTTCTTCGTTTCGGCTTTGGCCTCGGGATCGGGCCCGTTGACCTCGGCCGCCTGTCCGCGACACGAGCCGACCAAATTTCCCAAGAGGAACACAACCAGGCACGCAAGCAAAAGCAGACGCGTCACCGTTCTGGCTCCTTAGCAAGGAAATAGGGCAATCACGAAAGCCCGAAAGGAAGAAAGCCCGAAAACACAGGGATTGGTGTATGCTCGCCCGTTATCTTTGCTCTCTCTTTCGGGCTTTCGTTTCTTTCGGGTTTTCGTGATTCGTTTCCTCCTTGACACGAATCCAAACCCAATTCTGCTGCTACAGTCTCCGAATATCCCATATTTATCCTATCTTGCCAAGCTCGGCGAAACGAGCCCCGTTTCTCGTTCCCACGCTCTGCGTCCTGCTTTGCTCGCGCCGCAGAACGGCCGTCGCCGTGCGTTCCCACGCAGAGCGTGGGAACGAGGGGTTTGCGCCGCCCCGTTTACCCTTGCCAGACCCATGGCGGAGGGTATATTGGGGGTTTCGGCGCGCCGATCGGTGTTCTCGTTGTGGGAGATATTTGGATGGGTCAGGCATGTGAAGTATGCGGCAAGTCCGCACAAATGGGAAATCAGGTAACAACCAGAGGTAGGGCGAAGTACCTCGGTGGAGTTGGTACGAAGATCACCGGGATCAGTCGGCGGCAGTTCAAGCCCAACCTTCGACGGGTACGCATTACAACCCCCAATGGGACTCACAAGACGGTCTCAATTTGTGCTCAATGCCTCCGCAGTGGGGCTGTGACGCGGGTGATTCATGTGGCGCCCTTCCGTGTGCCCACGAGCGAGAAACCCAAGGCAGATGCGGCGCAGGCGGCTGCCGAGGGCGGTGCAAGCCGGCCGCCGGCCGACTACGTCCCGCCCGAGGGCGCCAAGGTCCGCAAACGCAGGCGGAAGAAGGAAGAGCCGGCCGGCTAACTGGCACCATGGCACTATCCCGCGAAGAGGTTGAGAAGGTCTCGCTCCTGGCCCGGCTGCTCTTGACCGAGGAGGAGCTCGATAAAATTACCTCACAGCTCGGGGCGATCCTCAAGTACATGGAACTGCTGGCGGAGGTCAACACCGATGCGGTCGAGCCCCTGGCCCACCCCCTCGATGCGGCCAACGTGTTCCGGGAAGACAAGGCGCAGCCGAGTTTGGAACGCAGCGAGGCACTGGCCAGCGCCCCGCATCGGGATGACGAGTGTTACTTAGTGCCCGCCGTGCTGGGGCCGGGGGAGCCGTAATCTTTGCATTGGCCGTAGGACGGATTGCCAATCCGTCCTACGTTGCATCCGCGAGGTGCAGTCGCGATGTCTCTAGCGGACTTGACGGCCACGGAACTTCTCCAGCGCCTGGACCGTGGCGAGACCACGTCGGTGGAGATCACCGAGGCGCTCGTCAACCAGATCGGTCGGCACGACGGGGAGATTCACGCTTTCTTGCGCGTCGACCGCGACGCGGCGCTGGCCCGGGCGGCCCAGATCGACGCCAAACGCCGGCGCGGCGAACCGCTGGGACGATTGCGCGGCCTGCCCGTGGCGGTCAAGGACGTTTTGTGTACCCGCGGCGAGCCGACCACCTGCGGATCGCGGATGTTAGAGAACTTCCGGCCGCCGTTCGACGCCACCGTGGTGGCCCGGCTCAAGGCCGCCGATGCGGTGCTCATCGGCAAGACGAACATGGACGAGTTCGCCATGGGCGGGTCCACGGAGAACTCGGCCTTCCAAACCACGCGCAACCCGTGGGATCTCAGTCGAATCCCCGGCGGCTCCAGCGGCGGGGCGGCGGCCTGCGTGGCGGCCCGCATGGCCCCCTTGTCGGTCGGCACCGATACCGGCGGCTCGATCCGCCAGCCGGCCGGGCTGTGCGGCGTGACCGGCATGAAGCCCACCTATGGCCGAGTGAGCCGTTACGGCCTGGTGGCGTTCGCCAGCAGCTTGGATCAAGCCGGCCCCTTGGCCCAAACCGCTGAAGACGCGGCCCTGCTCTTGGAAGTCCTCGCCGGCCACGACCCGAAGGATTCCACCTCGATCGACCTTCCCGTGCCGCGCTACAGCGAAACGGTTCGCCAACCCTTGACCGGCCTGCGCATCGGGCTGGTCCGTGAGCATTTTGGCAAGGGGCTCGATCGCGAGGTCGAGGCGGCGGTCCACGAGGCGGTGCGCGTGTACCAGTCGCTCGGGGCCACGGTCCGCGAAGTCTCGATGCCGCACAGCCGATATGCCGTGGCCACGTACTACGTCATCGCTCCCTGTGAGGCCTCCAGCAACCTGGCCCGCTACGACGGGGTCCACTACGGCTACCGCACCGACGAGCGCGCCATGGCCGCCGAGCTGGAAGCCCAACGCAAAAAGCTCCAGGCTGTCGGTGACGAAGCCGCCCTGGCCGACCTCGACAATGCCCTGATCCGCATGTACCGCCGCACGCGGGCCGAAGGCTTCGGGCCCGAGGTCAAGCGCCGCATCATGCTCGGCACCTACGCCCTCAGCGCCGGCTACTACGACGCCTATTATCTCAAGGCCCTCAAGGTCCGGCGCCTGATCCGGCAGGATTACGATCGCGCGTTCGAGGAGGTCGACTTGATTGCCGGTCCGGTAGCCCCCTCGCCGGCATTCAAGATCGGCGACAAGATCGACGACCCCTTGGCCATGTACCTGTTCGACCTGTACACCGTGAGCACGAACCTGGCCGGCGTCGGCGGGATCTCGATCCCCTGCGGCTTCAGCGCCGAGGGCCTGCCCATCGGCCTTCACCTGCAAGCCCCGCCGTTTGAAGAAGAACGATTGCTGCGAGGGGCGCACATGTTCCAGCAGGCAACCGACTGGCACACCCGGAAGCCAGGACTGACTTGACGGGTCGAGCACTACTGCGATCCCCTCGACTGGAGGCCGTTCCGGCACTACAATGGATCATGGAAGGTGCATCGTGCGGCGACCGCGGGGGCTTGCAGAACTTTAGGTGTGATCATGCCTGCAAAACGGCACACGAAAGAGAGCATTATCCAGACGTTGCAGAGCCTGGCCGCAAATCTGGGGAAGACGACTCTCAGCAAAGTGGAGGTGCAACAGGTTTTGCCGGTATCTTCTATCAGGAACCATTTCGGGTCATTGGGCAAGGCATTAAAAGCTGCCGGGCTTGAATGTCGATCACCGACTGAACACCTTAAGGACTTCCAGAACGTTTTGCCCGAAGACGAACTATTCGCGTCGATTTACTGCCTGGAAAAAGAACTCGGGCACGAGCCTGGCGCGACGGAATACGGCGCAGAGGGCAAGTATTCTATCACACCTTTCCGGAAGCGGTTTGGCGCGGGGTGGAGCAATACCCTGGCTTACTACCGAAAGTGGAAGGCAGAACGCGGCAAGGTGGCCGTAGGCGACACGGCAACGATCGTCTCCGATTCGGAGGATAACGGCTTCGCTGTGCAATCGGATCATGCCGCGCACGGTTCGCAACGAACCTCCGACGTCGCCCCAGTTCAGTTCTACGGCGAGCCGTTCGACTTCCGCGGGCTGCGACATGCGCCGATCAATGAACAAGGAGTTGTTTATCTTTTCGGCATGGTGAGCCGTGAGCTTGGCTTCTATGTGGAATCGATTCAGCAGGGGTTTCCGGATTGCGAAGCGAAGTACCTTTACGACAAAGCCAAGAATCTGTGGGCTAGGGCGCGTATCGAGTTCGAGTTCAAGGCTTCTTCGTTTAAGGAGCATGGACACGATGCTGGCCAATGTGACTTCATTGTCTGTTGGGTCAACGACTGGGCCGACTGCCCAGTATGTGTGATCGAACTGAAGAAGGAGATAATGAAGCTCCCGTCACGATAAAGCAGTCCGTCAACCGATCAGGTGTCGGCTCATGAAGATTCAGAGCATTCGAGAGCTCGAGAATACCCGAGAGAAGCTCCGCATCTTGGAGGAAGAGTACGAGACCGCCCGGAAGGACACGGACGACGAGGAATTGTGGGCGATCGAACTGGTATCGCTGAAAGGGCTGATCAACCAATTCAAGGAAGAGATCGTACGTTTCAGGGACGAGAGCGGTGCAGGTTCGGTCGATGATTCTGGGCAAGGAGAATGGACGCTGATGATTCCTGGTTTCGACCAAAATGGCAACCTTCCTCGAGGCGTTCACCGGGCAACGCTTGCCGAGATGGCGGATCGCTTTGCGCACGATTCGGAGGTCAGACGCGAGCAGATGGACTCGCTGCGCTGGCTTGTCGAGTTGGCCGTGAAAGCGGGGATAGAACGCGTTCTTGTTGACGGAAGCTTCGTTACCCGAAAGAAGAAGCCAAACGACGTTGACTGTGTGCTCCTTGTCGGACCGCATTATCCCAAGGACGCGAATGCGCGGCAAGAATTACTGGAAAGACTTCCGTTTGTGCACATCCAGCTCGTGGATCAGGCAGGGTTCGAGGAGTTCGTCAACAGGATCTTCGCCACAGACAAGAGTCGAAATCCACGAGGAATGATCGAGGTGATCCTATGAGTATCGAAGTCGAACGTGAGCTCGACGCAACGCGCGAGAAACTACGACGGATTGAGGAATATTACGAGGCAACGCGACAGAACGAGGACCTCAATCCACTGGCTCGCGAGGACATCCTGCTCACCACCAAGCGGCTGATCAATCAGTTCAAGGAGGAGATTGTGCGATTCGAGGCCGGCAGGGCGGCCTGCCCCGAACACGAGTAACGTTTTCGCACCGCTGAGGAGAAAAGCATTGTCCTCTCCCACTGAGCAGACTCATTCCTACGACATCGTCATCGGTCTGGAAGTCCACGTGCAGCTCCTGACCGAGAGCAAGATGTTCTGCGGGTGCTCGACGAAGTTCGGCGAGCCGCCCAACACGCTCACTTGCCCGGTGTGCATCGGCATGCCGGGGACGCTGCCGGTGATGAACCGCAAGGCGTACGCGCTGGCGGTCAAGGCCGCGCTGGCATTGAACTGCCAGATTGCCCGGTTCACCAAGTGGGACCGGAAGAACTACTACTATCCGGACCTGCCCAAGGGCTACCAGATCAGCCAGTACGATTTGCCGTTGAGCCACGACGGCTACCTGTCGATCAGCGATCCCAAGGGGCGGATCGAGCCCAAACGCGTGGGCATCATCCGAGCACACCTGGAAGAGGACGCCGGCAAGAGTATGCACGATGAAAAGGCCGGCAAGGGCGACAGCCGCATCGACCTGAACCGGACCGGCACACCGCTGTTGGAGATCGTCAGCGAGCCCGACCTGCGATCCCCGGCCGAGGCCAAGGCGTACCTAACCGAGATCAAGCTGCTCTTGAACTACCTGGGCGTTTCCGACTGCAACATGCAGGAGGGGAGCCTGCGGGTCGACGCCAACATCAACCTGCACATCCCGACGCCCCAGGGCAAAGTGGCCACGCCGATCGTGGAAGTCAAGAACATGAACAGCTTCCGCGCGGTGGAACGGGCGTTGGTCTACGAGGCCGAGCGCCAGTACGCGCAGTGGAGAGAGACGGGCAAGCGGCTGGGCGAGGTCCCCAAATCGACCCGCGGCTGGGACGAAACCGAGGGCGTCACCTGGCCGGCGCCGGCCAAGGAGGAATCGAGCGACTACCGCTACTTCCCCGATCCGGACCGCGAGCCCCTCCCGGTTACCGAGGAAGAAATCGACCCGATCCGCCAGTCGTCCGGCGAGCTGCCCGCGGAGATTCGCTCGCGGCTCGAAATCGCCTACGGCATCACCTCGTACGACAGCGACGTGATCGTGAACCAGGGCCGGGCGTTGGTCGATTACTACGTCGAGCTGGCCGATCGCTGCGGCGACGGCAAGGTGGCCAGCAACTGGGTCCAACAGGACGTGCTCCGCACGCTCAACGAGCGGCAGATCGGCATCCATCAGTTCCCGATCTCGGCAAATTCGCTGGCGCAACTCGTGGCCAAGGTCACCGCCGGGCAAATCGAAACTAGCCGGGCCCGCCTGGTGCTTGCCGAGATGATCGCCTCGGGCAAGTCGGCCGACGAGGCGATGCAGGCCATGGGTATCCAGCAGGTCGACGAATCGGAGCTCATCGCCCTTGGGCGGGAACTCCTCCAGTCCAACGCCAAGGTGATGGCCGATCTCAAGGAAGGCAACCTCAAGGCCGCCGGATGGCTCATCGGTCAGGCCAAACGCCGCAACCCGAACGTCAATCCCAACCGCTTCCGGGAGATTTGCCTGGAACTGGTGAAGGAGATGTAGGATGAGGGATGAAAACAGAGGGGGAGTAGAGGAGTGGAGGAGTGGAGGAGAGCCAGCGAGGCGGTTTTCCGGAATCTCCCCCACTCCTCCACTCCCCCACTCCTCTACTCCCGTCTAACCCATGCCCGTCATCACCCTGACCACCGATTTCGGCAGCGGCAGCCCGTATGTGGCGGCCATGAAGGGGGTGATTCTGTCGTTGAATCCGGCGGCCACGGTGGTCGATATTTCGCATGAAGTGCCTGCCCAAGATGTGCGTTACGCGGCCATCGTGCTCGACGACGTAAGCGACCGGTTCCCCGGAGGCACAGTCCACGTTGCGGTGGTCGATCCCGGCGTGGGGACGGACCGGGCCCTGGTGTTTGCCCGGATCGGCCGGCAGTGCTATCTGGCGCCTGACAACGGGCTGTTGAGCCGATTGGCCCGGCGCAGCCCGCCGGCGAAGCTCGTGCGGCTCAGCGAGCCGGACTACTGGCTGCACCCGGTCTCAGCCACGTTCCACGGGCGCGATATCCTCGCTCCGGTGGCGGCGCGGCTGAGCCTCGGGCTGGAGCCCGACCACCTGGGCGCGCCCATGGAGCGGCTCGTCATGCTCGACTGGCGCGAAATACGACAGGCTCCAGGCAGGATCGAGGGCACGGTGCTCTTGGGCGACTCGTTCGGCAATCTCATCACCGACATCGCCGCGGACCTGCTGCCCGGCCCAGCCGAAGCGGCCGATGTGCGAGTTTTCTGTCGCGGCCATCTCGTGACCGGCCTGTCGCGCACCTACGGCGACTCGCCGCAAGGCGTGCTCGTAGCGCTGGTGGGGTCCAGCGGTCGCCTGGAGTTGGCAATCGTCGGCGGCAGTGCGGCGGTGGCAACCCAGGCCCGCCCCGGCGATCAGGTCACGGTGAGTTGGCCTGGTAGATGATTTGGGAGAGATACGTTGGCTCCTCCGGATGTAGTTCCTTTCCCACCAAGTCCGGGCAAACCGGTAATTCCCAGAACGTCAGCCGATAGTTTCAATGAGGTTGGCAACCGTCACGGCGATGGGGAGGGCACGGAGAATACCAGGAAGGAGGAGGACTCCGCACAAGGATGAGTTGGCATCATCCACCGCTACAAGGCCGATTGATGGGAACGATCGACCGGCCAATGTGGCAATTAAAGATCGGAGTATCAGACGGTTCCTCCGCTCCGTGCCCTCCCGATCGCCGTGGGGCCGAGGGAATGTACAATGAGAAATGGAAAATGAACAATGCAGAATGCTAAAGTCGAGCCCGGCGTTTTGCATCGTTCATTTTCCGTTGCCCATTTGCCATTTCTTCGTGGGGCACGTTTCCAACGTGCCCGCAAGCCAAAGGCACGTTGGAAACGTGCCCCACAAACTAAGCCATGCTTGAGCCCACCCCCGACCAGCTTAAAGATTGGGATCGCCGGCTGGTCTGGCACGCCTTTACGCAGATGGCGGAGTACGAGCCGCTGATCCTCGTGCGCGGCGAGGGCTGCCGGCTGGTGGACATCGACGGTAACGAGTACCTCGACGGCACGAGCAGCCTGTGGTGCAACATCCACGGCCACCGCCATCCGCGGATCGATGCGGCGATTCGCCGGCAGTTGGAGATGGTGGCGCACGTGACGCTGCTGGGAGCGTCGAACCCCACGACGATCCGCCTGGCCCGTCGCCTGGTCGATCTCGCCCCGGCCGGGTTGGAGCACGTGTTCTTCTCCGACGACGGCGCCACGGCGGTCGAGGTGGCGTTGAAGATGGCCTTCCAGTATTGGCGACAGCGGCCTGACCCGCGGCCGCAGAAGACCTGCTATCTGGCCTTGGACGAGGCCTATCACGGCGACACGCTGGGCAGCGTGAGCGTGGGCGGGGTGGAGCGGTTCCACGCCATGTTCAAGCCATTGCTGTTTGAATGTCTCCGCGTGCCCGCCCCCGATCTCTACCGCACCCCGCCGGGCGTGACGCGGCACAATGCCCTCCAGCACCACCTCGCCCGACTGGAGCAGATCCTCCGCGAGCACCACCAGCGGATCACCGCCATGGTCATCGAGCCGCTGGTGCAGGCGGCGGCGGGGATGATCGTGCACCCGCCGGGCTACCTGCGCGGCGTGCGCGATCTGACGCACAAGTACGACGTCCTGCTGATCGCCGACGAAGTGGCCGTGGGCATGGGCCGCACGGGCCGCATGTTTGCCTGTGAGCACGAGTCCGTCACGCCCGACCTCTTGTGTCTGGCCAAGGGCCTCACCGGCGGGTATCTGCCCCTGGCCGCGACCCTCGCCACGGATCAGATCTGGCAGGCCTTTCTAGGCACGTACGCCCAGTCGAAGAGTTTCTTCCACGGCCACACCTACGGCGGCAATCCGCTGGGCGCGGCCGCGGCCCTGGCCACCCTCGACGTATTCGAGGAAGAGAAGACGCTGGAAAACCTCCCGCCCAAGATCGCCCGGCTCGGCGAGCACCTGGAGCGGATTAGCGGCTTGCTCCATGTCGGCGACTGCCGCCAATGCGGCCTGATCGGCGCGGTCGAGCT
>CAYTJV010000225.1:0-11282 GCA_964438165.1 uncultured Planctomycetaceae bacterium | reverse complement strand
TCGCCTTACCCGCACAGCAGGGTGGGACGATCTACGTCCTGTGGGCCGCACCCCAACGTGTTGTGGCCGGCACCGCGGGCCACAAGGAGCACCCCGCGTGGTGCCTGAGGAGCGTCCCCGGGCCTCAGGGGACGTACCTCTTGAACTTCGGCCTGCCGGAGGTCCAGGATTACTTCTTCAACATCGTCAAGGGACTCATGGATTTGCCGGGGTTCCGGGTCTACCGCCAGGATTTCAACATGGACCCGCGCCCCTACTGGATCTTCAACGACCCGCCGGACCGCCAAGGGATCACGGAGATGAAGTACATCGCGGGCCTCTACGCCTACTGGGATCGCCTGGCCCAGAGCTGGCCCGACAGCCTGCGCGAAGAGTGCGCCAGCGGGGGCCACCGGATCGACCTGGAAACGATCCAGCGCTTGCACATCGCCCAGAAAACCGACTACTGGTTCGACGACGAAGTGGATCAGGCCGCCCTCTGGGGCATCAGCCAGTACCTGCCCAATAACTGCATCGTCGCGCATCTGAACAAGCTCGACGAATACTCGTTCCATTCGACGCTTGCCTCCTCGCTTTGTCTGGGCTGGATCGCCGACGCGCCCGATTTCGATGCGGCTCGCGGAAAGAAGCTCCTCGGCAGGTACCTTGAGATTCGGCGCCTGCTGATCGGGGCGTGGTACCCGCTGCTGCCCTACTCGCGCGACCTGGGCAAGTGGATGGCCGTGCAATACCACCGGCCGGACCTGGGCGAGGGCATGGTGCTGGCCTTCCGCCGTCCCGAGAGCCCGTACAGCTCGGCGCAGGTGTCGCTCCACGGCCTGGAGCCCGCAGCGACCTACGAGCTCTCCTTCGACGGCACGGGCAAGAAGGTCCGCGCAAGCGGCAAGGACCTGATGGCCGATTGGGCCCTGACGCTGCCGAAGAAGCGCAGCTCGGAGCTGATTCACTACCGGCGGGTCGCGTGTAACCTCGCTTCTCCCGTTCGGCATTCCCGTGCCGTTAGTGGTAGAATTGGATCAAGCAGCAACAATTGCCCTACGGACAAGTGGGATTGCGAATGATCGATGCTTCCCGTGAATGGCCGGAGTGGTGGGAATGGGAACTGGAGCTGACGCCGCATTTGCTGAAGCGAATGAGTGATCGACAGTTCAACGAATCGGATCTGCGGACGATGCTCGCCGAAGCGAGCGACTATGAGCCGGAACCGGATGCCCGCTTCCTCGTCCACACTCGGCATGAGGAGCGGGATTGGGCAGTGATCGTCGAGCCTGATGAAACCGATCGTGTACTCCTCGTAATCACCGCGTACCCACGAGACTGAATTCGGAACTGGAACGAGTTTGAGCCATGCACCAGCGCTATCTTGAAATCACGTATCGTCGAGGAATGCCTTTGGCCGCTTACCTCTATTTGCCGCGCCGGGAGGGCGATAAGAGCCGGCGGGTCGTCCAAGAGGGACACGGCCTGATGGTCGACATGGCGGAGGGTGACCGGCCGATTGGGATCGAGATCGTCGCGCCTCAGCAGGTGTCGTTGACCGATCTGAACGCCGTCCTTGCCAAGTATTCCCTGCCGCCACTGGAGCACGGCGAGGTCGCCCCGCTCGGGGCAGTAGCGTGAGCGTACCGGCTGGTACGATGCCTGTGACGGTTTGGATGAAGCCGTGGCGCGCGGAGCGCTGGCGCCAGACGGTTTTCGACGCACCGGCGCGGGCTATTTTGTGATGTCCGCACAAACGCACGCAGCCATCAGCATCGCCCCAGTGCCCCAGGTGTAGGTGCCGACGGGGCGGGACTGGTAGTTCTGCTTGTCGCCCGGACCGGTTCCGGCGGAAACGCCGATCACACGGCCGTCGGGCGCAATTTGCGTGCAAAGACCTTTCCAAGCGCGGCGCATGGCGTCGCCGGCGGGCAGATCGAACAGTTTCCGGCGCGAGCCCTCCGCCAGGCCGTACAGGAACATGGCCGAGCCCGAGGTTTCCAAGCACATGTCGAGCGTGTCGACCCAGAGTTGCGGCCGGCCGAAGAAATGGCTCAGGCCACCGTCCGGCGTGCGCTCCGCTTTGTGGAGCATGAACTGGTTGATCTCGTCGGCCAGATCCAGATAGCGTTTCTGTCCGGTCGCTTCGTGAAGTTCCAGCAGTGCCAATCCGGGTCCCCAGTGGCCGCAGTAGCCCTGCTTGGCCAAGAGCGGCCCGATCCCCTGCCGCTGCCAGTGATCGGCGAATCGCTCGACGAAGGCGAGATATCGCCGATCCCCGGTGAGCTTGTAGGCCCGCATCATACCGCTGAGCATCACGCCTTCGCCCCAGTTGAAGGGCGGTGGTTGCGGGAAATCGCGCAGCACGGCGTCGGCCAGCTTCTTGACCGCCTCGCGCGGCGGTGTGCAGGCGGGCGTTGCCGCCATTGCGGTCCATGCCATGAGCAGCGCTGTGCATGTCATCGTTTGGACTTTCTTGCCCCGTGTTACTGTAGCAGCGGCGGCGAGACGGCCAGCCCTTGCCTCTGGGCCTCCAGGGCGTCCTCTTCGTAGGTGCCGTAGAAGGGGACGTGGGCGTCGAGCCAAAGGTAGATCAGCCGGAGGTCACGGTCGGGCAGCTCCACGTGCTGGCGATGTTTCTGGCCGGTGAGAATGGCGGAGAGCGGGCTGGAATCGGCGCCCAATTCGCCCGGCCGCGTGGGGCCGTCGTAGGACGGCCAACGAAGGTAGGGCTTGAGCGCCTCGTAGGATTTGCTGAAGCGCCCCGCGGGTTCGCCCGTCAGGATCGGCGGGGCCTTGTCGGGGCCGGTCGAGCCGTCGTGGCAACGAACGCAGTGGCGATCAAGGATTGGCTGGATCAATCGGGGGAAGCCGAAGGGCTGGGTTCCGTCGGGGCCCGGCTGGATTGTGGACGCAGATCGCCGCGCAGCCATGCATGGGCGCGTGGCGGGCGACGTGCCGACCGGCTCGTGACAGCCGACGCAACCGCGCCGCTCGCCGGGCTGCAAGTAGATCACGGTGCGCATGCCGTGGACGGCGCGGCCGGCGTTGTCCACCGCCTGGAAATAGAGCGGCTTGCGGGCCGGCGCTTGGAAGTAGGCTGAGCCGTCTTCCTCCACCGGGACCGTGCCCAAGAGCGATCTTGCGTTGGACTGCTCCGGGTGGCCCATGCGCGGATTGTCGGCATGGTCGGTGCGGGACTTGGGGAAGATCTGGAACACGCGGAGCTGCTTGACGCGCCGGCCCGCGGGCAGCGGCATGAGGCTCTTGCACACATCGGTGAGCAGGAATTCTCCCGTTTCCCCCAGTTCCGCCTGCACCGGACCGACCCGAACCGGCGAGGCCGGGCGTGCCGCCAAGGGAATAGGATACACGGCCGAGATGCCCTTGCGGCGGAACAACAGCTCCAAGTTGCCGAAGCGGTCGAAGTAGTAAAGCCCCGTCTCACTCTCTTGATGCCGGCCCGTATACCCGCCGGAAAGCGGATCGTGACTGAACGCGACCAGGAAATACTTCTCCGACAGCGGCCAAGGGCTGTAGAAGTAGCTCTTGGGCCATCCTTGGGATTCGGCAAACAGAACCTCGGGCGTCAGGCATTCCAGGGCTTCGGGCCGGTCCTCGCCGCTTTTTGGATCCAAGGCGGTGCGAGAAGGATCCAAGAGCAGAAGCGTGCCGCCGACGTTGGCGTGGTGCCCTCCGGCGACAAATAGCACGCGGCCGGAGCCCGGCACGGCCTTCGCCTGGTAGCAGGCCCAGGGACGCGTCGTGTGGTTGCCGAAGAGGATGCTGGGATGGGTGCCGTCCGGGTTGCAGGTCCAGAGGCCGTGGAACTTGGCGGCATTGCGATCCACGTAGTCCCATCGCGTGTACACGATCCGGCCGTCGTTGAGCACGCTGGGATGCCATTCGTGCGTCTCGTGGAACGAGAGCGTGCGGACGTTCGAGCCGTCGGCGTCCATGCGGTGCAGGGTGTAGACGAGCTCCGGGCTCCCGCCGCCGCAACGGAGCTTGCTCCCGCGGCGAGTGGACTCGAAGGCGATGCCCCCGTCGGGCAGGGGACAAGGATCGAAATCGTCGTTCGGGCCGTCGGTGAGCTGGCGGATCCGCGATCCGTCGGCATCCATCGCGTACAGGTGGAAGGTGTTGTACTTCACCGCAGGGGCCGCCGGGGCCTGCGCGTAGCCCGGCAGCGTGTAAGGATCCCTTCCGGTCGGATCGGCGAAGGCGAAGTAAACCGTCTTCGCGTCGAAACTCTGCGCGAGCGTGACGTAATGCCCCGGCGGCAAGCGACCGGCCGTCAACTCGCTGGCCTCCATGGTGCGGCCGGGATTCTTCAGCAGGTGGACCCCGCCGCCCGGCTCCGGCGTGGGGACGCGAGGGTTCTTGAACCCGCTGGTCGGATCGTTGCCGTAGACGTAGTACCACCCAAGGTATTCGTAGAGCATGTAGCCCACCGCGCGGCGGCGGAGCATGAAAAGGATCGGCCGCGAACTCACGATCGGATTGCGAAGCGCGAGCTCGCGGACGAGGGTGCGGACCTGCTCGTACAGTGCGCGTCGCGATGGCTCGTCGAGCGTCGATGCCCCTTGCGCCTGCGCCGCCAGGCGACGCAGCGTGTCGGCATCGGCTGAGAAATTGCCCACGCCCTCCATCGTGCGCAGATCCTCCAGCAGCAGCTCGCCGCGGCGGACCGCCGCGCGAATCGCCTCGGGCGCGTGCGGCAGGCGTCCGAGCCGCTTCTCCTGCAACTCCCAATCGGCCAACACCAGGGCCCGCATGGCCGCAGCGTCGGCGGAATCCCGCGCGGCATCCCCGGCGCCTACCGAAGCCGGGATTGCGACCAGCGCCATTCCCAACAGCAACGTCAACCAACTCCTCGCGATCACCGGCCGTCTCCTTTGTAGGTCAGGCTTTCCAGCCTAACGATTCGCCCGCCAAGCTGGAAAGCCTGACCTACGTGTCTACGCTTCCAGTTAGTGTGACGGCAGCCGCCGCTGCCGGTCAAGTGGCCTGAGCGATCCAACAGACGCTGATAGTGTTGTCCGCCCTCCCAGTTCCCCCGGTTCACGAAGAGGCGGCCTGCTGCGGGTCCGCGCCGTCTCGTGGCGCCTCAGGCGCAATCTCGTGGTCGTCGATGCAAGCGGCCCCGGCCGGAAAGATCGTTGTGTGCGGCAAGTGTCTTGGCAGACCCAGAAATCCCACCTCCGCCTCGTTGCGTGTCGGCCGGTTGGCGGGCTAAAATGCGCCCCTGTGAAGTGGTTGCCGGAATAGAAACCCTATAGTCGTTTCCCGCTGCGCGGTTTAGATCAACTGGGGCTAACGATGGGTACGCGGGTTTACATCGAGACGACAATCCCTAGCTTCTACCACACGTTGCGTTCGGACCCGGAGTCGGTGGCTCGTATGCACTGGACACGGCAATGGTGGGCCGAATACGCGCCGCTGTTCGAGCTATGCACCAGCCCCGCCGTGATTCTCGAACTCCAGCAGGGGTCAACCGAGAAAACGGCGGAACGCTTGGAACTGATATCCAACCTGGAACTTCTCGAGATCACGGATGCCGTCGAGCGGATTGTGGCGACCTACATCACCAGACGTGTGATGCCCAGCGATCCGGGTGGCGATGCCCTGCATTTGGGGGTCGCGTCCTACTACCGGCTGGATGTACTGCTGACGTGGAATTGCCGGCATCTGGCCAATCCGAATAAAATGGAACATATTCGGGTGGTCAACCTGGAACTGGGGCTGCCGATGCCCATCATTACCACACCCCTGAACTACATCGGTGGAGACGACGCAGATGGCCGATGAAGTAATCCGCGAAGTGCGCCGCATTCGTCACGAGATATCCAGTCGCTGTGACCATGACGTTCACAGGGTCGTCGCCTACTATCGCGAGTTCCAGGACAGACTGAAACGGTCGTTGAACTACCGTTTCTTCCGTCCCGCCGAAAGCGATAGCGCGGAGAAAGGCGATTTCGACGCGAGTGACCGCGTCGGCATGTGATCGTCATTCAGGATCCGCTCTCGATGCAGGTACGGTCGATCTTCCAGTCCCTTCGGGTAAACCGATCGGGCAGATCGGGCCACTCGAACTCGAAAAGGCATGAGCGCCGCCGTAGATCGACGCCAAGTCGCGGCGAAGCCGCAATCCCGCTTGCCTTCCACCCACTCGGGTGCTAGCACTCGGTTTCACCGACTTCCGAGCCATCGGATTTCTCCGTCCGCCCTGGACCACCTGGCTGGGTAACGCTTAGATTATTTATTAGGGGCCCAGGTATCCGCGTACTGGCAAGTATGCGCCTGCTGAAGGGCCTTGCCTGCGAGTTTCGTTTCGCCATCGTACGGATGCAAGGTACGCGTCATGGCCGACACCCCTTTTCGGACCAGCCCTTCCGCGATTGCACGCTACTTCTTTCACGACTGCGATCGCTTCCTTCGCTTTCACGCGGCCGGACCCGAGTTGCAGCGCAAAGAGGGGATTCCGCGACGAGAGTTCGATCACAGCCCGTTGGTCAAGGCGCTCTTGGACAGCGGCTACGCCTGGGAACAAGAAGTGCTCGGCGGGAGCCTGGCCGGGCGCGTGTTGGTCGCTCCGGGCGACGGGCCCAGTCACACGCGACGCTTCGATTGGCAGCAGACGTTGGACCTGCTCCGCGCGGCGGAGCCGGGCACGTACCTCTATCAGCCCACCTTGCACCTGCCGCCGGTGTTCTACTCGCGCTACGGGATCGACTCCTCGCTGGTGACGATCAGCGATAATCATCCCGACCTCATTGCGGTGCTCGCCGGCGAACACGGCGCACGGCGGCTGCGGCTGATCGACCTGAAGCGCGGCGAGTCGCTCCAGTTGACGCACCGCATGCAGGTGTTGCTCTATGCGCTGGAGCTCGACACGATCCTCCGCGACGAGCGGACCGGCGACACGTACGTGGACCTGGACACGGGGGCGGTTTGGCTTGGCGGGCAGGACGCGCCGACCGAGTTTCCCCTGGGCGACTTCCGGCCTCACCTGGAGAGCTTCCTGCGCCACGACCTGCCGCGCGTGCTGCGCAGCGAAGCCCACCAGGCCCGCTGGCACGTACACTTCCGCTGCGAGTGGTGCGAGTATTTCCGGCACTGCTGGAGCGAAATGCAGCGGACCGACGACCTCTCGCGGCTGGCGCAACTAACGCCCTGGGGCAAGCGGTTCTTGTGCGAGCGGGTCGGGGTGCGGAGCACGGCGGAGCTGGGCCGGTTCCTCAAGCGGCCCGATGCCGATGAGCTGCTCTCGCGCTGCGCGTCGCTGGCCGGGCGCCGGCCGCGTCTGGTGAACCAGGTGGCCGCGCTCGAGCAGGGCACGCCCCAGGCGCACGGGGCCGCCTCGCCGTCGCTCTCGCGGGGAGAGAACGTCGGCCTCTTGCTCACGCTCCAGCAGGAGCCGCTGGGCGAGTGCATCTATCTGGCGGGCATGTACGTGACGGTCCGCAAGGACCTCCGCCGGGCCGTGTTCTCCGAGGAAGTGCAATCGCGGCTCTTCGACGGCGCCAAGTCCCGGCCGCTGGTGCTCGTGGCCGAGCATCCCCAGGCGGTCGATGACCTGCGGCGCGAGTGGGTCCATCTCTTGCACGAGATCGTGGTCCAGGTCCACCAGTACAACCAAGGACGGGACTGGAAAGACCAGCTCAGCCTGCAAGCGTACGTGCTGAGCGATCAGGAGCGGGCGCTATTGGTTTCGTGGCTCATGGAGTGCCTGCGCGACCCGCAGCTTGCCGAAGAGGCGATGACGCTGTTGTTCCATTTCCAGGCGCCCGAGCTCTTGGCCGCCAACGACCATCCCGACCGCGAGGTGCCGTTTCCGCTGGTGGTGCTGCTGGATGCGCTCTCGCACGTGCTGGCCTTGCCGGTCGAAGTCAGCTACACGCTGCCCGAGGTCCTGGAATCGCTGGGCAGCCGCTTCAAGCTGCGGCGGAACGACTATTTCCATTTTCCGCTGGGACCCGGCATGAGGGCCGAGCCGATCCATGCCGTGTGGCACCGGGGCAAGACGGACACGTTTGACCAGATCGCCGACCAGGCGCGGGCGCGGTTGCAGGCGATGTGGGCGCTGTTGCAGGGCGTGCGCCATCACGCCCAGGACGCGATCTTCGCCTGGTCCTCAAAATTCACGCTGCCCACGCGGCAGGAGTTCGCCGACCCGCTCCTCTCGCGCCTGGGGTTCTTCGCGCGCTACGAGAGCCTGCTGCGGTGCCTGGCGACCCGCAACGCGCGGTGCGAGCCGCGGCCCGTGCAAGTGCTCCTGGGCCAGGTGCTGGAATTGGAGGCGCAGGCGGCGGACCGGTTTGCGGTCGTGGGCGGGGCGATGGAAATCCAGCCGGGCGGCTTTCCCGAATGGCTGCTGGTGACCGACAGCGAGTCCGGGCGCCGGGCCCAACTCGAGTACCGCGACTACGCCTGCCGCGCCCACCTCTGGCAAGGCCACAAGCAGACCGACTTGGCTCTGGTCGGCGTCGCGCACGTCGAGCGTGACGCGCTGGGCACGCCGTCGGCGGTGACGGTCCAGTACCATCGCCCCTTCGACGGCGACGGCCCGCAGCCAGGCCAGCGACTGCTGCTCCATCCGCGGTTCACCGATTTCACGACCGACCGCGTGGTCGAGTTCCTTCGCACGGGCAACGCCGAGGCCCACGGCTTGTTTTTGCGATTGCTGCGCGATCCGGCCGGCGCGAGCGAGCCGCTGGGGCTGCCCGAGGACGTCGTGCGGCTGGTCGACGAGGAGGAGGAGGCGTTCCGCTTGACGCAGAGCCAGGCCGAGGCGTTTCGCCAGGTCTGCCAGCGGCGGGTCATGCCCGTGTGGGGGCCGCCCGGCACCGGCAAGACGCATTTCCTGGCGGCCGCCATCCTGACCCTGGCCGGCGCGTACGCGCGGGCGGGACGGCCGTTCCGTGTGCTGGTCACCGCGTTCACGCACGCCGCCATTGAGAACCTGCTTCGCAAGATAGCGGCCCTTCGCGACTCCTGTCGGCCGCACCATCCGGCCGCGATCGGCAAGGCGAAGGACTGGCAGGGCGCGGACCCGGGCCCGGTCGAGGTGGTCGCCGAGAACAACCTGGCCCCGTGGTTGGCCGAGCACCCGCAAGCGATCGTCGGGGCCACGGTCTATTCCAGTTTGAAGCAGTACGGCGAAACGCCGCCGTTTGACCTGGTGGTGATCGACGAGGCCTCGCAGGTCCGCGTGCCCGAGGCGGCCGTGCCGATCGGCCTGGTGGGGCGGCAAGGACGGCTGGTGCTGGCCGGCGACCACCTCCAGCTTCCGCCCATCGTGGTCGGCGCGTACCCCGAAGCCCCGCCCGAGGAGCCGGTGCTCCATCGCTCGATCTTCGAAGCCGTCGCAGGGCGTCGCGCTCGGCGCGGGTCTCCCGACCCCGCCGAAACCGCCGACCGCAGGTCTCCTCACACCTCGAAGACCGCTGCTGGGCACGGGTCCCCTGACCCCGCCGAACTTCCCACTACTCCACGCGGCATCGTGCGTCAGCTCACCGAGAACTTCCGCATGAACGACGTGCTCACTAGCTTCGCCGGCGGATTGCTCTACGGGCCCAACTATCGCCCTTTCCACCGCGACATCGCCCATCGGCGGTTGGACCTCGTGCCCGAACGCTGCCTGGACGCGCTGGTCGAAGCGTGCCTCGATCCGCAGTTCCCGCTGGTGTTCGTTGTGCTGGACGGCGTCTGGGCGGCGAGGGAGAACCCGCTGGAGGCGCAGCTTGTGGCCAAGCTGGCCGCGGCGCTTCGCACCACGCTGCGGCAAGAGGGAGGCAAGCTGTTTGCGGACGACGCGGCCTTTTTCCGCGACGGGGTGTTCGTGGTCAGCCCCCATCGAGCCCAAATCCGCGCCATTCGACGCGAATTGCGGCGCGAGCGGATGTGGCAGTCGCCGCCGCTGGTGGAGACGGTCGACAAAGTGCAGGGGCAGGAAGCCGACGCGGTGATCGTCAGCTATGGCGTGTCGGACCCCGAGTTCGCCATGGAAGAGGCGGAGTTCATCTACGGGCTGAACCGTCTGAACGTGGCCGTCACCCGGGCCCGCTCGAAATGTGTCGTGTGCCTGCCGCGACCGCTGCTGGAGGCCCCGCCCGAAGTGCTCGACTTGCCCGAGGCCGCCCGCGGACTGGCCTACATGCGCCAATTGGTCGAAGCCATTCCTCGCTCTGGCGACCAGCTCTCGTTTGAGCTGGACGACGGCGCCCGCGCCACGCTGCTTCGGGCGCGGGAGTGCTATCAGCCGGAACCGGTCGTGCCGCAAACTTCCGAAGTCTTGGAGACTTCGGAAGTTTTTGGGATAGGGCGGCGAAAGGGAAGCGGAAGAGAGCCGGCGCCGACGGTCGATCCCGCAGCGCCAGAAAAACGGCCAGGTCGAAAACCGGCGGCGCGTGGCACGCCCAGAGTCTTCGATGGGCGTGGCGATGCGTCAACATCGTTTAGCCCGGAGCCAACGGCGACGGCGGACGCGCACGAGCGGATCGACCAGCCGCACCTTCCCGCCGAAAGGGACCCTCACGACGGAATCGAGGGAACGACCCCGCCGAAAGATGACGCCGACGACGTGTTGGCACGGCTGAACCACCAGCAGCGCGAAGCCGCCTGCCACGGGCACGATCCGCTCTTGATCATCGCCGGCGCCGGGACGGGCAAGACGACCGCGCTGGTGCGCCGCGTGGCGTGGTTGATCTCGCAAGGCGTCCCGCCACACCGCATCCTGCTCTTGACCTTCACCCGCCGCGCCGCCGGCGAGATGGTCCGCCGCGTCGAGGACGTGCTCCGGCAAGCCGACGTCGGCCGCCAGGTCTGGGGCGGCACGTTCCACGGGACCGGCATGAGGCTCTTGCGCCTGGGCGGAAAGGCGATCGGCATCAACCCGCGCTTCACCGTCCTCGACCAGGACGACGCCGAAGACCTGATGGGCGCGGTTTGCCGGGACCTCGATCTGGGCAAGGGCGACAAACAGTTCCCCAAGAAACGCGCGTGTCTGGCCGTCCACAGCTACTCCGTCAACGCCGAACGGCCGCTCGAAGAGGTCCTCGCCTCGCAGTTCTCCCAGTACGAGTCCTACGCCGAACCGCTGCAAAAGCTCTTCCAGGCATACGGCCAGCGGAAGGCCGAACGGAACCTGTTCGATTTCGACGACCTGCTGCGCAAGTGGTGCGACCTCTTGGACCACGCCGAGGCCGGCCGGGCGATTCGCAGCCGATTCGACGGCGTCTTGGTCGACGAGTACCAGGACACCCACCGCCCCCAAGCCCGAATCCCCAAGCCCCCCTGTC
>CAYTJV010000224.1:0-11311 GCA_964438165.1 uncultured Planctomycetaceae bacterium | reverse complement strand
TGCATCCGACGAACGCGGCGAAGCTCTATTCGCTGGTGCAGAAGCACGGGATGAGTATTCCCCAGCGCGAGGCGGCTCGCCGCGGCGGCGCGGACCAAGTGCCCAGCATGCCCTTTGTCCCGCATTTCCTGCTGCGCGATATGGTCGGCTGGTATTTGGCCCTCGGACTGCTGGCGGCGCTGGCTGCCCTGTTCCCCTGGGAGTTGGGGGAGAAACTCACCAACCCCTTCGCCGAGACGCCCGCCGGGACCAAGCCCGAGTGGTATTTCCTGTTCATGTTCGTGACCCTCGATCAACTGCCCGGCAAGATCTTCGGGATCGACGGGGCCACGCTGGCCGTGCTGTTCTTTAGCTTGTGCGGGTTGATCGTGCTGCTGGTGCCGTTTGTGGATTGGGGCGCCGATCGCGAACGCCCCCGGCGGATCTTGAATTTTCTGACGACATGGGCCGCGTTCGCCTTCCTGTTCCAGACGCTGGTGGGAATGGGGGCGTGGTTCGAATCCCAGATGCAGGACCCCGCCCAAGTCAGCGGCGTTCTCGGTCTGGCGGTCTTCGGCAGCGGTCTGGCGGCAGCCGCGTTCTGGGCGCTCGGGTTTGCGGTGAATCGCCTGTTCCGGTTCTTAGGGGTTTTCTTGCTGGCGAGCATGTTGGTTGCCGTCCCGGCAATTGCGGCCGAGCCGCCCACGTCTAAGGCCCCGGCAACGCCCACGTCTAAAGCCCCGGAAGCGCCCGCGGCCAAGGCCCCGGGAAAACCCGCCGAGAAAGCGACGGAACCCAAGCAAAACAATTGCCTCCTCTGCCACGGGAACAAAGATGTTTGGGAAGGCGACCAGTTGCGGCTCTTCGTCACCGACAAGGATTTCGCCGTGGACATCCATTGGCAGCGGGGACTGCGCTGCGCCGACTGCCACGGGGGCAACCCGGCCACAGAAAAGGTCAACGAGGCCCACGCCGAGGAAGACGGCTTCAAGAGCCTGCGATCTCGCGACAAGGATAATATGAAGGACTTCAGCAAACCGCCCGAACCGGCCCGAACCGTGGAACTCTGCGGCAATTGCCATGCGAACATTGAGTTCATGAGGCCGTACAATCCCACCGCGCGCGTCGACCAGTTGCGCGAGTACTGGACGAGCGGGCACGGCCTGCGCGTCAAAGAGGCCAAGGATACCGCCGTGGCGACCTGCGTCTCCTGTCACGGAATGCCGCACGGCACGGGACACGAAACCGGCGTTCACGGGGTCCGCCGGGTCGCCGACCTCAACTCGCCGGTCTACGTGACGAATGTGGCCAAGACCTGCGCCAAGTGCCACTCGGACGAGAAACTCATGGCCGGGCGCGAGTACCACGGCCGTCCGATCGGCCACGCGCAGTACGAGGAATGGCGCGAGAGCGTCCACGGCAAGACGCTCTTGGAGAAAGGCGACCTGAGCGCTCCCACCTGCAACCGCTGCCACGGCAACCACGGCGCGTTGCCGCCGCAAATCGGCTCGGTGGCCAACGCCTGCGGCACCTGCCACGGCAAGAACGCCGCGCTGTTCGCCAACACGCGGATGAGACACGCCTTTGAGGACGTGGGCTTGCCGGGTTGCGCCACCTGCCACAACGCCCACAAGATCGGCATGCCCAGCGACGAAATGCTGGGCATGACCGCCGGGTCGGTCTGCGCCCGGTGCCACGGTCAAGAGGAGGCGAAAAAGAAGAACCCCGCCCTGGCCCGCGTCAACATGAAGGGGATCATCTCCGGCGGCGCGACCGCTCAAACCCTGCGGATGGGCTTGGAGGAGCTCAAGTGGCAGATTGCCCACGTCGACGAAAGGCTCGCGGACGTGGAACGCCTCGGAATGCTCATCCCCGGCCCCGAAAGCGACCCGAGCATGGAGCCCCGGATTTACCTGCGAAAGGCCACCGACGCCCTGACCAACGCCCGCGTGCAAATCCACGGCTTCGAGGCGGAGCCCGTGGAGAAGGTCCTCGCCGAAGGCCGGAAAGTCATCGAGGAAGTGCTGGCCAGTACGAACAAGGCCCGCGAGCAGTACGACTTCCGCCGGATCTGGCTGGCCGCCTGCCTGGTGCCGATTGGTTTGGTGATCGTCCTGTTGCTGGTCTACATCCGAAGCATGCCTATTCGCAGTTAGCTCGTAGTGCCGCTTTCAGGCGGAATGCTTCGCGGATTACCAGCTCGTGCCCCGATCACGAAGTCGTGCCGTTCCGGGCCGCGCGCAAGATACATTATCGCCATAGTAACGTTTCCGTTGGTGGGTCACTGGCGTCAATAACTACTTGCAATCGGCAAGAGCGTCTCGTATCTTAGAGTTAACTGCAAGGCGCCTACAGTGGCCTGTTGCTTACCGTTTAACTAAACTATTCTTCAGGCGTCTCCCAGGCGGGTTGAAAACCAATGCTCCGGTGGGCTTTCTCCACTTTCCTCGTGTCCGTTGGCGGCTTGGCGTTTCTGGTCCGCTCCACCCCCCCTCCTCCGCCTCCGCCGCAGCCGATCGAGTTCAGCCACAAGGCGCACTTGGACTACTATCGCGACGGGCGTCACCGCCGCGAGATGATCGCCATGCACGAAGAAATGGCGATCAGGGACATTGGCGACAAAGAAGCCGTTGCGGACGTCGGCAAGCGCGGCTGCAACGCTTGCCATCGAGACTTTGATGAGAATGCCATCGATCTGGCTCGGCTCGCCCGCTGCGGCCAGTGCCATCGGGCCATCGTCGAACGTGAGGGGGAGACGACGGACCGGAGACCTTGCATGGGCTGTCACAACGGGGCCGCCGAATCCGCGCAGGCGTCGATTCCGAACACCAAGATCTGTGCCGCATGCCATGTGCCGCCCCTGGGAAGCGGCCCGGAAGAGACCAAGCTCGCGGGGTTCATCAAGCAGGAGGCCGCGATTCGCTGGACGCAGGTCTACGATTACCTGCCGGGTGACATCGTTTTCTCGCACGCGCGGCACGTCGAGCTGGGACAGGTAAGATGCCAGGAGTGTCATGGCCCGGTCGAGGCGGCCGAGCGGCCCCTCTCGCTGCAGGTGGAGCTCAGCATGGAGGACTGCATGGCGTGCCATGAAGCTTCCGGGGCCAGCAACGATTGTGCGGCGTGCCACAAATAGTCCAGGAATCGCCAGATGAAGCTCAGTCGCAGGGAGTTTGTCGGTCTGGGGTTAGCGGCCGGGGCGGCGGGAGCCTGTTCGGGCTGCCGGCCGGTTTTCGTCACCCAGCTCCTGGGGCGAGCCGGGACCGGCAAACGGCCGACCGGACCCATCCGCTGGGTCAACAGCGCCTGCCTTCAGTGTCGTGCCGGCTGCGGTATCCGCGTGAAAACGATCGCCGGCAACGCCATCAAGATCGAGGGAAATCCGCTCCACCCGATCAACCACGGCCGGCTTTGTCCGAAGGGCCAGGCCGGGCTGCAGGTGCTCTACGATCCCGACCGCCTTCAGGGGCCCATGAAGCGGGCAGGCGAGCGGGGCGCCGGAAAGTGGCAAAGCATCTCGTGGGAAGAAGCCATCGCCGAAGTCGCCCGGCGGCTGGCGCAGATCCGGCAGGCCGAGGGGCCACAGACGGTCGCGATTGTGGGGGGGCACGACCGCGGGCAGACACGCGACCTCTTGAGCCGGTTCGCCCGCAGCTATGGCACTCCCAACGACATCGACGGCGAACCCACCGGATCGGCCCAACGCAGGCTCGCCCATTACCTCACGCAGGGTGTCCGAAACGACCTGGCCTACGACTGGGAGCATGCCAACTACGTGATCTCGTTCGGCGCCAGCCTGATTGAATCCTTCCAGCCGACCGTCTTCCTCCAGCGGATGGTCGCACAGATGCGGAGGGGTCGCCCCGGAAATCGCGGGAAGATCGTCACCGTGGACCCTCGCCTTTCGGTCACGGCTTCCAAATCCGACGAGTGGATTCCCATTCGCCCGGGCACGGACGGCGCCCTGGCCCTGGGCATGGCCTCGGTCATCGTGCGCAAAGGACTTCACGACAAGCGATTCCTCGAAGAACACACGATCGGGTTCGAGGCCTGGAAAAAGAGCGTGCTCGACGGAGTATCGCTGGGCGTGATCGCCGCGGAAACGGGCATTCCGGAGGCGACGATCGAGCGTCTGGGGCAGGAATTCGCCGAGAAACGCCCCTCCTTCGCGGTGGCTGGAGGCGGCGCAGGAAAACACAGCAACGGCCTGTACAACCTCATGGCGATCCACTGCCTCAACGCGCTGGTGGGCAATATCGACGCGCCCGGCGGGGTGAGCGTGCAGGAGTATCCGTCGTTTACCGCGTGGCCGGCGGTCAATCCGGACGAGATTGCGTCGCGCGGGCTGTTGAAGCCCCGGCTGGACGGCGCCGGGACGTCCCGGTTCCCTCTGGCCGAAAGCGTCCCTTCCGCATTCTTGGAAGCCATCCGGACCGAGGATCCCTAAAAAGTCGGCGCCGTCCTGGGGTCCGCCGCGACTCCCCTCTTCTCGAACCCCAACCCGCAGGCGTCCCGCGAGGCGCTGGCGAAGGTTCCCTTCGTGGTCAGCTTCTCGCCGCTTATGGACGATACGACCGCCATGGCGGATCTCGTTCTGCCCGATCACACCTACCTGGAACGCCTGCAAGTGAGCGTTCCGGCCGCCGGCGCGGGGGTCCCGATCGTCACGCTCCGTCAACCGGTGGTCGAGCCGCTGTACAACACGCGAAACACCGGCGACGTGCTGATCCAGATCGCCCAGAAGATGGGCGAACCCATGAGCGCCGCTTTCCCCTGGACCAATTACGAGAAGGCGATCCGATCGACGCTGGACGGCGTGGCCAAGGCCGCCTCGCAGAGTTCCGCAGCGTTTTGGAAAAAACTCTCGGAGGACGGCGTGTGGTCGGGCGGCCTTTCCAAGAAAGGCGACGGGCCGAAGACGTACCAGACGCCGTCGGGCAAGTTCGAGTTCGTCAGCAGCCTGATGCGCGAGCGGCTTGCCGCGGTCGCCGCCGCCGAACGGATCAGCGTGGAAGACCTTCGAGCGGCGTTAAAGATCGAGGCCCGCGGCGAGGCGGTCTTCATGCCGCATTACGAGAGCCCGAAATCGGCGGCCGACGGCGAAGCGTTTCCCCTGGTTCTCAATGTGTACAAGACTATGACGCACGCGGACCGGGGGAGCACCAACCAACCCTGGCTCCAGGAATCCTACGGCGTGCAGCTCAACGAGTTCTGGGGCCCGTGGGCGGAGATCCACCCGGAGACGGCCCGCAAGTTGGGGGTACAGGACGGCGAGATGATCTGGCTGGAATCGGCAACCGGCAAGATCGCGGTGAAGGCAAGGCTCTTCGAGGGGGCTATGCCCGGCGTGGTGAACATGCCTTTTGAGTACGGGCACGTGGCTGGGGGCCGGTGGACGGATCACCGCGGGGTGAATCCGAACGACCTCGTCGGCGCCGTGTATGACCGGCTTTGCGGCGCGGTTTCCCGCTCCGCCACCAGGGTCAAGATTTACGGGGTTCGCGCATGAGTCGATGGGGAATGGTGATCGATCTGGACCGGTGCACAGCCTGCCAGGCTTGCACGGTGGCGTGCAGCGCCGAGTACAACGTGGCCTTTGCCGAGCCGTCGGAGGCGCTCAAGGGGCGGGCGATTTTCTGCAGCCAAGTGATGTCTTTGGTGGAAGGCGAGCACCCGCACGTCTCCGTGCGGTATATCCCCATGCCCTGCATGCACTGCGACAATCCGCCGTGCGTTAAGGTCTGCCCCGTCCATGCCACGTACAAAAACCCGGAAGGGATCGTCGCGCAGATCTACAACCGGTGCATCGGCTGTCGGTACTGCACCGTGGCGTGTCCCTACACGAGGCGGTTCTTCAACTGGTACGAGCCCTCATGGCCGGAAGTCATGAAAAGGCAGATGAATCCGGAGGTCTCGGTCCGCACCAAGGGCGTCGTGGAGAAGTGTACGTTCTGCATTCACAAACTCCGGAACGTCAAGGAACAGGCCCGAAAGGAGAACCGTCCGATCCGCGACGAAGAGGTCGTGCGACTGCCGGCCTGCTGCCAGACGTGCCCTTCGGAGGCCCGGTACTTTGGTGACTTGGACGACCCCACCAGCACCGTCTCGAAACTTGCCCAGAGCCGACGTGCCTTCCGGCTCCAGGAAGACCTGGGGACCCACCCCAAGGTGATTTACCTGGCAGAGGGGGATTTTCGATGAACGAGAATCACGGCGCCGTTGCCCGTGTCGGCGACGAGTTTGGACTGTACGCCCTGATGACGAGTTGATGGTCTGTTTGTGCATGATATGGCTAAGACGGCTATGCGGCGCTATCGAGTCGAAATCCCATCTCCAGTGTACTGGGAAAAGCAGATCCGATGTCAGGACGCCTGTCCCGTACACACCGATGCGCGCAGCTATGTTCGGGCGATTGCCGAGGGGCGACTGGAAGATGCGTACCTGATTGCCCGCGGGCCGAACCCACTGGCTTCGATCTGCGGGCGCGTGTGCGGGGCGCGTTGCGAGGCAGCTTGCCGCCGCAGGGAAATCGACGAGGCGATTTCGATCCGCGCGTTGAAACGTTTCGTCACCGACCGCTTCGGCGGCCATGCCGATGAGCGCTCTTGTTCCCCGCGGAGCCTTGTCCAGCGGATTATCCAGCTCGCGCAGCGTCGGGACACGGTGCGCAGCGGTGAATTCAGCGGGTTCGCGCAGTTCCTGTCGGCCCAGACGTTGCCCTGCAATGCGGATGGCGAAAAAGTGGCCATTATCGGCTCCGGCCCCGCGGGATTGGCGGCGGCGCACGATTTGGCCCTCTTGGGATTTCGGCCGACGGTCTACGAAATGGAACCGCTGCCGGCGGGCATGCTGGCGGTGGGAATCCCCGAATATCGACTGCCGCGGGTAGTGATCAAGGCCGAGGTCGAATTCATTCAGGCCCTGGGGGTGGAATTCGTCTGCAATACCAAGGTCGGCCAAGACATCTCGCTGGCGGAAATTCGCGCGCGGCACCGGGCCACGATCATCGCCGTGGGCTTGAAACAGTCCCGCTCGCTGCGGATTCCGGGAGCGGACGGAACGGGGATCTTGGGCGGCGTCGAGTTCTTGCGCGACGTGGCCTTGGGCCGCGAAGTCGACGTGAAAGGCGACGTGGCGGTCATCGGCGGCGGCAACGTGGCGTTCGACATCGCTCGGACGGCCATCCGCCAGACGGGCGTAGACATCTCGCGCACGGCAATTCGCCGGCCGGAGGTCCGCTCGGTCCATTTGTGCAGCCTGGAGACCCTCGACGAATTGCCGGCCGACGATGCGGAAATCCTTGAGGGGGACGAGGAGGGAATCGTTCGTCACCATGGCGTCGGGCCGCGCGAGATCCTGTTGAACGCCGACGGCCACGTCCGGGGGCTCGTGTTTCAGAAATGCACGCGCGTCTTCGACGAGCAAGGCCGCTTTGCGCCCGAGTTTGACGACCTGGGCCTGAGCACGATCCGCGTGGACACGGTCATTTGGGGAATCGGACAGCGCCCCGATCTTTCGTTTGCCGACACCGAGGGGGACATCGAGCGGGACGACCGCGGGCTGATCAAGTGCGATCCGGACACGATGCAGACATCGGCCAAGGACGTTTTCCTGGCCGGCGACATTGCCTACGGCCCGCGGTTGCTGATCGACGCGGTGGCCAGCGGCAAGAAAGTGGCCCGCAGCGTGTACGAGTACCTCCGAGGCGAAAAACTGGTCGAGCAAGTCGATTTGGTGCATATCCACTTGCCCGATTTCCGTCGCGAACGGGACTACGAAAAACTCCGCCGCACGCCAATTCCCAGCTTGGGCTCGGAGGAACGGAAGAGGAGCCAGAAAACGAGCGTGGAGATCGGCTACGACGAGCCCCTGGCCGCTCGTGAGAGCAGCCGTTGCCTGGACTGTGGAGTGAACACGATCTTCGATTCCGACAAGTGCATCCTTTGCGGCGGGTGCGCGGACGTGTGTCCGGAAATGTGCCTGCGATTGGTTTCGCTCGAGCGGCTTGACGGCGGCGAAGAGCTGCAGCAGGCGGTGGCGAATCGGTTGGGCGGCGAGGACCGCTCGCAGTGGGCAGCGATTGTCAAGGACGAAACGCAGTGCATCCGGTGCGCGTTATGCGCCGAGCGATGCCCGGAAGGAGCAATCACGATGGAGCGGGCCACCTTCAAAGAAGTCTTGATCGGCCAGCGCGTGAACGGGGCTCCGCTGCACGGCACTGACGTGGAGGCGAACGCATGACGACACCCTCTCTGTCTCAGTCGAACCGGTTCGAAAAGCCCGTCGAGCGACGCAAGTTTCTCTCGCTGGCGGCGGTCGGCTCTTGCCTCGGCGCGTGGACTGCGGCCGTGGTCGGCGCCTTGAGGCTGCCCATCCCTTCCGTCTACCCGGAAGCCAACCCGCGTTTTCGCATCGGCCGGCCGGATCGCTATTCCCTAGGTAGCGCCACCCGTATTGCCGGACGTAACGTCTGGATTTTCCGGGATCAGGAGGGATTCTACGCGATCTCCGCGGTTTGCCCGCACCTCGGGTGCATCGTCGACCGCGGCGAGGACCGTTTTATTTGTCCCTGTCACGGATCGGAGTTCGACGCCCAGGGAGAGGTCCAATCGGGACCTTCGCCGGGACCGCTGCCGTGGCTTGAGATTAGCCTTCATGCTTCGGGAGACCTGCTGGTCGACGCCGACGCGAGGGTGCCGCTAGGAAGCCGCTATAAGGTCTGAAATCCCGCTATGAAACCTGAAATCGAGGACCATCCGTTGGGCGAACCCGAACTCGGAAGTGCCCCGCTGTCGGTGTTGCTGGGGAACCTCCGCGAGCTTCCCAAGAACTTCTGGCAAGCGATCGTTCGTCACGGCGCGCCCACCTCGTTGCGCGCCCGCTCCCAGGCAGTTTTCGGGAACCTCTTCCTCCACATTCACCCGACGCGCGTGCATCGGGACGTACTCAAACCGACGGCCACGCTTGGGCTGGGAGTCATCACGGCCGCCCTGTTCGTCGTTCTCACCGCGACCGGCATCCTCCTGATGGTCTATTACAAGCCCTCGGTGGCGGATGCGTATGACAGCATCCTTGACATCCACTACGTCGTGCCCACCGGCCGCATCATGCGGAACCTCCATCGTTGGGCGGCGCACGCGATGGTGGTGATGGTCTTCCTGCACATGGCGCGCGCGTTTTACACCTCGGCCTACAAGCCCCCGCGAGAGTTCAACTGGCTGGTCGGCCTGGGGCTGCTAGCACTGACCCTGGCCCTGAGTTTCACCGGGTACCTCTTGCCGTGGGACCAGCTTGCCTACTGGGCGATCACCGTCGGCTCGAACATCGCGCAGTCGCCTCGTGAGATTACCGATGCGTTGGGGATGACCGGGGTTTTCGACGTCGGCGGCTTCCAGAAACAGCTTCTGCTGGGCTCCCATACCGTCGGCCAGGAGGCGCTCATTCGCTTTTACGTCCTCCACATCGCGGTGCTGCCGATTGCGGTGGGGGTGCTGATGGGAGTCCACTTTTGGAGGATCCGTAAGGACGGCGGCCTTGCCCGCCCGCGGTCCGCAGATTTGACGCCGGAGTCGAGCTCCGCCATCGGCGTGAAGACGTACGGGCTGATGGCCCTGGTGCGCGGCAGCACTCCCTCGGTGGATCGCGAGCTGGAGAACACGGTTCCCTCGTGGCCCCGCCTGTTTTACGCAGAATTGGCGGTGGCGACGATCGCGACCGCACTGATGATCGCGATCAGCCTGTTGGCACAGGCCCCGCTGAAGGAACTCGCCAACCCGGAGGTCCCGGAGAACCCTGCGAAGGCGCCGTGGTACTTTCTGGGGCTCCAGGAGGTCGTGTCGTACTCGGCCTTCATGGGAGGGATGGGTATCCCCGTCATCGTGATGCTGGGCCTCGGGCTGATCCCGTTTCTGGATCGTGAGAAGGAAGAGGTGGGAGTTTGGTTCTCCGGCCGCCGCGGTCGGCGGCTGGCCGTTTATTCTCTCCTCTTTGCCGCCCTGCTGGTGCCGTTGAGTCTCGCCTTCACGGTCCAGTTCGGCTGGCTGCGGGAATGGTTTCCCGGCGTGCCCCAGATCATCATCACGTTCGTCAATCCGGGAACGCTCTTCGTCGCCGCATTTGCCGCGTGGTCGCTCTTGGTCCTGGCCCGCACCCGCTCAACCCGGCTGGCGGCGATCGGTCTGTTCACGACGTTCCTGGTGAGCTTCCGCGTCTTGACCTACTTCGCCCCGGTCCACCGGGGACCCAACTGGAAGTTTTACTGGAGTCAAAGCCAATGGCCCGAGGTTCATCACCAGCAGTGAGGCTGACCCCGTGAGCGCAACGATCGATCCCTCCACCCGCCGCGTGGGGCCGGCCCAAGAAGACAGCCGGTGGGAGATCCTCCTTTTGATTTCCAGTCTGGTAGCGGCGCTGATGTTCGGGGCCGCCGCGTTTTGCGAAATCGCTCTGGCGCCGTGGCGCGGCTACCAGCACGAGTACCGCGCGGCACTGATCGAGGAGGCTAAGGACGCGCGCACGCGCCGCGCCGCGGAATCCTTCGAGATCCGCTACTACCAAGCCTACCTGCCCGGGCTGGGCCGGGTCGATCGCTGCCCGACCTGCCACGTCGGAGCGGATAACCCGGCGATGAAAGATGCGCCGCAGCCTTTAACGAGCCATCCCGGCACGATCCTGGAGCACCATCCCGTAGACCGCTTTGGGTGTACGATTTGCCATGGGGGTCAGGGGCGCGCCACGGAAGCCCGCGAGGCCCACGGCGAGGAGCCGGGGCGGCCCGCGCCGATGCGCCGGGGCGAGATGCTCCAGGTCGCCTGCGCGCTGTGCCACTCCGAGCCGGAGCTCCCGGGAATGCCCGTCTATAACCTTTCGCGAAAACTCGTGAGCGAGAAGGGGTGCCTGGCGTGTCACGTCCTGCGCGGCGCCGGCGGCGCCCTCCGCAGCGTGGCCGGTACGCAGGGGCCGGACCTTACCGCGGAAGCCGCCAAGCACGAGTTCGAGTGGCACGTGGACCACTTCCTCAACCCCGAGAAGGCGGTTCCGGGCTCGAAGATGCCGGACTTCAAGTTCACGGAAAAAGAGGCCCGAGCTCTGGCCTATCTGATGATGAGCTTCACGGGCGCAAGCCCATCGCTGGCCTACCTCCCGCAGCCTGCGGCCGGCAGCGGGACGGGGGCGCAACTGCTGCCGACACGGGACCAACTCGGCGCGAAGATTGACCCCAAGGCCGCACCGGGCTACGTGGGCTCGGAGACTTGTCTGGCGTGCCATGCCCCCCTCAACCCTGGGCTCCCGCACGCTTGGCAAAGCTCGAAGATGGCACAGGCGTTTACGG
>CAYTJV010000223.1:0-11355 GCA_964438165.1 uncultured Planctomycetaceae bacterium | reverse complement strand
CGGTTCGTGTCGCTCCACACGGCCGACGACCAGGACCGCTTCTTGCTCTACGAGGTCTACCGGGCCGAGGCCGGGGCGGTGGCCCACAAGCAGACCGCCCACTACGCCCGCTGGCGCGACACGGTCGCCGACTGGATGCAGGAGCCGCGCCAAGGGATAAAGTACACCCCCCTGTTCCCGACCTCGGACGACCAATGGGCAACGCGCCGGTGACTTTCCATACAGACCAAGGAACCATCCGCCATGCTAGCGCACAACGTCTTTTTTTCGCTCAACGACGCGAGCCAGTCAGCCATCGAGGCCCTGGTCAACGATTGCCACAGGTACCTGTCCGACCATCCGGGGGTGGTGTTCTACGCGGCCGGCACGCTCTCCGACATCGACCGCCCGGTGAGCGACCGCGACTACGACGTGGCCCTGCACGTGGTCTTCAGTGATCGACCCACCCACGACGCGTACCAAGCGGCCCCGGCCCACCAGGAGTTCATCGCCCGCAACAAGGGCAACTGGAGGAAGGTCCGGGTGTTCGATTCGGACGTAGGCGCCGCGGGCCGTTGAGGCTCGTCGGGAGACGGATCGAGCCGGCGGTCGGGCATCATGCTGCTCAACCGAGCCGCGGAAGCAGGCTGCGACACCGCAATCACGAACGATCATCTCGGCTCGCGTGGCTGACCGGCTTCGCTTGGCTACACACGTCGACGATCTTGTCCAACGCAGTGGCTACCTCAGCGTCGAGGTCCTCGGGCCTCACAAGACTTGCCAGAACGTGATAATCCGTTTTCTGGAACAGGTTGGGGATGCCAAGCCCTTTGAAGAACTCGCTGAACAGGGGATTCAAGAAGTCGTCGGTCACCTTCGTATCCGCTGACCACGGAGAGCCCTTGCCCAAAGTCTGCATCGCGGACTCGACTTTGGCGATGGATTCCTCCATTCTAGTGACATACTGTGGGGCGAAGAGCGGACCGCCACCCTCTGTCTGTGCGTACCGCCTGGCCCACTCGATGAGCACTTCCCATTTGCACAGGTAGTTCTCGATTTCTCGCCTTGCCCACGAGAGTTCCACCAACTCGGACGTTTTCTGCAATGGCTCGTCAAGCCGGTCGAAGATGGCGATCCCCACAAGATCGGCTTTCGCCTCTCGAAGGCCGTAGAAATGACGGCGTGCGGCCCGAGGTTGATTCGCCACGTACTGAACAAACGGCCGCTCCAAAGCTTTCTCCGCTCGGTGTCTGAGAGCCATTGCGAAAGCGCGCAGAATGGAAAGATCGGTGGAACCCTCGAGGTAGAGAACCCAACCGGTCTGCTCGGCCTGGTAGAAATGGTCGTAGCCTATTTCCTTGAGAGATTTCAGGAGTTGGTGTCCTCGGTCGTCGATTCGATGGGGCTTGCCGAGAAACGCAATCACCGTGTCGCGCCCGGCTGCTTCATTGAGCACCACCTCAGAATGGCTGGCAGCGATGACCTGAGAACCATGCTCGGCGGCAAATCGAGACATCAGATCATAGATCTGGCGTTGCCGGAGGATCTCCAAGTGAGCGTCGGGTTCATCGATGAGAATGGCGGACTTTGGGTTGGCGGTCAGGTGCGCAAGCAGCAAGAGCGTCTGCTGTAACCCCCGGCCCGCTGACGCCAGGTCCAGTCGGGTTCCCGTGCGGTTGACATAGGTCATGGTGATTTCGCCGCGCTCGGCGATGTACCTCGGTTCGTCTAACTGAACGAGGAACAACTCGTCGATGGTCTGGCAGATTCGACGCCACTTGGCCGCGCCCTCGTCGCCGGACGAAATCTTGTAGCAGAGGTTCCGAAGGACCTCGGCAGTGCGGCCCTCCCCCAATCGAACATTGATTGCGCCGGGGTCGAGTCGCGTCTCATTCTCAGCCAAACCGGACATGGGGGGCAGGTAGGCCACATTCACTTGCGCGGCTCGGACGGGGATCAGCATTCGGTCCGGGTTCTTCTCCTCCGAAAGACGCAACGGTCGGCAGTACAGCGACTCTTCATTGGCATAGTCGAACTCCAGGCCGCAAGTCCACGCTTCCCCTTCCGTGACACCTTCGACAATGATGTCGATGCGAATGTTACGGGTCTCTGTGTTCCCGTTTACTCTGCGCACGTCCCGCACGTGCAAATCGCGCCACAGTAGATTGGCATCTGGTACTGGCACCGCGATGAGATCACGCCGGTTGAGGGCAACACCGGGGCGCTTCTCGGGCGCCCTCTCACCGGCCCGTTTCTCGTTCCACCGCTTGAGGCCGGTGCTCCAGAGCGACAGGGCCTGCAACGCCGTTGTCTTCCCGGAATTGTTGGGACCAATGAAGACGACCGGATTGCCTAACTCCACCACGGCGAAGTCAAACCGCTTGAAGTTGCGAATCGTCAACTTAGTCAGCATAGGTTCGCCCGCGCGCGCGAGGATTTCTTGAGCGTCGTCGTTCCACACGGGTGCATCGTGTGTTGCCTGGGACCGGACTCATTCTAGGCGACCGTGCGAGCGTTCGCAAGGCAACGAGGAGCGCGACGATTCGCTTCGCCATGGCGATCAAATGTCCTTCCCCAAGGCGAACGCCTCGCCGAGGAGTCTGCCAATGCCGTGGTAGGTGTGGTTGAACGGCTCGAAGACGATCGGCCGGACCTTTTCGACGCGCGGCAGTCCGTCGTCGCCCAGCACCGACTCGTCGGCCTTGACGTCCAGGATCTCGCCGATGAACTGGGTGTGCAGGCCGATCTCGATCTGGTGTAGCAGCCGGCACTCGAGAATCATCGAGAATTCGGCCACGTAGGGGGCGTCGACCAATTGGCTGCGGACCGCGGTGAGCTTGGCGGTGGCGAACTTGTCGCAGTTCCGGCCGGTGACCAGGCCGAGATAGTCGGTCAGCTTCACCTGGTCCTCGGACGGGACGTTGATGGTGAATGCCTTGCGCTGGACGATGTTGCCGTACGAGTAGGTGGCCTTGCGCAACGAAACGGCAATGCAGGGCGGATCGGAACAGCAGATGCCCGCCCAGGCCGCCGTCATCAGGTTGGGCTTCCCCTCGACGTCGTACGTCCCCACGACCCACGTGGGCGTGGGGTAGACGAGCGTTTCGTCACCGAGCGATTTTTTCATGTTAATTGGCTATCCCATAACCGCGGCGGGCAGCCGCAAACTTCCGAAGTCTTGGAGACTTCGGAAGTTTTTGGGCGGAGCGATTTCTTCATGTTAAGCATTCAGTTTCACCGAGGGGTCATCGGCCACGTTGACCCAGACGTGGACGTGCGGCGCGCCGCGGAAATGCCATACGAAGGCCGGGCCTTCCAGTCGCCAGATGTCCCAGATGCGGTCGTTGCCCAAGTCCTCCTGTTTATAGAAGGCCAGCGCGATGTGGTCCAGCCCGCCTTGCTTCTTGAGGCACGCGAGCACCTCGTCCCGGTCCGACTGGCGGTAGGGCTCGATGAGTTTCTGGAGGACCTTCTGGAGGTGTTCCTTCTGGTCGGATGACAGATCTTTGACGGGGAGGCCGGGAAAGCGGCCCGCCGGTCCCTGGAAGGCCACACGGCTCTCTTCCGGGGCTTTGTCGAGCAGGGCCTCCTTTTGCTGCTTGCCGTCGAGCATACGGAAGACGTCGTTGGCGGCCAGGGCCTGGGGCCAGAAGATATTGCCCGGGTGATCGGGCTTCTCGTTGAAGCCGCTGGCGGCGTGGCCGTAGAAGATCGGGCCACCGAAGGCCACGTGCTCGGCCGACTGGCCGTCGCAACGCAGCGTCATGTGGCGGCCGGTGAGCACGAACTCGAACTTGTCTTGGCCCGGCCGGCCGAAAATGCCGATGCTCTGCCGCAGGCCCCAACCGCCCGCATCGTCCTTGGTCTGCTTGTCGAACTTGGCGTGCCAATCGGGCTGGATCATCCCTTCAAAGATGTCGCGGATCATGCGCTGCTGATCGGGCGCGAAGAAGTCGCTCTTCACAGCCGGCGGCGTGATCCGCCAATTGTTCGAGATCCGCGTTCGCAACAGCCCCCGCTCCGGGTCAACGTGCTGCCAGTCGAAGCAGATCACTTTGCGCTGCTTGTCGCTAAGCGAGTCGTAGAGCAGCTTGACCACCGTCTCCGGGACCTTTTGCGGGGCGGCCAGCGAGGCCGCGGCGCCGGCCAGTCCCCCGGCCGCTACGGCGCTGGCTGCGCCTGCTGCCGCCGTGCGCAAGAACTGGCGGCGGCCCAGGAAGCCAAAACCCTCTTCACACTCCGGACACCGAGAAGCCTTTGTCGCCATGAGAAGCCCTCCGATCAAGATCGCTTGGGGGTGGAAATCCGTCGGAAAATTGTACGGTTGACCGAATAAGGCAAGCCCCTTGAAGGGGCTGGCCCGCCATTGCTGCCTCCCCCTCCCCAGGCGTGAACGCCTGGGCTAGAGAAAAGGAAACGCTGCGGCGTTCCCGGTCTGAGCATCACACAAGACACTTTGGCCGGGTGTCCCAGCTCTTATATTTGATATTTGATATTTGATATTTCATATTTGCAATTTGCAATCTTGCACCCCCGGCCGCCGCCCTCGCACTCCTCACGTCAGGATGCCCGTCACCAGCTTCCCCGCCACGTCGGTCAAACGGAAATCGCGGCCTTGGAAGCGGTAGGTGAGCCGCTCGTGATCGACGCCCAGCAGGTGGAGCACGGTGGCGTGGAGATCGTGTACGTGGACCACGTCCTTGACCGCTTCATAGCCCAGCTCGTCGGTCTGGCCGTAGGTGATGCCGGGCTTGATGCCGCCGCCGGCCAGCCACATCGAAAAGCCCATGATGTGGTGGTCGCGACCGTCACCTTGGGCCATGGGCGTGCGGCCGAACTCGCCGCCCCAGAGCACCAGCGTGTCGTCGAGCATCCCGCGCTGTTTGAGGTCTTTGATCAGGGCTGCGCAGGCCTGATCGACTTCCTTGGCCACCACGGGCATGTCGCGCTTCAGGGCGCCGTGCATGTCCCAATCGCGATGGTAAAGCTGGATGAACCGCACGCCCCGCTCGGCCATTCGCCGGGCCAGGGGGCAATTGGCGGCGAACGAACCGTCGGTACCGTTGGTGCCGTACATTTCCAGCACCCGCTTCGGCTCCTGGGAGAGATCCATCAGGCCCGGCACGCTCGTCTGCATCTTGAAGGCCAGCTCGTACTGGGCGATGCGGGTGGCGATCTCCGGGTCGTCGACCGCCTCCTGGCGCACGCGGTTCAAAGCGGCGGTCGCCTCAACGACGTCTTTCTGCTGTTGCGGGCCCACGCCCGGCGGGTTGCCCAGGTAATACACGGCATCGCCGCGGGAATTGAACCGCACGCCCTGGTAGCGGCTGGGCAGGAACCCGCTGTGCCACTGCCGGGCCGAAATCGGCTGCGACTGCCCGGCCTTGCCGGTCGAGACCAGCACCACGAAGCCGGGCAGGTTGTCGCACTCGCAGCCCAGGCCGTAAAGGACCCACGAGCCCGCCGCCGGCCGGCCGGAGATCAGCGTGCCGGTGTTCATGAAGGTGTGGGCCGGATCGTGGTTGATGGCCTCGGTCTTCATCGAGCGGATGATGCAAATGTCGTCGGCGATCGAGCCGATGTGCGGAAACAGCTCGCCGATCTCCTGGCCGCTGGAGCCGAACTTCTGGAACTTGTACTGCGGTGCGAAGCAGACGAGTTTGGCGCCTTGGAGTTGGGCGATCGGCCGGCCCTTGGTGAACGACTCGGGCATGGGCGTGCCCTGGAGTTGGGCCAGCTTGGGCTTGGAGTCGAACGTTTCCAGATGGCTCGGACCGCCCGACTGATAAAGCCAAATCACCCGCTTGGCTTTTGGGGCGAAGTGCAGGGGATTGACCACGCCGCGGCTATGCACCGGGGCGCGACCGGCGGTCGCGGCTTTATGATCGTCGTCCGCAACCGCGGCCGAGATGTGGGGATTCATGATCGACGCTAACGCGGCGGCCCCAATCCCGCCCGCCGTGCGGCCCAGGAACGCCCGCCGGGTTTGCTTTGTGACTGGGAAATCTGCAGTATTCATCCGTCTTCCTCGTCCCGGAGGGACGTTAGTTTCTCGTAATCGTCTCGTGCAGATTCAAAATGACTCGGGCGACCGAGGTGCAGGCGGCTAGTTCCGCGGGCTGGATGCCGGCAGCCGGCTTCGATTGGCCGACTTCCAGCAAGGCCCGGGCCGCCTTCTCGTCCGACGCGTAGTGCTTGCGATGCTTCTCGTAGAGGTCCGCCAATAGGCGGGCTTCCGCCGGTTGCGGTGGGCGGCCGAGGGCCGCTTCGTACGCAAAATTCAGCCGCTGGGGCACTGTGGCCCCGCCTTCATGGATCATGCGCTGGGCGAACGCCCGGGCCGCTTCCACGTAGGTGGGGTCGTTCAACAGCACCAGCGACTGGATCGGCGTGTTCGACCGGGCCCGCTCCGCCACGCATTCCTCGCGCGTGGAAGCGTCGAAGGCCATGAGACTCGGGTGGAGGAAGGTCCGCTGCCAGTAAGTGTACAATCCCCGGCGATATTGGTTCTCATCCACGTCGGCTGCGTAATCGCGCGTGGGGAAGTTCAAGAACGACCAGTACCCGGCCGGCTGATAGGGCTTCACGCTCGGGCCGCCGATCTTCCGCGACAAGAGGCCGCTGACGGCCAGGGCGTTGTCGCGCACGAACTCCGCGTCGAGCCGGAAGCGATTCTGTCGCGCGAGCCAGAGATTCGTCGGATCGCGCTGGCGACTCTCTTTGTTTCCTTCCGACAATTGCCGGTACGTGCGCGAAGTAACCATGAGCCGCACCAGCCGCTTTACGTCCCAGCCGCTCTCGCGGAATTCCACGGCGAGCCAGTCGAGCAACTCCGGATGGGTGGGCGCGGCCCCCTGCGCGCCACAGTCGTCCAGGGTCTTGACGATTCCCTGGCCGAAGAGCTGCTTCCAGAGGCGATTGACGAACACCCGGGCCACGAGCGGATGGTCGGAGGAGACGAACCAACGGGCCAAATCCAGGCGATTGGCACGGCGGTCGCCCGTGTCCAGTTTTCCCAGAGAGGCAGGAATCGCCGGCGAAACGACCTCGCCCGAATCGTCCAGCCAGTTGCCCCGCGGCAGGATGCGGACCACGCGCGGCGGGACGGCCTCCGTGATGAGCGTCGTGGGGATGATCTTCTCGAAAGCCTCGCGCTCGCGCTTCAGTTGGGCCTCGCGCTCGGCGCGGGTCTCCTGACCCCGCCGGTCGCTCTGACCGCTGGGCTCCTTAGCGTTCGGGGAGACCTTCGGTCGCTCAGTGGGCGGGGTCGGGAGACCCGCGCCCAGCGCGTTCTGGACCTTGGCGATCTCTTGATCGAGTTGCTTGAGGCGAGCGGCCTGATCGGCGGTGGACATGGGAGTCTGGATCTGTCGGCCGACTGCAAGCTCGTTCACGTCGGCGAAAAAGGCGCCGAAGCTGTAGAAATCGCGCGTCGTGAAGGGGTCGTACTTGTGGTCGTGGCACTGCGCGCAACCCATCGTCACCCCCAGCCACGCGGAGGCCGTGTTCCGCACTCGATCGGCGGCGAATTTGGCCGTGTACTCTTTCGGCTGGGCCCCGCCTTCCTCCGTGGTCATGAGGAGGCGGTTGTATCCCGAAGCGATTTTCTGGTCCCGGCTCGCGTTGGGCAGCAGATCGCCGGCGAGTTGCTCGATCGTGAAGCGGTCGAACGGCACATTCTTATTGAAGGCGTCGATCGTCCAGTCGCGGAACAGCCAGACGTCGCGATGATTGTCGCTGTGGTACCCGCCCGTATCGCCGTAGCGAACCACATCGAGCCAGTAGACCGCCATCCGCTCCCCGTAATGCGGCGAGGCCAACAGACGGTCGACTTGCTTCTCGTAGGCATTGGGAGAAGTATCGGCTACCAAGGCAGCGATTTCGGCGGGGGTCGGTGGAATGCCTATCAGATCGAACGACAGGCGGCGGAGCAGCGTGCGCCGATCGGCTTCTGCTGCCGGCTTGAGCCCGTGCCGCGCGTGGCCCCGGGCGATGAAACAATCCACCGTATTGATCGGCCACTCCCGGTCGCCGGCCTCGGGCAGCGAAGGCCGCATGGGCCGGACGTACGCCCAGTGCATCTCGTACTTGGCTCCTTGAGCGATCCAGCGCCGGATCAGTCCGATTTGCTCCGGCGTCAGCGGGGGCTTCTTCGAGTCGGGCGGGGGCATACGCTCGTCGGCGTCCTTGCTGGAGATCCGCTGCACGACTTTGCTGGCCGCGGAGTCCCCGGGCGAGAGGACTTCTTTTGCGGCCTCGCTGACCACGTCGAGTCGAAGATCGGCTTGCCGTTTCGCCGCGTCCGGACCGTGGCAAGCGAAGCAGCGATCGGCAAAGATCGGCCGGATCTGGCGGTTGTAGTTGACTTTCTCGTCTTTGTCGGTTGCCGGCGCGTCCGCGTGCGCTAACCCGCCGCCGACGGCGAACACGAGTACCGACAGAACCGCGATACGAGCCCCAACCGCGCCGCCAGCGCACGCCGTATGAGCCATAGCCGAACCCCCTATGGTGCATGACTGCAATCCGCTTCATCATACGGCAAACCCCCGCAACGGGCAATTATCGCCACAAATTCTGGTAAAATATGGAACATGCCCGAGTTGCCTGAAGTCGAAACCATGCGGCGCGGAATTGCCTCGATTATTGGCTCGCGCATCAACGACATGCGGATTCCGTCGTCACCGCTGCGCCCGATCACCATCGAACCACCGGTCGCTGAGTTTCGCCGTCGGATTGCCGGGCGGACGGTGGTGTCCGTGGGCCGCTCAGGCAAGCGCGTGCTGGTCGAGTTGGACTCGGCCGAGCGGATCGTAATTGAGCCGCGCATGACCGGGTGCTTCTCAAGCAGCCGCCGGACACGAAGCATTTGCGCTTGGTCTTCGCGCTGTCGCAAGGGCGCGACCAGCGGTCGCGGCTTTGTGAGGGCGCGGCGGGTGGCGAGTTGATGTTTTGGGACTCTCGCGGGCTGGGTGTGGTCCGACTGCTGACGCCTGAGGATTTCGCCTGCCGATTGGGGCCGGCGAAACTCGGCCCCGATGCCCTGGAAATCACGGTCAAAGAGCTTCGCAAGCGGCTGTGCAGGAGCCGCCGGGCGATCAAGGTGGCGCTGTTGGACCAAAGAGTCCTAGCAGGCGTGGGGAACCTGTACGCCTCGGAAATTCTGCACCGTGCCCGGCTGCACCCGGCGGTGCCTTGCAGCCGGATTCGGCCGGCCGATTGGCAAAGGATTCACGCCGCGATGCGGGAAGTCCTCCAGGAAGCCCTTGCGCACCAAGGGTCGACGCTGGCCGATGGCACGTACCGCACTGTCCAGGACGAGGCGGGGCGGTATCAGGACCAGCACCGCGTTTACCAGCGTGCCGGTGAACTTTGCCGACAGTGCGGCAAGTCGAAGATCCTCCGGATTGTCCAGGCGCAGCGGTCCAGTTTTTATTGCCCAAACTGCCAACGCTCGCGCCCCGGCGTTCGCCGCGTGCGATGATTGGGCTCCGTTGATTGCTGAGCGACATGGTGGACGGCACCTACCGCCTGGGTGGGGCATCTGCGAATCCATTATGGGAGGCAGCCCAGGATGTTGCCCGAAAGGGGTTGCCGCGTACAATTCCGCCAGCACACGCTAGAGACAGCATTCCACGAGAGCCAGCGAGTCAGTTTACCGACCGACGTTCACGCATCCCGGACCGACTGGGACGCTCGCGATAATCGAAATCGTACCTACCAGGACGTCGCCCCGAGCTTCGGGGCCCCCGGGGTTGTGCAGTTTGGCCAGTCATGGAGCCTAAACAATGAGCGCGTGCAATTGCGCAGGTAATACGCTGTTTCGCCCGGACCGCCGCGAGTTCTTGACGGTCGGGGCACTCGGCTTCTTGGGATTCGGCTTGGCGGATCTGCTGGCATCGGAAGGTGTCCGGGCGGAAGACAAGGCCGCCGCGGCTCCCAAGGCGAAGAGCATTATTCACATCTTCCTGCCGGGCGGGATGGCCCACCAGGAATCGTTCGACCCGAAGCCTTACGCCCCGCTGGAGTACCGCGGATCGTTCGGCACGGTGAAAACGAAGATCCCGGGCGAGGTCTTCTGCGAATCGATGCCGCAGACGGCCCAGATTGCCGACAAGATCACCGTGGTCCGCTCGATGACCCACGGCGAAGCCGCTCACGAGCGCGGCACGCACAACATGTTCACGGGCTATCGACCCAGCCCGGCGATCCAGTATCCGAGCCTGGGGAGCGTGGTGAGCCACGAGTATGGGCCGCGGGCCAATCTGCCGCCGTACGTGTGCATTCCCAACCAGCCGAACCCGTATGCCGGGCCGGGATACATGAGCTCGTCGTTCGGGCCGTTCGGCCTCGGGGCGGACCCGGCCTCGGGCGGATTCAGGGTCCTCGACCTGAGCCTTCCGTCCGGCGTCGATGAGGCCCGCTTCTTGCGCCGGCGCAGCGCGCTGGAGGCCGTGAACGAGCATTTCGCGGCCGCGGAAAAGAAATCCGACGCGATCGCGGCCATGGGCACGTTTTACGGCCGCGCGTACAACTTGATCAGCTCGCAAAAGGCCCGCGAGGCGTTCAACATCGATGCGGAGCCGGCCAATATCCGCGACGAATACGGGCGCAACGAGGCCGGCCAGCGTTTGCTGATGGCCCGGCGGCTGATCGCGGCCGGCGTGCGCGTGGTGTCGGTCGTCTACGGCGGTTGGGACTTCCACGTGCAAATCGTTCCCGCCACCCGGCAGATGATGCCCCCCTTGGACCAAGCGCTCGCCGCGCTGGTGCGCGACCTGGATCGCACCGGGCTGTTGAAAGAGACGATCATCATGCTTTCCAGCGAGTTCGGCCGCACGCCGAAGATCAACAAGGACGCCGGCCGCGACCATTGGCCGAAGGTGTTCAGCGTGGTGCTGGCAGGGGGGGGATTCAAGGCGGGCTGCATCTTCGGGTCGTCCAACGCCACGGCGGCCGAGCCCGACTCCGAGCCCATCGAGCCGGCCGATCTGTTCGCCACGGTCTATCACCTGCTGGGCATCGATTTCCACAAGCGGCTCATGGCCCCCGGCAACCGCCCGATCGACATTGTGCGCGGCGGCAAAGTCCGCGGGAATCTGTTGGCGTGAAGTAATGAAGTAGCGGAGGACCCGGAAGAATGGAAACCGCAGGTGCGCGGGTCGGCCTGAAAGGCCGTAATATGAAAGCCCAGGGCAACGCCCTGGGGAAGTGGGCCGAAGTCTGTTCGATAGCCCTGAAGGGGCGGGATAAACCTGTAGGGAACGCCCTCCGTGGCGTTCCGTTGAAGCGACGATGCCACTCATGCCGCAGAGCGGCCGGATCGTGCGTTCCCACGCAGAGCGCTCAGTATTACCCACATTTCGACATACTTGCATC
>CAYTJV010000222.1:0-11357 GCA_964438165.1 uncultured Planctomycetaceae bacterium | reverse complement strand
CCCGGCGGCGTCTTCGCCCTCGGCGTCGGCGTGGTCGTCGTCTTGCGGCAGAGCGAGGGATTCGTCGGGTTCTTTGGATTGGCCGGGGGCCATGCCGATGAGCCGTTGTGTAAGAGTCCGGGTGCAAAGAGCGGGTGATGGGATTCGAACCCACGACAGCCACCTTGGCAAGGTGGTGCTCTACCAACTGAGCTACACCCGCTTGGTTGCTTGCTAACCCCCCAGCTATCGGCATAGGGTTAACCTACTCTGCCCCATTAGTCGTGGGGGCGAGATCGCTGGAGATTCGGAATTATAAGTCCCTGTGACCCGGCTGCAAGGGCAATTGACCGCCGTCTTCTGCCAAAGCGGAGAAGATCGCCGCCGAGCGGCAGGCAAGGGAGCCAAAAATACCTCGATATAGTGGTGGAGCGACTCCCGGCGAAATCGGGTAATCACGAAAGCACGAAAGGACGAAAACGCGAAAGCCCGTAAGAAGGGAGCAAATCGTGGATGCTCGCCCGTCACCGTCTGCTCGCTCTTTTCGGGTTTCCGTTCTTCCGGGTTTTCGTGATTCGCCTCCTTGAGTTGGGCAACAGGTCGCAGATTTTCCAACTCACCTCCCCCAGATGGAGCACATCTTCCACGGGGCATCTCACCGCTATCTCAAGCTGTGAGGTTTCAGAATTGTCCGCGATCGACCGGCTTGCCGTCTTGGCGGTGGCCCAGGCGGCGGTGGACTTCGCCGTCGATCTGGTAACTGATGAGCTTGATCGAGCCGTCGCAGAAGACGAAGTGGCAGCCCAGCGGGTGGGCGCTGCCGAAACACCGCATGTCGACGTCGTCGACGTCGGCGCGGGGAGGGCTGAGGACCCAGCGGTTGAGGTCCACGTCCACGCCGCTGTAGGCGCTCTGGTCGTAGCCGGGATCGTCGGCCGTGCTGTAGTTGGCCTGGGTGACGTATTTCTCGCCGATCATGTAGGTCATCGAGAGCCCGTCGCGGACCATGGCCGGCCGGACCTCGCTCCGCTGGAAGGCGATGCCGGTGGCCTTGCGTGTGTCCTTCCAGGGATACTTGCCCGAGTCGCCCTCCTTGAGCGTGGCCGGGCCTTCCCGGGTATCGGTGATGTAGTCCCCCTCGTTGATCGCGTAGTCGGTCTTGGCCACCTGGTCGGCCCAATCGGCATTGAAGGGCGCGGCGACCGGCGCGGCGGGCAAGAGGCGGCCCGAGGAGCGCGTCGGACAAGCCACGAGGGGCGACGGCATTTGCGTGAGCTTCATCAGGGCGGCCCGCTGCTGGTTTGGCGGGAGCCCGCGTCCCAACTCGCGGAGCTCGCCCTGTTCCAGGTAGCCGAGGATGTTGTAGATCCACCCGCCCGGCTGTTGGATCCCCGTGCCCCGTTCCGGCACTCCCACCCAGCGATACCCCCAGCCGTTGGACGGATAGCGCCCATAGGCCGAGGCGTGCTGCTCCACCGCCAGCCCAAGCTGCTTGACATGGCTCGCGCACTGCGCCCGCCGCCCCGCCTCGCGCGACGCCTGCACCGCCGGTAAGAGCAAGGCCATGATCACGCCCACCACGGAGATCACCACCAGCACCTCGACAATCGTAAACCCATCACGGCATCGCTCTGGTCCTTTGGACTGCGGCGATTTATCCTTCATCTTTCATCCCTCATCTTTCATCCTTCATCCCATCCCTCACCTCCGGCAACCCCAACTCCCGCCGGACGCGGTTCGCCTCCTCCAGCGTGATGTGGTAAATGTAGATCGAGTAGCCGATCATGGCCACGGGCTCAAAGCGGAGGAAGTAATCGTACTCGCCTGAAGGGCGGTGGATTTCGTTCACGCTTACGGCGAACCAACCGGAAACGGGACCGCGGAGTTCTGAAGGGTCGTGCGCGACGCAACCAGACTTACCAGGTGCGTGAGGCACGGCGACCCAATCGATGCCGGCGATCTTGGGATCGCACAAGCCGAAATAAGCCACGCCGAGCGGCCGGGCCTCGGGATGCTCGTCGTGCCATTTCTTCAAGTACAAAAGGTCCTGTCCCCAGTCGATGTTGCTATTGAGCAGGTGCCAATGTCCGTTCTTCGGTCCTCCGGCCAACTCGTTGAAATACGACAGGCTGTGCGGATACACCGAGAGACTGCTGGCGACCGACCATGCCAGCGCCAACGCGGCAACCGCTGCGACCGGCCAATGCCGGAACTCGACCGCGCGGGCCACCTTGCTGATCCAAACGAAGGCGAAGGGGAGAATCGGCAATACGTAGCGCAGGTGATGGTTCATGCCCGTCTGGGAACTGACCAGCACGAAGGTCGCGACAATCGGGGCGAGTAAAACGAGCTCGTCACGCCACGCAGCAGCGTACCTTCGAGAGAAGACCGTAGCGCCGAGCGCCAACAGTGCGAGCACCCATGTTCCCAAAGGCAGTTTAACCGCTAAAGCGTAAAGATAATAATACCACCACCCGCCGAGTCGCCACTCGCCGCGAAGAAACGACCACGTCTTCTGCTCGAAATCTCGCTTTTGCAGGTCGATGCCGGAGACGTAGTTCTCCGGTAACGGGATGGGCAGCGCGCCGAGCGCTGTCCCGGTGAAACGGTTGCCACGCCGTTGCGGCGCATCGGCCGGGCCGTCCGGTGCGCCCAGCGCCTGACTCGTGAACTGGTGCTCGCGCAACGGCTTGAGCGACCCTTCGAAGCCGTAGGCTACGTTGATCACCACCACCGCCAACGCGAGGATCGCCACGAACTGAGCCGCCTCCCGACGCCGCGCCGTTTGCCCCGTAACAACCGACGGTGCGAATCGCCATACCAGCCACATCGCCGGCCAGACGGCGAATAGGACTATCCACGTCATCTTGCTCAGCTCGGCAAGCCCGAGCGCGCCGCCGGCCCAAAACGAGCCGTCCCAGGTCGGTGCGCGGAGCCAATGCCAGAAGGCGTAGCCGGCGGCCACCCCTAGCGCGGCCGCAGCCACATCGGGGCTGATGAGTTGCGCATGTCCGAGAATGTTGGGTGAGAAGCACCACAGCGCGCACGCCGTGATCCCCGCCGCCGCACCGTAAAGATCCCTCGCCCACCAGTAACAGACCAGGCCTCCTACGATGCTGAACGGGATGCACGCCCAGCGCGCTAAACGGAAGGGCCGTAAGCTGTCCCTGCCGTTCGCGTCGATGAAGTCGGCCCCGACTCGGAACTCCGATCGTCTCGACTCTAAGTGTCGACTCCAGTCGGTCTGGACGCCGCGAAGGACCACCGGCACAGCAGCCACCATGCGAACCAACGGCGGATTGACCCGGTACAAATCGAAGCGCCCAAAGTGCCAGCACCAGATGCCTGCCGGCAGATGCGCCACTTCGTCATAGGCGGGACTGTGCAAGCAGGCGCCGCAGGTGCGCGACGCGGCGTGTACCGTGAGGCACACGGCTGCGATACCTTGGGGAAGACGTTTTCGCTCGAACGCGCCCATCTTGGGGCTCTCTTTCGCCGATACGATGGGAATCGATTATCTGCGGACACGAGCCTGTGTCGGCGGCTTTCCCGTTTCGTGCTGCTCAGAAGCCGCCAACATCGGCAATCCGAGTTCTCCGCGAACGCGGTTCGCTTCCTCCAAAGTAATGTGGTAGATATAGATAGAATACCCAGCCATTGCGGTCGGGCGGAACCGGAAGAAGTATTGGTAGCGCCCCGATCGGTCGTGAATCTGATGCACGCTGATCGCGTGCCAGCCCGGTTTCGGGCCCAACTCGTCGCCACCGTCCTTGAGCACGGTTCTTGGGACATCGCCAATCGGTCCGGGCGGCGGAGGACCGAGCGTCTCGATCCCAAAGTGTTCGGCCTGTAGAAAGCCGTAGCAGTCCAGGTGCAGCGGCCGCGCGTCCGGGTGCTCGTCCAGCCACCGCTTCAAATAGTGCAGGTCCTGTCCCCAATCGATGTTCGCGTGGATCAGGTATCGATGTCCGTTGCTCGGACCGCCGGCCAGTTCGTTGAAGTAGGACATGCTGTGCGGATAGACCGACAGGCTGCTCGCAATCGACCAGAGGAGTGCCGGTCCCGCAATCGCCGCAACGCGCCAATCCTTCAAGTCGGCGGAGCGTGCTGCCTTGCTGATCCAGATCAGGGCGAAAGGAAAACACGGCAACACGTAACGGAAGTACCGGCTGAAGCCGGTCTGGGAGGTGACGAGCACAAACACTGCCATGGCAGGCAACAGCAGCGCCAGTTCATTTCGCCAACCAGCCGAGTATCCCGGTCCAGCGGCTGCGCACGGCGCGCCGCGCGCAGGCTCGCGTCGTCCCTTCCTTCGCGCCAAGGTCAGCCCAACTGCGAGCAACCCAAGGATCCACGTTCCCAACGGCGCCTTCAGCAGAGCGCAAATCAAGTAATAGTACCACCATCCGCCGAATTTCCACTCGCCGCACAGATAGGACCACTTTCCTTTCTCGAAGTCGGACTTCTGCAGATCGATCCCGCGCAAATAGTTCTCCGGCACCGGCACGGTCACGTTGTTGAGGATTCCGTTGCGAAACCGGTTGCCCCCGTGAACGCCTTTCGTCACCGAGTCTTCTCCTGCCAGCGTACCACTGACGAACTGGTAATCGCCCAGCCGCGTGAAGGATCCTTCGAAGCCGTAACCGACGTTGATCGTCAACAGCGCGACGAGAAGGATCGACGCGAGCTGTGCGATCTGCCGCGATCGTCCGACGATCAAATCGGGAATTTCGCTCCAGTGCCCGACGAGCCACAAGACCGGATAGCATGCGAAAAGCACGATCCAGGTCGTTTTGGTAAGTTCCGCCAGCCCCAGTGCGATGCCCGCGATGGCCGCCCTAGCCCAAGTTGGACGGTGCAGCCATCGCCAAAACACGTAACACGCCGCTGCGCCCATTGCCGCGGCCGCCGCGTCCGGACAAAGGGTGCTTCCCCAAGCCAAAATGTTTGGAGAAAAGCACCATAACGACAAGGAGACCAACGCCGCCGACGCCCCGTACAACTCGTTGGCCCATCGCCAACAGACGTATCCGCCCACGAGGCAAAACGGGATACACGCCCAGCGCGCCAGCGCAAAATACCAAAACGCGCGTTCGCCGCCGTTGGCCTCCACAAACCTCCGCCCAAGGTCCCACTCTGGGCGTTCGGTCATACCGCACCGGTAGGCGCTCCAATCCGTGCGCGGACGCATTGCCATCACCGGCAGCGCCGCGATAGTCCGGACCAGCGGCGGGTTCACGCGATACACGTCAAATCGCCCAAACGTCCAAACGTAGACCCCCGCCGGCAGGTGGCCGACTTCGTCTAGCGCAGGGCTATGAAGAATACCCGACCAGCCAAGCAGGAGCGCATGGATGACGAGCAAGACAACAACAGACAGACTTCTCAGATCGGTGTGACTCCCAACAAGGGACGGCCGGTTGCTTCGCTGTGAACGGTAACACGCTTGAGTGCGCAAACAGCCTGGGACGCGTGTATGAATCCTGAGTCGCACAATTCTTCCGTGTCCGTTTGCCTTCGAACAAGAGTGGAAGATGGAAACTGCACTAGCACTCGGCTATGCAGTAACATACGTAGACTTCACCGAGGTATTCTTCGGTATACATCCAGTAGGTTGCTGTGCAGGGATACTCATTTGACGCACAATCTGGTGCACACTCGCACTTGTACACCTGCATGGTCGGCGACCATTGGGTGGGCTCGCAACGATCCGCGTAGATACTCTGCTGCGGAAAGGTCCAAGTGTCGACCGTGTAGCAGGACTCCCGGGTATAGAATGCGCACGGCTTGTTTGGGTCTGGCGGGCTCACTAGTCGGTAGCATTGCCACTCAGTACAACCTCGAACGCAATATCCTACCACGTCCGATCCGACGCCGAGAAACAGTCCTAGAGCCAGAACCACAAGCAACCTGCAAACTACGCGAGCAATAGATCCCATGCTGAACATCTTCGGTTCTCCTTTCGAGTTGCAAGGACGGAAGGGTATCCTTGGCGCCCTGAAACACAGAAACCGCTAGGCACACGTCCGGCGCCGGTGTGCCGGGGTTTACGCTCTCCGGTACTTTCGCCAAACAAGTAAGCCACACAAAGCGAGCGCCACGGCGCCTGCAAACAGGAAGGACCAGAACGTCCATACTCGTTTGCGCGGCAAGCCGGCCTCCCCGGGCTTGGTCTTCGCCAGAATCTCAGGGGTAACGCCGCGCCGCAATTCTTCCCGCATAACTCGGCGTTGCCCCGCATCCGGTAGAACAAGATACGTGTACTCGGCGCGGGGCCCGGTTCCCCTCGTGTGATCGGTCACCAAGGTCCCAGGGGGAAACTCCAGTGTAAACTCAGTTGCCTCGATCGGCACATTTATCGAGTACTCGACGCCGGTGTCATCGTACGACCTTTGCAGGTTGCCGTCGGGCCAGTACGTCGAAAGCTTCCAGCGGATGGGCAGCAAACCGTGCGTCGGATCTTGCCTGTAGTAAATGACGTGATCGCTCAACACGGTATTGTTCAACTCCCCCAACCACCTACGCACGAGGTAGTCGTGTTCCAAATCCAGCCAGAGAGTACGGCGAACTCCTGTATCTCCAGACATCGAGCGTAGTATCATGCATCTTGATCCGTCAAACGAGCGGACTTCCTTTGTGGGTGTGTACCGCTTGAGCACTTGAAGCGCATGCAGGCTTCTCGGGCGAAAATGGGTCACGACCGGCAACATAACGACGCCGCGCACCAGTGGATACGCCTCCGCCCACACGTCGCCGTCCAGGTGGAACACCAAATCGGGGCGTTTTTCCATCAGTTTTTTCGAGATCTCCCCATTCCAAATACCGACTGAGCGTCTGGGGGGAAAGCTTCCGTCAAACCAGACAATCTCATTTTCCGAATAGCGTACCTTTTCCCCATCGAACAGAATCGCGCGTTTGTACTCGTGCCTAACGTCAATCGAGGGGATAGTCTCCTTGGCGATACCGCCCGGAGCCGGGTCTCCCACGCGGTACAACCCTCCTCTAGCAGTGAATTTACTTTCATTCCACGATAGTCTGACAGAGCGAAACCGCTTCTCTCGATTCTCCCAAGCTCGAACGATACTCGCGAGATCCGTGTCGGGCTGATTGGCCTGGACCGCCGCGAGCGCTAGCGGCGGCAACGCGAGAACACAAATGAGTACGGTTGGAAACTGCATTATGGTCTCTTCGTCCAATCACAACGTTGTAGGAATCAGCGAGCATCAGGGCAAAGCCGCTTCCGGGGCGCGCGCGATTTCCCTCCCTGCGGCATTTGTGCGCGCGACGCCGTGCCACCGAACCGGGATACGCACAAGCCTGCACTGCTCATCGCCGCGCACACGGACGGACGCAGACACGGTCGCACCATGAGGACCGGGTTCATTCACAGCCACGTTAACGGTATACTTCCCAATCACATTTGCGCTTGTAGGCCGCTGCGATTCCGGGACTGGGCTAACGGAGACGCAAGCTGAGTCCGACTGCACGGAAATCAGCGCCGCGGATTTTACCGAGTGCGATTCCAGTTGCAGGTAGTCGCTCACGGTAGTTCCAATCGGCACTGCCCCAAAGACCAGCGAACCCGGATATCCGCCAATATCGGGCACTATCGTTCCCGTCACGGGAAGTGATTGAACAATCGGATCGCCACCAGTCGGCTTAAGCACCGCGCTGACACGCAATTGTGCTTCAAAAGCCCCTGCGGGCAGATCGCTGGATGGTGTCACGCGCAATTCAAACTGCTCACCATCTCCCGCACAACGAGATACCGATACCGCGGCAATTGGGGGTACGCAGCGCGCCGTCAGGCTCGAAACTGGCTGCAGGCAGCGCACCCGCACACATTGCTCGATGGCTTTCTCGCCTTCAACCACATCGTCTGCAAAGGTCACGCGATCGGGAACGAAGTCAAGAGCCTGTCGAACCCGTCCACGGACTTCCCAAACTACCACGGCGTCGCTTCGGCCTGAACCACTAATTCCGGCTGCTACTTTCTCAGCGATCTCGACCGGAGCACCCGGTGAGCGCGAGCTTGGTGCTGACATCAGGTTCATGGTCAACTGAATGTCCGTCGTCTCCCCAGGGCCAATTGTGAACGAACGTGGTGAGACCTGAGCGCATTTGCATGAAACACGCACCCAATCGAGGGTGATGGCTCGGCTGCTATTGTTGTGAACGGGGAGCCGCCATTTGAAATCGCTCTGCGCCCAGACTTCGCCAAAATCGAGGTATTGCTTGTCGACCTCGAGTTGGATCGACTTGGGCCGTATTGTGACGCCAGTCGCCACTGCCAAGGTAGTAGACGCAGCAACGAACGAGCAGAGGTATACGCGCCGGTAGGTTCGTGTCGGTGCATTGAACGACGCCGCACGTACAGGGCGCGCGAACAGGAGGGCCGAAACCGCGGCGGCGTCCAAGATGAGGGTCCACCACGGATTCACAGGGACCCTTCCGAAGCAACCGCACGTGGCCGCGCCGGAAAGGCCTTTGAAGAGCGAGACGCCGGCGAATAGCGCAAAACACGCGACCGCGACCGCCCATGTCTGCCTGGGATAAAGCCCGGCCACGAGCCACAGGCCGAAGAACAGCTCGAGCTCAACGACAGCCGTGAGAAACCAGAGGGAATTGAGGATGCCGGGGGCGATGACCGGCTCGGTGGCGAGTTGGTGGGCTTTGAGGGCGGCGGCGACAAGGAGGAGCAGCCCGAGGGCGACGCGGACTGCGTCGTAGGGGGTCCAACGCCTGGCTCGAATCCAGCTCAAAGCGCTCATGCACGTGCCTCCTGAGCGAAACACGCGGCCGATTGCGGAACTGTCGTCCAATATATCCCCGCGTTTCGCTGCGTCAACAGAATGGCGGCCGGAATTGTCAGAATGGCTGTCGCGTTTTGTACGGACACCCGGATGGGGTAGGCGACTTGATGCGCCAGGCGTGGTAGGCGACGATCACATGGCCCGCCAATCCGCCGCGGCTGTGGACGCCGAACTTCTTGTGGAGGCGCGCTATGTGGGTCTGGACGGTGCGCCGCGACACGTCGAGGGCCCGGGCAATCTCCTTGTCGCTTTGGTCGGCCATCACGCGGCGGACAACGTCGAGTCGGCGGGGTGAGAGGTTCAGTTCGAGGGCAATGCCCGCCCATGCCTCCGGACAAAACAGGCGGTGCCCGTCCAAGCACGGGGGTTTCTGTGCGGGCTGGGGAGGCCGAGATTCGGGACGTTCGCCATGCCCCCGTAAGCTCCCAAACGGCTCATCGAATGTTGGCATCCTGATTCTCCCCGATGCGGACAAGGGGCCGACAGAGTTTCCACACTGCTTACCGAATTCAGATTCGCGCGAAGAATTCGCAAGAAAAATCCGCGCACGAGGCAAGAATCGGGGGAATTCCGCAAAACCGCTCCGGAGAGGTATTGCGTCGAACGGCTTTGCGTTCCTGTTCCTCCTGTGTATATTTCCCATATTCTCCGTTTCGTGCCTCGACCCCTCCGAAGCGCATTCGCCTTGTGCCGTTGCCGGAGGTTTCCTGCCGGTTTACTATAAATAAGTGCCGACCCGATGAGTCCGTCCTAATGCGGATGCGCCGCACCTGCCTTCCCCCGACTCACAGAGGCCATCTGCCCGCCGGAGCTTCCCTCCCCATGCAAGCGAAACTAACTGTCACTGGGGGTAAGGCGAACAGGAAGGAAGTGTCGTTGAGCGTGCCGGTGATTGTCGGCCGCAGCCGCGGGGCGGGCCTGACGATTGCCCACCCCATGGTCAGCCGACAGCATTGCGAGATTTTCGAGGCCGACGGACTGCTGCGAATTCGCGATCTCGGCTCCACCAACGGCACCTACGTGAGCGGCAACAAGGTCGACGAGGCCGAGCTTCGACCGCACGACCAGTTCACGATCGGGCCGCTCACGTTCGAGGTCGACTACGAATACGTCGGCGACGCGACGGTCGTCGAGGAGCGGTACCAGGACTTTGAACCCGTTGCCCCTGCTGAGTCGCCGATCGAGCCGCCTGTCGAGGACTTTGAATCCGCGGAGTCGGCCGAGGAGTTCGCGCCCGCCGAGGAGCCCGAGCCGCCGATGGAATTCGTGGAATCGGTGCCCGGCGTTCCAGCGACGGAGTTCCCGGGCATTGCTCCGCTTGACGGGCAGGTTCCCGACTTCGGCGCCTGGTCCAGCGTTCCAACTGGGAACGTGGCAGTCCGAAGCGCTGCTGAATCGATCCCTCCGTCGGGATTCGAATTGCCGCAGGATGAAGGGCTGGCGGCGCTGCCGGCCGCGCCGACCGCGCCGCAGCAGCCAGACGCGGGGTTCCTTGCCGGCCAGGAACCGGTCCGGGGGGATACTGCGGGCTATTCGGAAACCGAATCGCAGGAACCAAGCGTTTGGGATTCGGAATCGAATCCTTGGGAGGATTCGACCGGCGATACGCAGACCGCGGCATTTGTCCCCGTCACTCCGTTGGAGAAACCGAGGCCGAAGAAGGGATGGTGGCCCTTTGGGAAGGGCAAAGCAGGAGGCAAGTAGGGCCCCTACAGGTTGCTCAAGGTCGAGAAGTTGAGCGTTGAGCTGAAGGGGAATACCCCGTAGATGCCGCGGGTGAAGACCAGGTCGATGAATTCATCGGCAATGAGGATTTTGCCCTTGGGCACGATAACGACGTCGGAGTCCGACAGCCAGAGTTCGCTGGTTGGGCTAGGCCGGCGGCCGTAGAGGGCCGGCTGGAGGTTGACCATCGTGGCCACGAGGTTCCAGGCATCGTCCCTTCGGAAGATCACGACCTGCCGGAGGTTCGATCCCACGTTCCAGCCGCCTGCCAGGCTGACCGCCTGGATCACCGTGGTCGGTCCCACCAGCTCGAAACGGCCCGGAGTGCGGACCTCGCCCAGAACGTACACGTAACGCGGCGCCCGTTGCACCAGGACCGGGATTACCTCCATCCCCTCGATCTGCTCGCGGTAGCGCTCATTGAGCTCTTGCTGGAGCTCCTGGAGCGTGAGCCCTTGTGCGGGCACACAACCGAGGGCCGGCAGCGAAATCGAGCCTTCGGGCGTGACCCGCACCAGTTGGCTCTGTCCGCCGACCCCCTGCCGCCGGTCCACCGCGGCCCGCAGATCCTCGAGCTTCGTGTTCATTTTCAACGGCGTGACGGAAATCGCCGGGACCTTGTAGAACTTGAGGTACGCCTGCTCCAGATCGTCACTAGGCGCCGAGTCGGTGACGGTGACCTCGAAACGTCCCGACTCGTCGCACAGCTCGATGCGGATCGGCTCGTCCGGGCAGTGAACGCGGTGCGCCTCCACTGCCCGAGAACATGCCTCCCCCACGGCGAGCCGTACTTCGTCCAGCAACGCCTCCGCGACTCCCGTGCGACGGGCGATCGCGGTC
>CAYTJV010000221.1:0-11384 GCA_964438165.1 uncultured Planctomycetaceae bacterium | reverse complement strand
GCCGCTTGCCTTTGACGAGGTGGGGAAGAGGATCCGCCAGGTGTTCTACGTTTCGGCAAGGCCCGGGCCCAACGAGTTTGGGAAGGTTGGCGGGCGCGTGGTCGAGCAGGTGATCCGGCCCACGAGCCTGCTGGACCCGATAATCGAGGTTGCTCCCGCCCGGGGGCAAGTTCCGCACCTCTTGAGCCAGATCCGCCAGCGTGCGTCCGCGGGAGAGAGGGTCCTGGTGACCACGCTCACCAAGCGGCTCGCCGAGGACCTGTCCGATTACTTCAGCAAGCAGGACGTCCGCTGCAAGTGGCTCCACAGCGAGCTCGATGCGTTCGAGCGGGTCGAGCTACTTCGCGAGCTGCGCCAAGGCGATTTCGACGTCCTGGTCGGCGTGAACCTGCTCCGCGAAGGACTCGACCTGCCGGAAGTCTCCCTGGTGGCGATTCTCGATGCCGACAAGGAGGGCTTTCTGCGCAGCGAAACCTCGCTCATGCAGACCATCGGCCGCTCGGCCCGCAACGTCAACGCCAAGGTGATCCTCTACGCCGACACGATCACCAATTCGATGCAGCGGGCGATCGAGGAGACCCGGCGGCGGCGCAAGATGCAGCAAGAGTACAACCTCGAACACGGCATCACGCCGGAGACGATTCGCAAGGGCATCCGCGCCGGAATCGAGGCCGAAGTATCTGCCCACGCGACCTCGAACGCCCTGATCGGACGGGGCGACGACGCGCAGTACATCACCGAGGAATACCTTGCCGAGCTCGAGGCCGAGATGCTCGCCGCTGCCGAGTCCCTGGAGTTCGAAAGGGCGGCGGCGCTGCGCGACCGCATCCAGCAAATGCGCTCCCAGCTCGGCAAACGCCTCGACGAGGCGGAAATCCGTCACGCCACCCGGTCGGAACGCGGAAAGCGCCGAACCCCCTCCGATCGCGGCCGCGGCCGGATCCCCAAGCCGAAACGGCCGTAGGACAAGAGGGGAGAGGGAAAAGGGAAGGGCTCCAGGCGGAGCACCTTCCCTTTTGTGAACGCGTGCCGCACAGCAATCGCGCCACCGCAAGCGGCGCGGCGATGCCCAGGCGGCACAGCGAAACGTACTACTTGGGCTTCTCGGCGGGCTTCTCGGCGGGCTTCTCCGCGGGTTTCTCAGCAGGCTTCTCCGCGGGTGCCGGGGTGGTCGAAGGTGCCGTAGCCGAGGGAGCCGCCGGGGTCGTTTTCTTCGCCGGGGTCGCCGGTTTCGAGCCGCAGCCCAGGGTGAACAGCCCAAGAGTCAACATCAGTGCGCAAGCCATCAACTTCTTCATGGTGTTGCCTAACTCCATAGAGGGGGAATGTTCCTCCCGTCAGGAACCGCTCCTGCACGGGTCTACGTTGATAGAGGCTTCCGGATGGGAGTTTATTCCACGGGCGGCTACAATTCTGGTACCGTGGGGCACGTTGCCAACGTGCCGCGCACGTTGAAAACGTGCGCCACGGGGTAATTCGGGGAATATTGACGCTTCCAGCGGCCTCTAAGGAGTGGGCCCGCAATGGTCGATGAGCGAGGTCCCATGGATATTGCCCAGCTTGTCGCCGAGCACCACCAAGCGGTCTACGGATACGCGTATCGTCTTACGGGGACGGTGGCCGATGCCGAAGACCTGACCCAACACGTATTCCTCACGGCTCAAGCGAAACTGGGACAGGTACGCAAAGCGGAAAGCGTTCGCAGTTGGCTGTTTACCATCCTCAGACACCGGTTTGTGAAAACGAGCCGCCAGCGGAGGCCGATTCCGGCAGGATCCATCGAACTGAATGTGGACAACATCCCGACGCCGGTTCCCGCAGCGGAGGCCATTGACCGGGAAGCACTTCAACAAGCGCTCGACGAGTTGCCGCCCGCGTATCGGGCGGTAGTAACGATGTTCTACTATGAGGACTGCTCTTACCGCGAGATCGCCGAGAATCTCGACGTGCCGATAGGAACCGTAATGAGCCGGCTGGCCAGGGCAAAAGCTCACCTGCGATCCGCGCTCGCGGGGCGCGACCCGGCCTGGGAGGGCCGACCCGTGCCAAGGAAAGCCACCACACGGGGGTAATGCCATGGAAAACGAACCGATCCGCGACCCGCGCCTCTGGGAGGCCATGGAGGCCTGTCGGCCCGGACGAGATGATTTGGCCGATCCGGAAATGGCGGAGCTGGCCCGCCTGGTGGCCGCGTCCCCCGAATTGGCAAGTCTCCACGAACGCCTCCAGCGTTTCGATGCCGCCCTGGCCGATGCCTTCCACGACGTGCCGGTCCCGGAAGGCCTAGAATCGCGAATTCTCGCTCGGCTCGAAGCCGAATCCGCCGCGCGCCGCGCGCCCTCACCCGAACTCGTTGTAGCGGGCCACGATGAGGATCTTTGCGGCAGGTCGGACTCCCGCGGACCGCGGACCGCGCGCCGGCGTTGGCTTATTGCGGTCGGCGGTCTGACGGCTGCGGCAGCGGCAGTGCTGATACTTGCCTTCGGTCTGCTACAGCAGACGGGGACGATCACCAAGGCGGACCTGCTTGCCGGTGCGATCGAGTGCTTTGTGAACGAGATGCCCGAAGAAGGCCAACCTCGCGACCCGGCCATTTCGCCGAGCCGGTATCCTCTCAGCCCAACGCTGATTGGCCTCGTTTCCGGTCGCGTCTCGACGATCCGTTGGCGGCCCTTGGACGGCTTCCTTAGTCGCAGCGCGGACGCCTTCGACCTCATTGGGCCCGAGGGCAGAGTGGCCACGGTCTACGTGGCTTCGTGTTCGGTCAACGGCCTTCCGGCCGAAGTGCCGCTGCGTCCGATGCTCTCGACGGGGGAGACCTCCGCGTCGGCCTGGCAAGAGGGCGAGTTGGTGTACGTGGTGGTCGTTGGTGGGGGGGAGCGGGCCTACGAACGGCTGTTCGCTGCCGGTGCCGGTCCACTAGCTTGAGGGGGAATCCGATCGGGTTCTCTTCGCCTGCCTCACGCTCCGCAGAATCCGCAAAACTTCTCTAATCCGAAACCTCAGCGCTGGCCGAAATGGCAGGAGAGGACGAATTGTTGGAGTCAATGCCAGGAGATCTGCCCATGAAGTGGCTGTGGACAACGTTGCCCGTGCTGTCACTTTTCCTAGTGGTGCCTTCGTTGGCGGAGAACAAGTCGGACGCCAAGACGACCATCGGCATCTCGCCCGGCGAGTTGGCTCCGACTCAGGAAATGTGGTTTTACGAGCAGTACCAAAAGCAGTACATGGACCCGAAGTCGGTGGTTCGCCAGAAAGCCGAGTTCCGCGCCGAAGAGCGGATGCGGAGAATCACGGCGCTGCGTTGGTTTGGCTTCTCCAACCAGCGGCCCGCGGCCGGGGTGGATCTCATTAACTCCGACTTCGCGCCGCACTGGGCATCGAGCAACGTCTACCTTCCGTTCCGGTGGAGCGGTCCTACCACGACGACAGTGCTCGTGAAGCCGACCGCGCCTGCCGGACGCACCTACTAAGCCGCCCTACGCGATGCACGGCTTGTGGTGCGGGCGTCTCGCCTGCTTTTCTCGACCGCCGGGATCGGCTACAGTGGTTCCGGAGGTCAACATGGAACTTCTCGGTCGGCTCTACGATTCCGAGCAGGCGGTGCGAATCGAGATATCCGCCGGGCGTGTGGCTCGCGTCGTGCCCCTGGAGGTCAACGCAACGCCATCCCGCGGCTTGGATCAATGGCCCTGGATTGCCCCCGCGCTCGTGGACCTTCAGGCAAACGGCTACGGGGGGCAGGAATTCAGTTCTGCCGAGTTGACGGAAGAGAAGGTTGCGAACATCCTCCGCGCCTTCGAGCAGTTCGGCGTAACACGCATTTGCCCGACCGTGACCACCGAGGGCTTCGCGATCCTGAGCCATGCGCTGGCCACGATCGCGTCGCTGTGCGAGAGTTCGCCCTCCTGGGCGCGGCGGATGCCGGGCATTCATCTCGAAGGGCCGTACATTACGTCGCAAGACGGCGCCCGCGGGGCGCACCCCAAGAAGCACTGCCGCCGGCCCGACTGGGATGAGTTCCAGCGATTGCAAGAGGCGGCCGGCGGGCGGATTCGCATCCTGACCATGTCGCCTGAGTTCGACGGATCGCCCGCGTTTATCGAGCAGGTCGCGGCCACGGGAGTGGTGGTGGCGATCGGACACACGTCGGCCCGGCCGGAGCAGATCCGCGCGGCCGTCGATGCCGGCGCCCGAATGAGCACGCACCTCGGAAACGGCTCACACCCCACGCTCCACCGGTTCCGCAACTCCCCCGGCCCGAGGTTGGCCGGGGTGCGCCCCCGGGCCGGCCTGATGGTCGACGGGCATCCCTGGCCGCCCGACAGGGTAAAGGTCTTCGCCCGCGCCAAGCCGCCGGGGCGGGGCACCCGGGGGGGCGACATCTCGGGCCAGGCGGGCCAGCCGCCCGGCAGATACACGACCCCGTTCTGCGACGTGGAGATCTTGCCCAACGGGGGACTGGTGGTTGCCGGTCAGCGGGAGATCATGGCAGGGGCGTCCCTGCCGGTAAGTGTGGGAGTGGCCAACGTGATGCGGTTTGCCGGCATCGACCTGAAGACGGCCGTGCGCATGGCGGCCCATCATCCTGCCCGGCTGCTGGGCCTTGAGCCGATCCGCATCGCCCCCGACCAGCCCGCCAACCTGTTCCCATTCCACCTGCCCCCGGAGACCGGCGAAGGACTCTCGCCCGGGCTTCGTTGGTACTGTACGGTCGCCGAGGGAGAGGTGGTTTGGGGCGTTCCGTGGCAACCGGCGTAGGCGCTCATTTCGCCTTGGGCGGCGCGGCTCCTCGGGCGCGGGCGAGCATTTGCAGTGCCTCTAGCACATTGCCCGTCTGGCGGTAACAGATCGACATGGCGAGGTACGTCTCGCGATCCCGTGGGGACGCGGCCTTTTCGGCCGCGGCCTTGAAGGAGGTCGCCGCTTCCCGGAAACGACGCTGGCGGCGAAATGCCTCGCCGCGCAAGAGCTCGACCTCCGCTTCAAACGGCCCAAGGGTGCCGAGATTCTCCAGGCAATCGAGCGCCTGCTGGGACATCCCGAGTTCCAGGTAGCCTCCCGCTTGGGTGAGCCGTTTGCTCACGCGGATCCATTGCACTATGTCTGCTCGCATGGCACTGGATCAAACGACCCTTAGAAGCAAGTAAGCAATGAACTTTTTGTTTACCCGAGCCGCGACGCAGCGTTTATTGGTTCGCGTGGCATTGGTTGTCATCCTCATTGCTCTCTGGCATTCGATGGTGGACGAAGTTCTAATTGCGAATGAGAGGGAACCCACTATTACTGAGTTGCTACGTCAGTACGAGGAATCTCTCACGTGTTATAGGCAATTCAAGGGTGAATGGAAATCGGTTTGCTCAAGAGAGATACACCAAGGTACAAACTGGAGGGACACGGATGTTGCTGGGAAAACGGTTCGAGGCTTTCGTGGAAAACAGTCCGGTCAGTGTCATGGTTCATGGGACTCTAGAGGGAGTGTTCAATCCAGAGAAGCTAGACCAAATAAAAGAAGCCTCCCCCAAGGATCAGCGGCAAACACAACCATCATATCTCTACCGCCCGAATCCTCTTTCCGCACGACCGTAATAAGGCCTTTACAGGGATGCCTGGGCTATCCTATTTCGCCCCTTCGGGGCTGAGAAGGCTCGGGGCCTTCCTCGCCGTCAAACTCATCGACAACGACGAGTTCTTTTCCCAAGGCACGGGCCAAGGCCATGAGCAGCGATCGAACGCTTGGCTCAGGCCCGCCCGGCAGGTGCATATAATACCCGGTGCGGATCAACAGCGGCAGGATCGGCACGGGGCGCGGAAGTCGGTAGGGCGTCAAGTCCAGCGCCGGGCGGCCCGGCAAGTAAGGATGCAAGAGCAGCGGGCGGCGTTCCTGGGGCGCTTCGTGGTACTTGTCGGCCAGTTCGCCCAAGTCGGCGCCCTCGTGGCCGACCAGCACGCCGAGCGGATGGGACCTGAGATCCGGACCGCGTAGATACGCTCGGTCCGTCATCAAGACCCCCGTGGATAAAGCCGCGACCGCTGGTCGCGTCGAATTACCCGCGGGACCATCCACCCCGTCATCTGCAATCACCAAGATACGATCGCACTGGGCAAACCACTCCGCCAGAAGCTCGCACGGGTCAACGGCACTACTCAAGGCAGGCGCCAAGGGTTGCTTGCGATTCTGCTCCCAGCGGTCCAGGTAGCCGCACTTCCAGCGAGGATCGCGGCGGATATCGGCCTTGACCTCGATCGGCTCCGAGGGGTGGTCCTTTTGCCGCATCGTGCCCCAGCATTGGCCCAAGTGGTTGTGCTCGTGCTCGGAGACTTCGACCCCGACTTCGTTCAAGAGGGGAATTATCCAGCCCATGCAGTGGTCGCAGTAATCCTCGTCGGCGTTCAGGTCGCGTGCCAGGAGGAAGCCCTTGCTGGGACACTGGCGCATGTCCCAGCGGAGCACATTGCAGGCTGGGTCCAGCGTGAAGGTCCAGTCGCAGGCCTCGTCCCGGCCGGTCTCGACCCACGTTTCAAACAGGCCCGCCAGCCCGTCCTGCCGCGCCGCTTCCGCATAATGCTGCTGGCTCTCCCCGCCGATCGCCTCGGCCCAGAGGCGGCCCACCGCCTCCTGCCCCCATTTCCTCCGGACGAAATGGAAGGTCCATTCATAATAGCCGCAGAATTCGTGGCAGCCGAGCATAGGGAAAGGGGCTAGGGGATAGGGGTCAGGGGGGAAGGGACTGGGGATTAGGTTTTGGGCTCAGGGTTCCTGACATCGAGGTCTGTCCTCTGCTCTCTGCCCTCTGCCTTCTTGATAAACCGCTGGCGGCAGGAGCCCATGCCGCCGGAGCGCTCGAACTCCAGGCCGGCCCGCTCGGCCATTGCGCCGCAGGTGTGATCGCAGTGCTCGCAAAAGTAGGGGACGATGGAGCGGGAGTGGTCTTGCAGGTGCTTGATCGCCGGACAGGTGCGCACCACCAGCTCCACTTCGTTTTTGCGGAGAGCGACCTCGACGTCGGCCTGCGGCTCTTCGGCGAAGTAGGCCCGCCAGTCGGCCGCCACGGCCGCCAGCTCGCCCGACTTCCACGTCTCGATCCGGCCGCGGTAGTATTCTTCGGCCATCGTGCGCCAGTATTCCACCAGGGCCTCCTTGCCGTAGCGGTCGTGGATGTGGCGGAAAATGGCGTTGGTGGCGAAATAGAAATCCGGGGCCGACATGGGAATGAACGACTTTGTGTGATCTTGAAGAATCAGACACTCCGGCAAGGAAATCGGGCAATCACGAAACCCCGAAAGGACGAAAGCACGAAAGCAAACTGGGAATGATAAATGCTCGCCCTTTCGCGTTTTCGTTCTTTCGTGCTTTCGTGATTCGTTTTCCCTTTGAACGCCACGGAGGGCGTTCCCTACGGTGTTTCGCGTTTTCGTTCCTTCGGGCTTTCGTGATTCGTGTACTGCTTGAACGCCTGGGCGATTCGGCCGAAGTAGTCGGTCAGGGCCAGCACGTCGGCGCCCACGTTGAGCAACTGGAACCCCCTTTGGATCTTCGTGGGGAGGCTGTCGAGCGTGGCCACCGCGCCGGCGAACTTGCCGTGGCGGCGGGCGGCCTCGGCGACCCGGCGCTCGGCATCGACCACCTGGGGATCGTCAAGCTGGCCGACGCGGCCGATCGCGTGGCTGAAATCGCCGGGTCCGAACAACAGCACGTCGATGCCCGGAACCTGGGCGATCTCATCCAATTCAGCCAGGGGCTCCGGGTCCTCGATCTGCACCACCACGAACCGCTCCTGGTTCGCCTGGCGCACGTAGTCGGCGGTCGGGATGGTGCAATACGCGCCGTCGGCGTTTCCGCCGTCCAGGGGCCGCCGGCCGATCGGATGGAAGCGCGTCTGCCACGCAATCTTGCGCGCGTCCTCGGCGCTCATCACGTGAGGGACCATGATGCCGGTGGCGTCCATTTCCAGTGGGTAGACCAGGTCGCTGTAACTGCCGCGGGGCACGCGGACCATCGTATCGACGTCGTACACCTTGGCGGCGCGGATCTGGTTCTCGATTTCCCGCAGATCGTTCGGTATGTGCTCCAGGTCGACCCAGAGGCAGTCCACTCCGCTGGCCGCGGCAATGTCGGCGACCCGAGGATCCCCCAAGTTGAGCTTCACGCACCCGGCGATTTTCCCGGAACGCAGCTTCTCCAACACCCGACTGCGACGCATCCGCGGCATGTTGTTGTTCTCCCATCTTTCCGGTGTCATAATGCCGCATGCAGAAACCCTAAGCACGAGTAGACACGAATCGTCGGGTGGTTGTCAAGGAGTGTGCCGTGCGTCATCGCGTGCTGGTGATCGGCGTCGGATCGATCGGGGAGCGCCACCTGCGGTGCTTCCGGGCCACGGGCCGGGCGGACTTGGCGCTGGTCGAGGTCCGCGATGCCGTGCGCCGCCTCGTCGCCGATCGCTACGGGATCGAGCATGCCTTCGCCGACCTCGACGCCGCACTGGCGCACCGCCCGAGTGTCGCGGTGATTGCCACGCCCGCCCCGCTGCACGTCGCCATGGCCACGCGCCTGGCCGAGGCGGGCGTCCACATCCTCGTGGAGAAGCCTCTAAGCGTCGGCCTGGACGGGATCGATCGGCTGCAAGACGTGGTGCAGAAGCGCGGCGTCACGGCGGCCGTGGCCTACGTGTATCGCTGCCATCCGCTCTTGGCGGCGATGCGGCAGGCGATCTGCGGCGGGCGGATTGGACAGCCGGTGGAACTGGTGGCGGTTGCCGGGCAGCATTTTCCCACCTATCGTCCGGCCTACCGCGAGATCTACTATGCCGACCGCGCGGCCGGCGGCGGCGCGATCCAAGACGCCCTGACGCACCTGGTCAATGCCGGCGAGTGGCTGCTGGGGAAAATCGACCGGCTCGTGGCCGACGCCGCCCATCAGGTGCTCGAAGGCGTGAGCGTGGAAGATACCGTACACCTCTTGGCGCGCCACGGCTCGGTGCTGGCCAGCTACAGCCTCAACCAGCACCAAGCGCCGAACGAGATGACGATCACCGTGGTGGGCACGCAGGGCACGGCCCGTTGCGAGTTCCACCGGCACCGCTGGCGGTTCCTGGATCGGCCCGACCAACCCTGGCACGATGAGATAATCGCTCCCCTTGAGCGCGACTCGCTTTTCATCGCCCAAGCTAACTCCTTTCTCGACGCCGTCGAGGGCCGGGCCCGTGCGCTTTGCTCGCTAGACGAGGGCATCCAGACGCTCCGGGGGAACCTCGCGGCGCTGGCCAGTCTGGATCGCGGCGACTGGCGGACGATTGAGGGTTCGGGGTTCAGGGTTCAGGGTTCAGGACTCGCGAAAGACGTCGATACCCGCGCTGTGCGCGGGTCTCCTGACCCCGCACACACGCCGACCGAAGGTCTCCGAGAATGAGAGGAGACCTGCGGTCGCACAATCAGCGGGGTCAGGAGACCCGCGCCGAGCGCAGCAAACCTGAACCCCGAACCCTGAACCCTAACGATGAGCTCTCCCACACAGCACGAACCGACGATTCACGACCTGTTCGATCTGACCGGCAGGGTCGCCCTGGTGACCGGCGGCACGGGCCACTTGGGTTCCGCGATGGCCCGTGCCTTGGCCGAGGCGGGAGCGGGCGTGGTCCTCGCGGGCCTCGGGCGGGCTGGAAGACGCCGTCGCGTACAGGGGTATCACCCCAGACGTCGGGATCGATGTCGTCGCAATCGCCGCTGGTCAGCGGCACGGGCTTTCCCCCTTCCGCGAGAGCCACGTGAATGTGGTGGAAAGGTCCCGCCTTGGCGAAGTACACAATGGCCTTGCCATCGGCCGACCATCGCGGAGCCATGTTGAGGGTCGTGGCCGTCGACTTCAGGGGAGTGGGCCCAGAGCCGTCCGCGCTGATGAGGAAGATCGGTCCTGCGGGGGGCGGGTCCCGGTTCGCGTGACGGGCCAGCGCGATCTTCGTGCCGTCGGGCGACGTGGAGGGCGCCGCATAGTGCTCCGGACCGCCTCGATCGTTGGTGATCTGAGTGACTTTCCCCGTTATCGGGTCGATCCGGAAAACCTCCTTATGATGCGCCGAAGCGGGCGGCCGCGCGGAAAACAGGACACGGCCGTCTGTCTGCCAGCATACGCTGTCGTACTGCGAAATGCCCGGGGTCGCGTCGCCCGCGAATAGGGTGCGAATCTCGCCGCTCTTGAGATTCAACACTCGCAGCGCCCGCCAATGGTCGCCGATGAAAACGATCTCGGCCCCGTCAGGAGACCAGTCGAGCTGCGGCCCGGACCCCGGCTCCGCGAATCCCGGGTCTGTGGCCTCGAACACCACCGCCGCCTCCTGATCGCAACGGGTGACGCACACCCGCGCCTGGCCGTCCCGGTCGGACACAAACGCGATCCAGCGTCCGTCGGGCGACCAGCGGGGCAAGCGGTCCGTCGAGCGGTTGTGGGTCAGCCGGCGGACGTCCTTGCCTTGGCCGTCCATGGTGTAGAGCTGGTAGGATTCGCCCGCCCGGTTCGAGGCGAAGACGATGCGGCACGTGCGCCGGCGGAGGTCCACGACCGCCGTTCCGCCCCTCGGTGGGCCGTGGGGAGCCATCAGGTGTGTGTTGCCGGGTGCGAGCACGACCCCTCCCGGCGACTCGCGAAGCCCTTCTACGCGGCTTACCACCGTTGTGTAACCGATCCCGGCCCGCGAGCAAGCCGCAACGGTTTGTAACCTATGGCCCATTCCAATAGTTTTGCATCACTCGTTTGGCAGAAAGGGGCGGAGAAAGCGGTGTCTTTTTCGTCTCGGTTGTCGCAAAACTATTGGAATGAGCCATACCTGCCTCCCCGGTATTAGTGTAACCGATCCCGGCCCGCGAGCAAGCCGCAACCTGAGCGGTCCGACTTTTCTAGGTTTTGTTTGTTGGTGACGCTCAAGTATACCCGAGCTTCGGGCAGGACCAATTCCCCTTCCTCCGCTTTCCGTCCAGCGCCAGATCGTTGAGCGCGTCGCCCGGCGACGAGAGGAAATCGGGCGGCTGAAGGCCGACGCCAAGGCCCGCGCCGATGCGGCCAAGGCCGACGTGGAAGCGATGATTTTAGGAACAAAGGGAGAGGCGTAGTTGAACCTGGCCAGCGATTTGCCGGAACGTGCGGGAGCACTGTGGGCAGACCGGAGCAAATGGAGTCGCCTATTCGTCATGCCGAAGGGGGCGGACCCGGCGCCAATCGAGGCCAGGGTTCGGGAACGAGAGTAGTCACGGAACGGGGGTCAGGCCGTATCGACCACGAGGAAGGTGAATGGGGGTCACGTCCGAATGGCACTGCCGAGCGCCTCAAGAACCACAACCGGTTGTGCTATAGCCGGGCGCACCACCACAACATATTGTGGCCGTAGGTC
>CAYTJV010000220.1:0-11457 GCA_964438165.1 uncultured Planctomycetaceae bacterium | reverse complement strand
TGTCGCTCCTGGAATGACCCCTAATCGGGTCACCCGCCACCTGGTCCCTTGAGTCGCCGCCGATGGTCTCGAAAACGTGCCTCAGCGTGTAGAGGCCCAGCCCGGGCCGGTGAAGTCCCATGGCCTTCACTACCTCCCGGAAACCACGGCCCGTGTCCTTGTGCCGCCCCAGGGGCGTGCCTCGGGCGGTCAGGAAAACCAGTTCCACGTAGGCGTCTTTCTTCGGGGCCGGTCTTGTGGCAATCGCCTCCCGGAGTGCCGCCACGGTTTCGGCCCACAAGGGCACCCGTCGCCGCTGGCCTGTCTTCGGACGGGGATAGTCTATCCATCCGGCTTTCAGGTCAAGAGCGGACTGAGGCAGCCTTTCACAGTCGGCGGGGCCGAAACCGCAGTTGACGCCCAACAGAATCATCGTTCGCAACGGCTGCTTTGCGGCGCCCAACATGCGGCGGATTTCGTTGGCCTCGAACATCTTGGGGCCGCGTTCATGCCGGGCTTGCAGCAGCACCTTTCTCCCGGGTTTCCGAAACGCTTGGCCATAGCGAATCGGGTCCGGGATGAGCCCTTGGTCGAGAGCGAACCGGAAAACAATGCGGGTCTTCGCGATCTCGTTTCCGAGGGCCACGGGCCCGCGGTTCTCTGCCAGGTGGGACCGGAGGGCGTCGAAGTCGCCGGCCACCAGGTCAACCACCAGCCGCTTTTTGCCGAAATAATTGACGAGCCGCCGACACGTGCCGAAGTAGTCATCCCACGTTCGCTGGACTAGTTCACCGGTCTGGACCCGCCGCTTCTTGCCGCTCAAGAATGCGTTGCACAAGTCGACCACGGTCAACCCCGGGCCCTTGCCCCTCGGGGTTCGGCCGGCCCGTAGATATTGCTCTTCGTCCTTCCATCGCTGGAGTGCGGCCATCGGGTCTTCGCCGCGGTCCCAACGGCCGAAGTAGTGGAGCTTCCCCCTCACCTTTTTGGCCCATCGGCCGGTGGCGTGAGCGAAGAGCGGAAAGTCGGAATAGGGCTTGGCGGGTTTCACCACCACGGGGGACAGGGTAGAATTCGCCATGGGTTCAACCTCCCTCAAAGGTTGCACCTGGGGCCTCGCTGGTGACCTACACCGTGGGGCCCACCCTCTTGGCAAGATAGGCAAAGAGGAGTTTAACGGGTGTCAAAGTAGCTTACATCCGTACCCGCCAAGAGTCAATAACCCCGGGAAAATAAGGGTTTTTCGAGTATCCCCGGGAGAGTGGTGGGGCAGATTGCCAATCTGCCGTGTTATTGCAGGTTGGCAACCTGCCCCACGTTGCAGTTCTTCTGGAACGGGCCATAATGCTTGCCCGCAGGCCTGAGGTGTCGTGTGCCGTGCCGTGGCCGAGGGACTCTGATGACTGTGGGGCGGCGCGAGGGCAAGCAGTGCAATGGGCGTGGCGTGCGAGGGAAAGGAACGGTTTGCGGATGGCTCAAGGAGGCGTCCCCGGATTCCCAGAAGACGCGCAGGGCTGCCGATGACAGAGACGGAACAATTCGGCGCGAACGTGCGTACGCGCCGTGAAACGATGGCAATCTCCCAAGAAGAGCTGGCTCAGCGCGCTGGCCTGCATCGTACATACATAGGCAGCGTCGAACGGGGCGAAGCTATATAGCGCTAGGCTATATTGGACTTACGTTCGCCAAGCGGCGGGCGGACGCTCCGTAAGTCGTTGTGCCAAAGTCTCTTTCTGGCGAGCAGACGGCATCGGCTGTTGACGCAAGTATTAAGTCCTGCGATTTCCGCAAAAGTCGTTTTCGCGGCGCGAACTTAACTCCTTCAGTGGCGATAGGAGGCGTCACACCCCTGGTCTGCCTATTTCTTCTTCGCCCGGATCGACGCCTGCGCGGCTGCCAGCCGGGCGATCGGCACGCGGAACGGCGAGCAGCTCACGTAGTTCAGGCCCATGCGGAAGCAGAACTCGACCGAGGCCGGGTCGCCGCCCTGCTCGCCGCAGATGCCGATTTTCAGATCGCGACGGGTCTTGCGACCCTTTTGGACCGACATCTCGATCAATTGGCCAATCCCCTCCTGGTCGATCGTTTGGAACGGGTCGGCCTTGAGGACGTTCTTGCTCAGGTACTCGGGCAGGAAGCCGCCGATGTCGTCGCGGCTGAAGCCGAAGCCCATCTGCGTGAGGTCGTTGGTGCCGAAGGAAAAGAATTGCGCGGTCTTTGCCATCTTATCGGCCAGAAGCGCGGCCCGGGGGATCTCGATCATCGTGCCGTAAAGGTATTCGATCTTGACGCCCATCTTGGCCTCGACCTCGGCGTGGACGCGGTCCACGATCTCCTCGGTGACGTTCAGCTCGGCCACGTCGCAAGTGACGGGGACCATGATCTCCGGGTGCGGTTGCTTGCCGGCCTTGAGCAGCTCGGCGGCGGCCTCGAAGATCGCGCGGATCTGCATCTCGGTCACGTCCGGATACGTGATGCCCAAGCGCACGCCGCGGTGGCCCATCATGGGGTTGGTCTCGTGGAGCTGCTTGCCGCGCCGCTCGACGTCCTCGGGCGTGATGCCCAGGGCCTTGGCCAATTCGGCGCGGGCCTCTTCCTGCTGCGGCACGAACTCGTGAAGCGGCGGGTCCAAGAGGCGGACCGTGACCGGCAGGCCGTCCATCGCTTCCATCGTGTCCTTGATGTCGCGCTTGACGAACGGGAAGAGCTCGTCGACGGCGGCCTTGCGCTCCGCCGGCGTGTTGCTGAGGATCTTCTCGGGGGGCCCGAACCGGGGCTCGTCCGGGCCCTGGCCGTGGAACAGGTGTCCGGTGCGGACCGGCCCGATCCCCTCGGCGCCGAAGTTCCTGGCAATCCGGGCGTCCTCGGGCGTATCGGCATTGGTCCGCACGCCGAGCTTGCGGTGCTTGTCGACCCGCTGCATGAACTCGGCAAAGCGAGGGTTCTCGGAGGCGTCCATCATTTTCACCGCGCCGGCGTAGACCAGGCCCTTGCTGCCGTTCAGGGTCAGCACGTCGCCTTCCTTGTAGCTCTGGCCGCCGACCTTGAGGACTTTGGTCGCCAGGTCGATCTTCAGCTCGCCGGCGCCGACAATGCAGCACTTGCCCCAGCCGCGGGCCACCAGGGCGGCGTGGCTGGTCATGCCGCCGCGGGCCGTGAGGATGCCCTTGGCGGCGCGCATGCCCTCGACGTCCTCCGGGTTGGTCTCTTCACGCACCAGGATGACCTTCTTGCCTTGTGCGGCCGCATTGACGGCATCGACCGAGGTGAACACGATCTCGCCGACCGCCCCACCGGGCCCCGCCGGCAATCCCCGGGTGATCGGCGTGTGCTTCTTCTCGTCGGAGGGATCGACCACCGGGTGCAAGAGCTCGTCCAATTGGGCCGGCTCGACGCGCATCACCGCCGTCGTCTCGTCGATCAGCCCTTCGGCCAACATGTCCATGGCCATGTTCAACGCCGCGGTGCCGGTCCGCTTGCCGTTGCGGCACTGGAGCATGTAGAGCGTGCCTTCCTGGATCGTGAACTCGATGTCTTGCATGTCCTGGTAGTGCTGCTCGAGTCTGTTGCGGATGCCGTCGAGCTGCGTGTACAGCTCGGACATCTCGGTCTCGAGCGACGACAGGTGCTTGTTCTGCTCGTTCTTGGTGGCTTCGTTGAGCGGGTTGGGCGTGCGGATGCCGGCCACCACGTCTTCGCCCTGGGCGTTGACGAGCCATTCGCCGTAGAACTTGGCTTCGCCGGTGGCCGGGTTGCGGGTGAAGGCCACGCCGGTCGCCGACGAATTGCCCATGTTCCCAAACACCATGCTCTGCACGTTGCAGGCCGTGCCCCACTCGTGCGGAATGCCCTCGATCCTGCGGTACGAAACGGCCCGGCGGCCGTTCCAACTCTTGAACACCGCGCCAACGCCGCCCCAGAGCTGCTCCATGGGGTCGTCGGGGAACTCGCGCCCGAGCACTTCTTTGACTTTCGCGCGGAACTGCTCGCAGAGCTGCGTGAGGTCGTCGGCCGTCAGATCGGTGTCGGCCTTATAGCCTTTGGACTCCTTCATGTGGTGCATGATCCGCTCCAACTGGACGCGGATGCCCTGCCCTTCGGCCGGGTCCACGTCTTCGGCCTTCTCCATGACCACGTCGGAGTACATCATGATCAACCGGCGATACGCGTCGTAGACGAACCGCGGGTTATTGGTCTTTTGGATCAGCCCGGGGATCGTGGCCGAGCAAAGGCCCGCATTCAGCACGGTTTCCATCATGCCCGGCATCGATCGGCGGGCCCCGGAGCGGCAGGAGACCAGCAGGGCGTTCTCTTTGTCGCCATATTTCATCCCCATGGCGGCTTCGACCTTCTTGAGGGCCTTGATCACCTCCTTCTTGAGCGACTCGGTGAACCTCCGCCCTTCGTTCAGATACACCTCGCAGTAGGCGGTGCTGATGGTGAAGCCCGCGGGGACAGGCAGCCCGAGCTTGGCCATCTCGGCCAGGTTGGCCCCCTTGCCTCCCAAGCTGTTCTTCATCGAGGCATCGCCCTCGGACTCGTCCGGGCCGAAATAGTAAACGTACTTCTTTGCCATGTCTAAAATTCCTTCGCTCACAAGTGGCGCAAGTCTGCATAGTAGGGAAGTGAACGAATCTAGCCGCCGGTGGTGGGCCCGTCAAGGAGTACCTCGCTAGGTGGGTGCGAAGAAGAGGGGGAGTGGAGGAGTGGAGGAGAGGGGGAGACGAGTTCGCTGAAGCACCGGCTTCTCGCGCGGTCTCCGAACCCTGGGACGTCGGCTCCACTTGGTTACTTCCGAACTCTTCTCCTCCACTCCTCCACTCCTCCACTCCTCTACTCCCCCATCTATAATGAGCCCATCACTGCCTCGCTTAGTTAACTAATCTCATGAACGACGCACCCCCCAACCATCCTGACCCTTTCCTTTTCGCCATAGTCTTCGAGGGGGGGCTCGGTCTGGTTGCCGTGGGATTGGGCTGGCTGCTGGGGGATCCGCCGGCGCAGCGGATCGACTGGACCACCGAGGGCGCCGTGTACGGATTCCTGGCCACCATTCCGCTGGTTGCCGCGGTCTGGCTTTGCGTACGATCGGGCTGGCGTCCGCTGCGAGACATCATGGAAGTCCTGGAGGAGAAGATCCTCCCTCTGTTCGAGAAGTGTCGGGTCTGGGAGCTCGCCGGGATTGCTGCGTTCGCCGGCTTTGGGGAAGAGTTGTTGTTTCGCGGTCTGATCCAGAATTCGTTGGGCGCCCTGTTCTCCGGCGACCTGGGCAACTACGCCGGGCTGATTGGCGCGAGCCTCCTGTTCGGACTCCTACACTGGCTGACCCTGACCTACGCGATCCTCGCCACTTTCATCGGACTCTATTTGGGGGGGCTGTGGATGGCCACCGGCAACCTGCTCGTGCCGGCCGTGGTCCACGCCCTGTACGATTTTTGGGCGCTGGTCTACGTCCTCAGGGTCCGCGGCCCTCGCGCGTAGATTCGTCTCCCGCGCCATGTGGACCGGTCTCTCCGAGACCGGGATCCGCGTCTCGGAGAGACGCGACCACGTGACGCGACCACGTGGGCCGAAACGTGAGGTAGGCTTCCAATAGCCGGCTATGGTCGCTGTTGTCGGCAAAGGACCTCTTCTCGCCCTCTCCGGGTAGACTCATGCGCCTCCTTCGCAGCACCGCGATGGCTGCGGCTTGTTGCCTCGTCGCACCGGTGGCCTGGGCCGCGCCGCCGCTGGACTGGATGCTCGAGCTGACGGTGCGCGGGCATCGAACCGAGGGGGCCCCCGTGACCTGGAACCCCCGGCAGGTGGTGCTCCTGGCACGCGACGGCCAGCTCTGGCAGTTTGCCCCCGAGGAGGCCGTCGACTACCGCAAGACCTCCGATTGGTTCCGCGGCTACACCCCCTCGCAGTTGCGATCCACGCTGCTGCGGGAGTTGGAAAGCGGATTCGAGGTCACGGGGACCGGTCATTACATGGTGGCTCATCCGAGCGGGGCGCGCGATCAATGGGCCGATCGGTTTGAGGATCTTTACCGGCGTTTCGTGCGATATTTTTCGGTGCGGGGATTCACCCTTTCCGAACCGCCCTTCCTGTTGGTCGCAGTCGTCTGCCGCAATCGCGCGGACTTCGCACGCTATGCGGCCGCCAGCGGCGCGCCTGCCGGAGCAGGGGTTCTGGGTTATTACAGCACCCAAACGAACCGGATCGTCTTATACGACGTGGGCGGCGGCAGCGGCCTGCCGGCCCTTTGGGAGCAAAACGCCGCCACGGTGATCCACGAGGCGACCCACCAGATGGCGTTCAACACCGGGATCCACAGCCGCTATATGCAGCCGCCTGCATGGGTCGTGGAGGGCCTGGCGACGGTGTTTGAAGGCGTGGTCGGCTCCAGCGCCTCAGCCGACGGCCCACGGCGTTCGCGGGCGAATCGCGCCCGGCTTCAAGCATTTCGCGACAGCGTGGCGGCGAACCACCGGCCCGCGCTCCTGGCCGATCTGGTGGCCACCGATCGGCTCTTCCAGTCCGCGCCGGGGACGGCGTATGCCGAGGCCTGGGCCCTGACGTTCTACCTCATGGAAACCCAGCCGGCGAGATATGCCGACTACCTGGCCCGCACGGCCGCCCGACCCCCGCTCGAGCGCTACACCGCCGCCCAGCGCACGGCCGATTTCACCGCCCTGTTCGGCGACGATTGGCGGATGCTCGAAGCCCGCCTGCTGCGATTCATCGACGAGCTGCACTAGCCGCCGCCGTCACGATCGCGCCAAACGGTGGAATCGTTTTTTTGCTTTGACCCGGCACATCGCGTGGCCTATAGAAGTATTGGGGCGGCCGCGATTGGCGCGGCGCCTCGAGGCTGTCACCACGTCGAGCCGATTCACCGATGACAGACCATCCGCACGCGCCGGCCCTGCCCGACGACGGCTGGGCGGAGGCATTTGCCGATGCCCTGCGTGCCCAGCGAGCGCGCGTCCGGGAGTTCCTGGCAGCGCTGGGCGAGCGCCAGCGCCGCGCCCGGACGGAGCTCGAATCGTGGATCGGGCAATGCCAGGAGGCGGGCGGGGGAGGGATGCCGGCCAAGGCCGCGGCGGATGATCGGGGCGAGCTCACCGTTCTGCGCGGGCATCGCGATCGCTTGGAGGAGAAGCTCTCGCAAACCGAACAGCGTCTGGATCAGGCGACCGAGCGTCTGGCAGCCATGGAAGAGCGATTGGCGCAGATCTGGCGAGAAACCCCCGAGCAACAGCCCGTGGAGGAGTGCCGCCGCCGTGAAGCGGCCCTGGAAGACCTCCGCGACCTGAAGACTGGCGGCGAAGAGATCCAGCGGCACTCGCAAGAGCGCTCGACGGAGCGTGTCGGCCGTGCGGAGCCGTCGGGCAGCATCCTCGATTGGGAGGCGGAGAAGCGGCGGACCCTGGCCGCTCTGGAGGCCGAGAGCGACGAAGGAGCCGAGCCGGCCAAGAACCCGCGGAGGGAAATCGAACAAGTCCTCCGCAGGACCGATCTGCTGGTGGCCGACAGGAACCGCGAGATCGCCGATCTCAAACGACTGCTGCAAGACCAGAGCGCCAGTCTCGGCTCGGTCGCCGTCGGGGCCGCGGCCGTGGGCGACATTCTTGACCGGGACGCGATCATCCAGGAAGAGCGGGAGAACCTCCGCCTCGCCCAGGCCGAGTGGCAGGACAAGCTGCGCACGGCGGAAATCGAGATCTCCGTCGAACGGGCCAAATTTGCCCGCGAACGTGCCGGACTCGAGGACAGGCTGCGTACCCAGGGCGCCCTCGGAAAAGGCGAAGCCGCCGCGGACCCGGCGGCGAAGCCCGATAAATCGCCCCCCGGCCGCTGGCTGGCGCGATTGGGCCTGAAGGACCCCAAGGGTGCGTAGCGATCCGCAAACCGCGACCAACGATCACGCCGACTTGGGAACGATGTCGATCTGCAAGGCCGGATCGGCCGCCGGCACGTAACTGGCAGCGAGGCCCAGCTCGCGGCGCACGATGTTGCACCCCTGGGCAATGGCCGACGACTTGTAGAAGGCGATCTCGCGGTTACAGCCCTGGCGCCCGAAGCCGCAGTCGCTGGACACGATCAGCCGCTCGGGCGGGATGTACTTGAGGGCCTTGCGGATCTCGGCGGCCACGTCCTCGGGCCGGTCGGCCTGGAGCGTGCGGTGGCTCACCGCCCCAATGCAGATCTTCTTCTTCAGGTCGCCCTTGAACCGCTCGAAAAGCTCGATGTCCTTGAAACCACGGTCCTGCATTTCCAGCGTCCACACGTCGCCCTTGGCCGCTTCCAAGTAAAGCTCGATGGAAGCGGCGTAGCTGGTGTCTTCGCGCACGCGCTGCATGTTGGGGTTGCCCCAGCAGGTGTGGATCCAGAGCTCCACGTCGTCCAGGCCCTCCACCTCGCGGTTGTAGGCCTCGATCATGAACTTCGTCTCGCTGTGATCTTTGCCAAACGTGTTGGCCATGAAGTGGAAGCACGGCTCTTCGACCTGGATGCACTTGCAGCCCGCGTCACGCAGGGCCAACAGCTCCTTGTTCATCGCCACGGCGAGGTCCCAAATCACCTCGCGCTTGTCCTTGTACTTCGGCGTATGGATATCCAGAAACAAACTCATCACCTGGGAGCAACAGGTGCCGAAGCGAACCGGCTTGCGCGACTTGGCCTGGGCGATGCGCCAGATCTTGGCGTAATCCAGCGACCGGTGCTCGATCTTGTCGACCACGCGGGGCCAGCGCCAGCCCGTGTAGATCTCGTGCAAGAGCGTGCCGGGCGGATATTTCAGCCAGTCGGAACGCGTCTCCTCGGCTTGGAGGTAGTCGCCTTCCAGCCCAGCCCAACGCTGGAGCGGGTAGTGGTGCCAGGCCCGTCCGGCCAGGTCTTCGTCGCAGTGGTAGTCGCCGTGGGTGAGGATGTCGAGCCCCGAGCGCTCCTCCTCGCTGATGACTACCGCCATGGCGTCCTGGAACTTCTCGCGGAAGCGAACGTCCATCATGCAGGTATCCAACGGCCTGCCCCACATGCTCACGTCGAACCAACGGGGCCGAGGCCAGGAACCGGTGATCGTACTGGGGAGCATCAGATCGGCGGTAACGGTGAACATGGGCGTACCCTTACAATGGGTGGTTTAAATCGACAGAACGATTTCGGGAGAATCGTAGGCACGCCGGCCCGAGCGGTCAAGGAAGAAGTGGGGGAGTAGAGGAGTGGGGGAGTAGAGGAGTGGGGGAGTAGAGGAGTGGGGGAGTAGAGGAGTGGGAAAAACGTCGGGAAGGAAAGTGAGTCTCCTCTACTCCTCCACTCCTCTACTCCTCCACTCCCCCTCTATTGCCCCCGCATCACCCCCACCAGCGCGGCGACGTTCTCGGCCGGGATGTCGCCGGGCATGTCGTGCGAGGGGGCGAGGATGAAGCCGCCGCCGCGGCCCACGTGGTCCACCAGCCGCTGGGCCTCGTCGCGGACCTGTTGCGGGGTGCCGAAGGGGAGCACCTTCTGGATGCTCATCCCGCCGTAAAACGAGAGCCGGTCGCCGAACCGCCGCTTCATCTCGATGGGGTCCATCACTTCCGGTTGAAAGGGGTTGAACACTTCGAGCCCCAGCTCGATCAGCTCGGGGAAAAGCTCCTGCACCTTGCCGCAGGAGTGGATCATCACCGCCTTGCCGGCCCGCTTCACCGCGCCGTAAAGCACCGCCAGGCGCGGCTTGATGAACCGCCGCCACAAGCGGGCCCCGAACAAGAGGCCGTTCTGCTGGCCCCAATCGTCGCCGAAGAGAATTCCGTCGATGTCGTACTTGGCCGCCTCTTCGACGAGCCCCAAGTCGAACTCCACCAGCGCGTCGAGCAGCTCGTCGACAAATTCGGGGGCTTCGAGCATGTCGATCAAAAGCTCCGTCATGCCCCGCAGGCTCCACGCCCGCTCGAAGAGCGAAAACGACACGCTCACGTAACGGAACCGGTTGGCGTGCTCGGCGATGAAGCCGGGCAGGGCCTGGAATCGCCCCGGGTCGTGGGGATCGGGGAAACGGTATCCATCGAGCGATCGCTCCTTGAGCAGGTAGTCGTCGACCACGCCGATGTCCTGATCGACGGTGCGGTTCCACACCACGCCGAAATCGTCGCGGAAGTAGCCAGGGCGGATTTCTTGCAGCCCGTCGGGCGCTCGGGGACGGTACTTGGCCAAATGGTTGCCCAGCACGTCGTCAAGCTTGGCGGTGCCGTAGTAGGCTTCGAGCTTCTGCCGTGCGGGCACCGTGCAGCCCAGATGCCACGGGACCCGGTCCGGCTCCTGATGCCGGATCGCCCGCCAAACGCGCTCGCGAGGGGTGATGGTGGTCATGGCCGTTTGATCCTCCGAAAAGGACATCATGAATGTTTGCGCACAAGCCACCCAACGCACCACCGGGCTTGCCCCGGTGGAACGCTGATTGAGAGCTACGGCTGCGACGCCACGGTCTTCCTCGCCACCGCCGGGCTCGTCCCGGCGGAGCGCTGAGTGACGGCTACAGGAGGTACGCGCCTGTACCTTCCAATCAGCGTCCCACCGGCACGAGGCCGGTGGTGACGGGGGCGGCTTTCCCAGGCGATGTAGCTTCCAATCAGTGCTCCGCCGACACAGGGCCGGCGGTGGCGAGAGTCGGCTTCCTCCGATGATCTAACACAGTCCGGCGATTATCGCCGCCTCTTCGGCCGTCTTGCCGTCGTGAATGATCGCTTTGAAGGCATGCACGGCCGCGGTGATTTGCGCGAAGCCCCACACGTTGCGGCCGATGGTCGCGCCCCGGGCGCCGCTTTGGACCACCTCGGCGATCATCCGCAGGGCGGCGGGCAGCGTGTCGGCCTTGGGCCCACCGGCCGCGACGACCGGCACCGGGCAATCGGCCACGATCTGGGCATACGCCCGCACGTCGCCGCAGTAGGGGGTCTTGACCACGTCGACACCCACTTCCAGCGCGCACCGCACGGCCCAGGCAATATCTTCCGGGACGAACGAGATTTTGCTTTCCTTGTCGCGGGGATAGATGTGACAGATGACCGGCATATCAAACCGGGCCGCTTCGCGCACGCAGTCGGCCACGATCCGCAAATGCTCGGCCTCGGTCGCGCCGCGCACAAAGGCCGCCACGGCGAAGCCGTCGGCCCCCAATCGCACGGCGTCTTCCGGCGTGGCCATTTGTTCCCGCGCACTTTCGTCCGACCGGGCCGTGGTGCTCTGGAGGATCATGGGGATCCGGCCCGCGTACGGCGGCCACGCGGAGGCCGCAATGCCCTTGTGCATGGTCACCGCGTCGGGCCGTCCGGCGACGATCGCCGCGAGCGTCGGTTGGATCTGCCGCAGCCCATCGGGCAGCCCGTGCCCGTAGCCGATGAAATGATCCACCGCCACCGAGCACAATCGCCCGCTGGAATGAGAGAAAATGCGGTTCATCCGCACCAGTTTTCCGACGTTCATGCATTTCTCCTGGTCTTTGGAATA
>CAYTJV010000219.1:0-11482 GCA_964438165.1 uncultured Planctomycetaceae bacterium | reverse complement strand
GACCGGGGAACACGGAGGAAATGAGGCGATCGACACTCTTCTTCCCCTCCGTGCCCTCCGTGCCCTCCGTGGTGAAATAAATCTCACACGCCACGCCCCATGGTACGGGCTTTTTCGAGGATCTGCGGCCGGGCGGTTTCCATGATCTCGCGCACGTCCTCGTAGCGGATCGTCCGCTCCTCGAACTTGCGGCGTTCCATCGCGCCGAGGAACCGGGCCTCGAACTCCTTGAGGTTAAAGCCGTAGACGTGGTAGCTGTCGGCCACGTGGCAGTAGCGGCCCAAGCCGACCGGCTGACCGCTCAGCCCGGCGATCCGTCCGGCGATCCGCTGCTGTAACTGCACCAGGGCGAAGATGTTCATCATCGCCGCCTTGTAGGCGTCGTTGGAGCGGAAGCGGACGTTCATGTTCAAAAGCCGCCGGTCCCCCTCGGTCGTGATCCGGCACCAGATGCTTTGCAGGCAGGCCGGATCGTAACACGAGCGATCCTCCCAGACCTTCCAGGTGATCGCCTGGGCCCGGCGCGTGTGCGGCGTTTCGGCCAGGCGTTGGGCAATGTGTTCGATCTGGTCAATCGGCCCGATGGTCGGCACTTCGTAGCCGAAGAGCCGTTGGTGGTAAGTGTATTCCCAGCGCGTGTCGCTCGGGTCGCCGGGATCGCGGACCAGGTGGTCTTTGATCCCTTCGCACACCTCCATCACGTACTCCTGGAGATCCTCGAATCCGCCGGGGAAATCGCGGTGGATCATCGGCTCGGCCAGCGGATCGTGGATCGTGATGACCATCGTGGCGTCCCGGCTGGGCGGATCGCCCGGCTTGTCGTACTGCGTGGTCAACTCGCCTCCGTGCCGGAACAGCGCGATCAATGAATTCTCCCACGCCCGGGCAATACAATCGCCTTCCGCATGAAGTACGGGGATTCCACTCATGATCCGACATCTCCCTCAATGACCTTCCGGTAAGATAGCCTCGATGGCTGCGCGGCACAAGGCGGCTGAACAGAAGGAAACGGAGGCAACGGAGGACGCAAGCCAATCCTCCGTTGCCTCGGTTTCCTCCTGTCCAAGACCCGATTGCGGTCGCCCGAACTTCCACCCGAATCTGTTCCCGCGCGGCGTCCGTCGGGCTATAATAGCTTGTTCGTAGAAAGAGGTAAATCCATATGGGTCAGACGAACATTCAACAGATCCTCGAGATGATTGACCGGCTCTCCGAGAGCGACCGAGAGCTATTAGAGCAGCGACTCGCGAAACGTACCGAGGCCGAGTGGCGCGAGGAGGCCGAACAGGCGAGCCGGCAGGCCAAGGCGCGCGGCATCGATCAAACCGCGATTGATGAAGCTATCCGCAAACGCCGTTACGGCGAATGAGAATCTTCTTTGACACGAACGTCTACGTTGCGGAATCGCTCCTGGGAGAGTCAACCGAGGCGATGATCTCGGCGACGGCCAGGGCTTCGTGGCGAATCTTGGTCAGCGATTATGTTCTCGACGAGATTCAGCGCGTGCTGACCGATGACCTCGGGTTCTCCGCCCGCCTTGCCCGACTGACCCGGCAGCGATGCTCGCGCCGCGCGATTCGCGTTCGGGAGCGTGCCTCGCGTCACGAAGTGCCTGGAGATCCTGCCGACAGTCCAGTTCTTCGTGCCGCACTGGAGGCCGGCGCCGACTACCTCGTGACCAACGACCAACACCTGCTGGAGCTCGATCCCTACGAGGGCTTGAGGATTGTTTCGATGAGTACGTACTATGAGCTTCTGAAGAATGGAGGTCTGATTCCCTGACTCCGCAACCGGACGCGCTAAGAGGAGAGTCATGGTCGCAGAATTCTTGCAGTGCGCCATCGCCGGGCTGGTAGTCTGCCTGACGATCGTCGCCCCATCGCAGGCCCAATACCGGTTCCAGGTGCCCGATGGTTTCGCCGTCGATCGCGTCGCCGGGCCGCCGGAGATCCAGTTTCCCATGTTCGCCTGCTTCGACGACCGCGGCCGGCTGTACGTCGCCGAATCGTCCGGGCTGGATCTCTACGCCGAGTTGACCAAGCTTACCCGCAAGTGCCGCATCAGCGTGCTCGAAGACCGCGACGGCGACGGCCGTTACGACCGCTCGCACGTCTACGCCGACAAGCTCACTTTCCCCATGGGCTTGGTCTGGCGCGAGGGTCGCCTCTACGTGGCCGACGGACACGAGCTGATCGCCCTGGAGGACCGCGACGGCGACGACGTGGCCGAGAAGCGGAGCGTGTTGTTGGGCGGCTTCGGCCACACCGACAACGGCGCCCTGCACGGCCAACTGTTTGGTCCCGACGGCCTGTTGTACAGCACCCTGGGGTCGCCCGATGGCTACAAGATCACCCGGGCCGACGGCAAGGTCATCCAGGGCCACACGGGCATCCTGCTTCGCAACCGTGCCGACGGCTCGCATCCCGACGTCCTCGCCCGCGGCTTCACCAACCTGATCGAAGTCGATTTCTGGCCCACCGGAGAGATCCTCGGCACGAACACTTGGATTCAGCTTCCGGCCAACGGGTTGCGGGATTCGTTGGTACACCTGGTGGAGGGCGGGCTCTACGGATATTGGGAGGACCTCGAAGGCGACACACCTCCGTTGGTCACCGGACCGAAGCTCCCGGCCATCACGATCCTCCCGGCCACCGCGTGCAGCGGCAGGACGTTCAACCGGCCCGCGCACTTCCCCGCGCCGAGGCGGGGCAACATGTTGGTGGCCCAGTTCAACACGCGGAACGTCACGCGGCACGTCTTCTCGCGACCCGGCTCCACGTTTCGTAGCGAGAACTCCGATTTCCTTACCACCGATGATCCCGACTTCCACCCGGCCGACGTCCTCGAAGACGCCGACGGCAGCCTGCTGGTCCTCGACACGGGCGCGTGGTACGTCCAACACTGCCCGACCGGCAGCATCCGCGCCTCGCCGGCCAAAGGGGCGATCTACCGCATCCGTTATACGCGGTCCGCAGCGCCCGCCGACCCGTGGGGACTGAAGATCGATTGGCCATCCGCGTCGGCAGCCGAATTGGTCCGCCTTTTCAATGACTCGCGCTTTGCCGTGCGCGAGCGCGCCGCCATCGCGCTGGGGCGTTACGGTGAGAAGGCCGTCGCGCCGCTCGCGACCATGCTCCGAAGCAATGCCGGTCCTCCAGCCAAGCAGCACGCAGTTTGGGCGCTCGCAGCGATCCCGTACCCTTCGGCCGTCGCTCCCTTGGCGGAGGTCCTTTCGGGTAAGGACGCGGACCTGGCCGCACTGGCGGCTCGAGCGATCTCGCGCCGGGACGAGAAGGGCGTCGCCCCGCAGTTGCACCGACTGTTGCAGCACGAGGCCGCCCACGTGCGCATGGCCGCTGCCGAGGCCCTGGCCCATTGCGGAGGCTCCGAGTCGGTGCCTCCGTTGATCGAAGCGCTCACCCACGATTCCGACCGTTTCCTCCAGCACGCGATCATCTACGCCCTTCACCGGCTGGCCGACCGCCGCGCCCTGGAGACCGCCCTCGATCATCCGCACCCGCAGGTGCAGCGGGCGGGCATGATCCTCTTGGACCAGCCGCCGCACTCGTGCCTTGCCCCTGGGGCTACGGTCGCCCGGGCCACGGCGGCCGACGGCGACCTGCGCAGCGCAGCCCGGACGATTCTGCAAAAGCACCCGGCGTGGGGCTCTTACGCCGTCGAGCTCGTCAACCGCTGGATCGCCAAGCCCGAGTTGACTCCGGAGGAAGAGGCCGGTCTGCGGGATTTCGTCCTCGCGTTCCAGGGCAACGCCGCAGTGCGGGCAGCCGTGGCCGCCGCCATGAGTCCCCCAGACGATCGCCTGCCCGAGCGGCGGCGAATCCTCTTGCTTCAGACCATGGCCCAGTCAAGCCTTGCCGAAGTTCCCGACGCTTGGAAGACGACCGTGGCCCAGGCCGTGAAGCATCCAGCGGCTGAAGTCCGCGAGCAGGCGGTTCGGACCTTGGGCACCCTGCAAATCCCGGGAATGGAAGACGAGCTGGCGGCGCTTGCCGCCGACTCCAAACAGCCGGAGACGCTTCGCGTGGAGGCCCTGCGCGCGGTCATCCGCCGCCGTCCCGAGCTCACCCCCGCGGCATTCGACCTGTTGCTGGGGCGAATGAAGCCGGACCGCGGCCCGTTGGACCGCCTGGCGGCGGGCGAAGTCATGGGCCAGGCGGTCCTTGACGCGCCCCGCATCGGTCGCCTCATCGAAACCGTGCGCGATGATCCGGTCATTGCCCCCGCCATTGTCCTGGGCGTGCTGAAGCGGTCCAAGGCCGCCGACGCAATCCCGAAGGTCGTCGATTATGTTGTCCAGTGCCTGAAGAAGGGATGGGAGATCCCGGATCAGCAGCTCCAAAAGGTCCTAGCCGGCCTCCCTGCTCAAGAGCGGCTCGCCGCGGAGCAGCGTATCAAGACGTCGCGCCCGAGCACGGACGTGAAGGACCAGGCTGCTCGGATCGCCGAGTACGAGCCGCTGCTGAAAGGGGGCGATGCCGCACGCGGCCGCACGCTCTATTTCGGCAAGTCGACCTGCTCCACCTGCCACACCGTGGGCAAGGAGGGCGGCACGATTGGGCCCGACTTGACCACCGTCGGCGCCATCCGATCCGGCCGCGACCTGATCGAATCGCTCCTCTTCCCCAGCGCCACGATCGCCCAAAAGTACGAGACCTATGTCGTGGTCAACGACGACGGTAAAATAGTCCAAGGCATCCTCGCCCGGCAGTCCAAGGAGACGATCGTGCTCTACGATGCCAGCGGGGCGGAGCTGCGACTCCGCAAGGACGGCATCGAGCAGATGGAAGTCAGCCGCCGCTCGCTGATGCCCGAAGGCGTGGCCAACGTGCTCGCCCGCGACGAAATCCGCGACCTGCTCGCCTACCTGCAAACGTTGAGGTGAACCCACGATGAAACGCTCCCTGCTGCTCGCGTTGACGGCGATGTTGCTTGTCGCCGCAAGGTTGCCCGCCCAGGACGCTTGGAAGGCATTCGAGGACGGGCGGTTTTCCTGGAAGGCCACCGGCCCGCTGATCGACGTCGGCCCCGGCAAGACGGCGCCGGATCCGCACGTTTCCATCAAGGACCCGGCGTTCGTTTTCCACGGCGGACGCTGGCACCTGTTCGCCACGTTGCGGATGAAGTCGGGCAAGGTGGACATCGAGTACCTGAGCTTCGCCGACTGGTCGGAGGCGGGCCGGGCACCGCGGCACGTGCTGGCCATGCACGACCAGTATTACTGCGCGCCGCAGGTGTTCTATTTCACGCCGCACCGGAAATGGTACTTGATCTATCAACTGGCCGACAAGACGCGCAATCCCCCCTTCGGCCCGTGCTTCTCCACGACCGACAGCCTCGCCGACCCGAAGTCGTGGACCCGGCCGCGGCCGATGGTTGCCAACGCGCCGGAGAAGCCCAAGTGGCTCGACTTCTGGGTCATCTGCGACGAGCAGAAGGCGCACCTGTTCTACACCTCGCTGGACGGCCATCTATGGCGCCGCGAGACCCGCAAGGCGGAGTTTCCCTTCGGATGGTCGGAGCAGCACCTGGCCCTCCGCGCCGACATTTTCGAGGCCTCGCACACCTACAAGCTCAAAGGTCTCCGTCGGTATCTGACGATCGTGGAGGCCCAAGGCGGCGGCCGGCGATATTACAAAGCCTATCTTGCGGACCGCCTGGAGGGGCCGTGGAAGGGACTGGCCGACACGCTCGCCAAGCCGTTTGCCGCCTACGCGAACGTCGAGCAGGACGCCGAGTGGACGAACAACATCAGCCACGGCGAGCTGATCCGTGCCGGCGTCGACGAGACGATGGAAATCGACCCCGCGAACCTCCGTTTTGTGTTCCAGGGCGCCAGCGATCGAGAATATCGAGGCCAAGGCTACGGAGGCATCCCGTGGCGCCTGGGGATCTTGGAGATGCGGCGGTGAAGTATAATAATCTCTCGTTCCCACGCTCTGCGTGGGAACGTCCGCTTGGGGACGCTCTGCGTCCTTCCTCGTACGGGCCGCGGAGCGGCCGGGCCGTGCGTTCCCACGCAGAGCGTGGGAACGAGGATCGCATGGTTGACCTTGGCGCCCGGCGCAGGCACAATAGAAGCTCCCTGTGGGACGCTCCCGATAGTTTCTTGCAGACGAGGGTCGGCCGCCATGCAAACGCCCGCGCTTCGCACCGTTGTGGGGTTGTGGCTTGTGGCAGGGATGCTGGCGGGCCTCGCCCCCTCGGCGTGGTCGGCCGAGCCGATCGCGATGCGGATCGGCAGCTTCACCGTGGCCCCGGCCCACACGCCGCTGGCCGTGGTCACGGTGCGGAACACGTCCCAGGAGCCGTTCCAAGGAAAACTGCGAGTGCGGGGGCCGGAGGGATGGCTCATCGCCCCAACCGAAATCGAAGTCGCGGTGGCTGCGGGGGCAACCGTGCGCGCGGCGTTCACCGTCCAGCGGGGCACGATCGTCGAGGCCAACTCGTACCCAATGGAGGTCTCGGCAATTGCGGGCGGGGCCACGATCGTCCAGAAGCAGAACGCCGTCTGCGCTAGCGCCCCGTATTTCCGGCCGAAGATCGACGGCAAGGCCGACGATTGGAAGGACGCGATCCCGATCACGTTTGCCGCTGGTGGCAAGAAGACCGTAATCAGCACCTACTGGAATCGCCGGCAGTTCGCCTTCCTGGTGGCGGTCGAGGAGGACAACCTCGTGCCGTGGCGCGCCGACGCGCCCGAGGCGACTTGCGACGCGATCCAACTGGCGATCTCGCCCGAAGATAAGCCGACCCCTACGTCGCCCGATCAGGCGGCGGGCCGCTACGAGTTTCTTCTTGTTGCCAGCGGAAGCCCGCAAGACGGCCGCTGGCAAGCCCGGTGCTTCCAACTGGCCGATCCGGCCGCCAAGCTCGGCGCAACGCAGATACCGCGCGATTTCGCGTCGCTGACGTTCGGCCAGGCGGAGGCGGTGGTGACCCGCACGGACAAGGTGACCTACTATGAATGCGCCATCCCGCTGAAGTCGCTGAGCGAGCTTCGGGCCGGCGAGGGACGCGAGTTCTGCTTCTCGGTGCTGGTCCACGACCCGGACGGCACGGGCATCCGCGACTGGGGCCAGGCCGCCGGACTCTGGCCAGGGGAGCGCAACCGCCTGGCGTGGAGCGATTGGCCTGGCGCTCGCTGGGGCAAGGAGCCGCCGTTTGACAACAAAACCCCTTGGGGGATGTGCAGTTCGAAATACTAGACCTGAATCGAGCAAACTTTTGGAGTGCGGTGATTCATCACCGCTTTCTTTGTTCCAGCGGCCTTTCTTCATGGCACTCAAGGAGTTCTTGACAATGATCCACTCGCAGATTTCCATCCTGATTCGATCCTTGCCGATTCTCGCAGCAACGATCCTGGGCGTCATGCCGTTGCGAGCCCAAGGGGCCGACGACGCCTGGTCCAGTCCGCCGGCCGTGTCGGGCGGGACGATCCAGTTCCGCGTGGCCACTGCCCGCAATGAGGATCCGGTTGCCGCCGGGAAAGCTGCCGCCCAGTCGCTCAAGAAGGAAATGGGCAGCGTGCCGCTGCGGGCCGTGATCGTCTCCGAGTGCTTCGAAGACCGAGAAAACAAAGAGAAGCTGCTCGAAGGCCTGGCCGCCGTCTTGCCCAAGGAAATCCTTCTCGGCGGGGCGACCTACGGCTCGTTCACCCAATCGGGCGCCACCGACGCCGACTCGGTTTGTCTCTTGGGGATCGGCGGCGACGGAATCGCCGTGTCCGCCGGCCTGGTGACGGCACTGGGGACCGCCAAGCTCACGTTCGAGGAGCATCGCGACGAGATCCAGAAGCGGCTCCACGATGCGGGGCCAACGCTTGCGGGCAAGCTGCGGCGCACCCCGCAAGATCGGCTCGCGATCCTCCTGGCCGATGCCCATGCCCCGAAGAACCAACCCCTGGTGGAAGGCGTGCAGCAGGTGGTCGGCAAGCAGTTTCCGATCACCGGCGGCTGCGCCAACAAGAATGCCGGCCAGACGTTCGTCTGCTTCCAAGGCAAGCTGCACGACGACAGCGCCGTGGCCATCATGCTCTCCGGCGACTTCAGCCTCGCCATGGCCGGCCTGCAGGCCAAGGACAACGAGAAAGTGATCAGCACCGCACGCCAAAGCGCGGCCACGGCGCTTGCGGGCATCAAGGGGAAACCGATCGCCGCCATGGCCTTCGACTGTGCGGGCCGCAAGGGCAAGCTGAAGAACATTGAGGACGAGTTGGCCGCGATCCAGCAGGCGATCGGCAAAGAAGTGCCGCTGTTCGGCTGCTACTGCGCCGGCGAGATGGGACCGGTGGACACCGCCGACAAGAAGCCCGACGCGCTCAGCGGCGGCGCCGGCTGGCATATCATGTTTACGGTGATCGGAAGGTGAAAGAAGCGACCAGAGTTATCTCTCTCTTCCTCCGTGCCCTCCGTGTCCTCCGTGGTAAATTCTGTTTTCTCACCGCGGAGGACACGGAGGGACACGGAGAGGGAAGGACTGTGTCTTCCGTGTTGGAGGAGGGGTTTAGAGAATGACTCAAACCGAGCTTCCCATCGTCGTCGGCCTGGGCGAGTTGTTGTGGGATTGTTTTTCCGAGTCGCGGCTTCCCGGCGGGGCGCCGGCCAACGTGGCCTTCCACGCCTGCCAGTTGGGATGCTGCGGGATCGTTTGCTCGCGCGTGGGTCGCGATCCGCTGGGCGACGAGCTGCTGGCGTTCCTCGCCGGCCAGGGACTCGAAACCACGTTGGTCCAGCACGATGCGGCCCATCCCACGAGCACGGTCACCGTTGATACCTGATCGCCGCCCGGCTACGCGGTTGGCCGCTTGCGTCACAGGCCTCCTTTGCCAACGCCGTCGAGGCCCTCGTGACCAGCCGCCTCGGGGCCATGCCGATCTTGCGGGAGGAACTCGCGCGGCTTCTGGCGAGTTATCCGTAGGGCAAGCTGCCAGCTTGCCCCTGGGCGGCACCTTGGCAAGCTGGCAGCTCGCCCTACGAGGTATTCGAAGAGGTTGCATCGACACAAGGAGGGGGATATAATTAGTAGACGAGGGGGGTGATCTCCGTACTCGTCACGCTCCGCGTGACGGATTTCCTCACGCTCCGAGGCACTAGCCGCGGCCGGTACTATTCATGGTGGCCGAAGCAGAGGTTTTCCGAGGAATTAAAAAGGCGAGGGTACCTGTGAGCATCTACAAGCCGTGCGACATCCGCGGCTCGGCCGGTGGCGAGTTGACGCCGGAACTGTATCGCCGCTGGGGCGTGACGCTGGGGCATCAGGTGGCGTCGGGGGCGAAGTTTGTTGTGGGCGGCGACGTGCGGGAATCGACCCCGAGTTTCCTGGCCGCCCTGGCCGACGGGCTGTGCGACGTCGGGCTCGACGTGGTGGCGCTGGGGGCGCTGCCCACGCCCATGATCTACTACGCCAAGCGGCGGCTGGTGGCGGCCGGCTGCGCGATCGTCACCGCCTCGCACAACCCGCCCGACGTCAACGGCCTGAAGTGGATGATCGGCGACCGCCCGCCTACCGAAAAAGACGTGCGGGCCCTGAAACGCGGCGCCGAAGGCGAGCGTCCGAAGCGGAACAGCCGGTCGCGGACCAGCCCCCGCTCCGTCGACGTCACCTTTGACTATGTGGCTTCGCTCCAGGAAACGTGGGTGGACACCCCGGTCGTGAAGCGGCCGATCATCCTCGACGGCATGCACGGGGCTTGGGCGGGCCGTGCCCGGCGCTATTTGCAGGCCGTCTTCCCGCATTCGGTTTTCTCCGCCATTCACGACGCCCCGGACAGCTCGTTCGGCGGCCGCACGCCCGACTGCTCGCTGCCCGACGCCCTGGTGGACCTCGGCGAGAGCGTTTACCAGCAGCGGGCCTTTTTGGGCATTGCCTTCGACGGCGACGGCGACCGCGTGGCGTTTGTCGACGACGAGGGAACTCCGCTGACGGCCGAGGAATCGACCTGGGTCCTCTTGAGCAGCTTCGCCGAGCAGTTGCGGGGCGAGCCGTTCGTTTACGACGTGAAGTTCTCCGAGCGCGTGCCCGAGGCGGCCCGAAAACTCGGCGCCGAACCGCTTGTCGAGCGGAGCGGCCATACGTTCATTCGTCACCGAATGCTCAAGAGCGGGGCCCCGTTCGGCGCGGAGGTTAGCGGGCACTATTTCTTCCGCGCTCTTGGGGGCGGGGACGACGGGCTGTTTGCCGCCTGCCGCATGATCGCGCACCTGGCCGCGTCCGGCAAGACCCTCTCCCAGTTGCGCCGCAAGAGTCCCAGGGTGTTCATGACGCCCGACCTCCGCGTGCGCGTCAAGGAGCGCTATCGCCGAAGCGTGGTCCGCCAAGTGCGCGAAACCTGGTCGAAGTACCCAGCGACCGATATCGACGGCGTGCGGATCCAGTTTCCCGACGGGTGGGCCCTGGTGCGCAACTCCGTCACCGAGCCGGCGCTCACGTTCCGCTTCGAGAGCCGCAACTGGAACGGGCTGGCCAAGCTGGTCTCGAAATTCTGCGACTCCCTGCCGGAAGTCGGCGACGCGCTCTGGGCCAGCTATGAAGACGCCATGGGCGCGGTGTACGAAGAAGATTGAATCTTGAGCCAATCGCGTAGCACGATCCGGTTCGTGTGCTCCAACTGCATTTCGCCGCTGGAGGCGAAGCGCCGCCATGCCGGCGCCAGGATGCGGTGCCCCTGGTGCCACACGATCTTGATCGTGCCGCAGGAGAGCCGGCCGGACGTCAAGGCGGAAGTCTATGAGCTGGCCGGCGCGACGGCCGCCTCGGCGCCGCCGGCCGAGCGGACCGTGAGTTTCCTGTGCTCGCTGTGCGGGACGAGGATGGATGCGCCGGCCGATCGGGCGGGCCAGACGGTGGCGTGTCCCGATTGTGGCACGTCGGCCATTGTCCCCGCCTCTTCCCGGCCTTCCCCGCCGACGACTGCTGCGCCCGGCCCGTCGGCGGCCCCCGGGATCGCGGACATTTACAACGTGCTGGAGGGCCAGGACCAGCCTCCGCCCACGGCCGCCGAGGTCTATCGGCGGCACATTCCCGTGGTTTGCACGCTGTGCCGGACGCGGATGCACGCGACTGAGGACCAGGTAGGGCAGATCTTGGTCTGTCCCGATTGCGGCACGGCGAACCTCGTGCCGGCTGCGCAGGCCGGCGATTCTCCGGCGCCGCTTGCCGCGGTCGAGGGATACCAATTGGCCGCGACCGGCGATCAGCCGGCGCCGAAGCCGCCCAAAGACCGGCAGGAGTTCACCTTCACCTGCCCGCTCTGCCAAACACGGCTCCAGGCGGCACGCAACCAGGCGGGCACGACGATCACTTGCCCCGACTGCGGCACGACGTTTCCCGTTCCGCAGCCGCCCCCCGAAGAGCCCCAGTGGGACCCGTTTCAAGAGGCGGTGGGAATCTACGCGGTAGCGGGCGGCGGGGACGCAACTGCCGCGGCCGGCCCCAGCCCCGCGCCGCCCGTCCAGCGCCGAGA
>CAYTJV010000218.1:0-11518 GCA_964438165.1 uncultured Planctomycetaceae bacterium | reverse complement strand
ATGTTTGCCATCGAGGAGACACGATGAGGTTTTGCGTCATCGGCACCGGCAGGGCGGGAGCGATCCATGCCCGCAACCTTTCCCAGCGGATCGCCTCCGCCGCGCTGGTCGCCCTATGCGATCGCGACGCCGACGGGCTAGGCCGGCTGGGCGACGAGCTTGGCGTGCCGGCGCGTTTTGCCGATTATCGTGAAGCCGTGGCTCGGCCGGACGTCGATGCCGTCGCGATCGCCACGCCCACGTTCCTGCACTGCGAGATCGCCGTGGCCGCCGCCGAGCACGGCAAGCACGTGTTTCTCGAGAAGCCGATGGCGGTGACCGTGGAGGAATGCCAGCGGATCCTCGCCGCCGTGCACCGGGCCAGAGTGAAGCTGCAAATCGGGTTCATGCGGCGGTTCGACGACGGCTTCCGGCACGCCAAGGAGATCGTCGCCTCCGGCGAAGTGGGCCGCGTGATGAAGATCAAGTCCACCGGCCGCGGTCCGGGCCTGCCTTCCCCGTGGATGTACGACCTCAAGAAATCGAACGGAATCATCGCCGAGGTCAATAGCCATGACCTCGACTCGCTGCGATGGTTTACCGGCCGCGAGCCGGTGCGGGTCTATGCCGAGGCGGCGAACTTCAAGTGCCCCGACGCCCGGCAACAGCATCCTGATTTCTATGACAACATCCTGGCCACGTTCCGGCTGGAGGATGGCACGTTGGGCGAAGTCGACGGCACCTGCCCGTGCCATTACGGCTACGACGCCCGCGTGGAAATCCTCTGCGAAAAGGGCCTGGTCATGGTGGGCCACGTCGCCGAGCAGACGGCCACCAAGGTCTTGGTCGACGGCGCCGTGGTCGGCCGTGCGGTGAAAAGCTGGCGCAATCTTTTCAAGGACGCTTACCTGGCGGAAATGGAGCACTTCGTCCGCTCGATCGAGCGCAACGAGGAGCCGGCCGTCGGCGGACACGACGGGCTCAGGGCGGTGGAAATGGTGCTGGCCGCCAACCAGTCGCTTCGCACGGGGGGCCCGGTCGAGGTGAAGTACAAGAAGAATGAATAGCGAATACTGAATAGCGAATACTGAAGTCAGAATGAATTCAGCCCGGGGTCTGAATCGTACCTCATTCTGACTTCGCTATTCGCTATTCAGTATTCGCTATTCATTCCCGTTTGAAAGCCAAGAGAACACTCCACGATGATCGCCGCTACCTACACCCAGAACGTCGGCTACCGGATCGAGGACGTCCCGGTCCCGGAGATCGGCGCGGAAGAACTGTTGGTCCACGTGATGGCCTCGAGTATTTGCGGGACCGACTTGCGGATCATCCGCAACGGGCACCGCAAGCTCTCGCCGGGCCAGAAGCTGGTGCTCGGCCACGAGTTCGCCGGGGTGGTGGCCAAGGTCGGTTCGGGAGTGCGGCAGTTCCACGTGGGCCAGCGCGTGGGCGTGGCGCCGAACATGGGCTGCGGGCAGTGCGAAGAGTGCATCCGCGGACTGCCCAACATGTGCCCCGACTACACGGCCTTCGGCATCACCATGGACGGCGCGCACACGGAGTACGTCCGGATTCCCTCGACGGCCATCGTGCAAGGGAGCGTGATCCCGCTGCCCGACCAAGTGCCGTTCGAGCAAGCCTCGCTGGTCGAGCCGCTCTCCTGCGTGGTCAACGCCAATCGAGCCTCGCGGATCGAGCCGGGAAGCGTGGTGCTCATCTTCGGCGCCGGGCCGGTCGGCCTGATGCACCTCATGCTCGCCCGGCTGTGCGGGGCGGCCACGCTGGTGGTGGCCGACGTCCAGCCCGACCGACTCCAGCGGGCAGCCGAGCTGGGGGCCACGGCGGTCGTCAACTCCGCCGTGGAAGACGTGCGCGACCATCTGATGCAGCTCACCGCGCGCCGCGGCGCCGACGTGGTCATCACCGCCTGCTCCGTGGCCTCGGTGCAAGAACAGGCACTGGGGCTCCTTGCCCCGTTCGGGAGGCTCTGTCTTTTCGGCGGCCTGCCGAAGGACAATTCGCGCGTCCGGTTCGATACGAATCTGATTCATTACCGCCAGCTCATCGTGACCGGCGTCACGGGGGGCTCGCCCCGCGATTTCCGCGCGGCGATGCGACTCTTGGCCGGCGGGCGCATCCCCATCGATCGCGTTGTCTCGCACCGCTTCGCCCAACACGACATGGCGGCCGCCTTCGATGGTGCCCTGGGCGGCGAGGCGATGAAAGTGGTCTTGGTCAACTCTTTGGAGTGCGGCGACTCGTCGCCGCTTTGGACTGGACTGATCCGGGCGGCGAGCGGCCGGTGAGGTTGCCGCCCAATAAAAGAAAGCGGTGACAAGTCGCCGCACTCCAACGGCTTCGCCCGGCACAGTGAATCGACGGATAACAAGGTGGAAGACGCATGAACGCGCTCCTTGGCATCGACATCGGCACCCAAGGCACCAAGGCGGTGTTGTTCGACGAGGCCGGCGAATGCCTAGCCCAGGCTTTCGAGCCTTCCCGGCTCCACCGGCCCGCCCCCGGCGTGGTCGAGGAGGATCCCGAGCGGCAATTTGCCTCCGTTTGCTCGACGATCAAGAAGTGCGTGGCCCAGGCCCGAATCGGCCGTGGCGACGTGGCGGGTATCGGCATCGACGGCCAGATGGCCGGGATCCTCGGCGTCGGCCGCGACGGGCGGCATGTGACGCCGTACGATTCCTGGCTCGATACGCGCTGCGGGCCATACATCAAGAAAATGGACCAGACCGCGGGCGAACGGATCACGGCCCAGGCAGGCTGTCCGCCGAGCTTCAACCACGGGCCCAAGATCCTCTGGTGGGTGCACGAGCGCAAACGGATTTACCGGACCATTCACGCCTTCGTGCAGCCCGGAGGCTATGCGGCGATGCGACTCTGCGGGCTCAACGGCTCGCGGGCCTTTCTCGACAAGACCTACCTGCACTTCTCCGGGTTTGCCGCCAACCCGAGCGGGATCTGGGACAGCGAGCTCTGCCGGCTGTTCGGCGTGGATGAAGCGAAGCTGCCGCGGATCGTCAATTCCGAGACGGTGGTCGGCGAGTTGACCGCGGCGGCGGCCCGTCGCTGCGGCTTGTGGCCCGGTGTGCCCGTGGTCGCCGGCTGCGGCGACACGGTGGCCAGCTTCATGGCATGCGGGGCGGTGCAGGAGGGGATCGGCGTGGACGTGGCGGGCACGGCCTCGGTGTTCGCCGCCACCACGGCGGCCTTTCGCCCGGATGTCGAAGATCGCATGTTGGCCTGCGGCCGCTCCGCCGTGCCGGGGCTCTGGCATCCCTATGCGTACATCAACGGCGGCGGGCTGAACCTGGAGTGGTTCCGCCGCGAGCTGGCCAACGCCGGCCGTTCGTCGGGCAAAGGACTCACGAGCCTTGCCGACCTCGACCAACAAGCCGCGGCGCTAGAGCCGCGCGACGATCTGCCGCTGTTCGTCCCGCACCTCGGCGGACGCGTCTGTCCCGCGCAGCCGGACCTCCGCGGGGCCTGGGTCGGACTCTCCTGGGATCACAAGATCGCCCATCTCTATCGCGCGGTCATCGAAGGAGTCGCCCTGGAATACGCCCTATATCAGAAAGGACTCCGCGGGCTCTACGGAGATTCCCAGATCAGGGAGCTCCGCGTAACCGGCGGCGGCGAGTCGAGCGACCTATGGAACACCCTCAAAGCCGACGCCCTGCAAACCCCGCTTCGTCGCGTGGCCCGGTCCGAAGGGGCTCCGCTGGGCGCCGCGATGCTGGCCGGTTGGGGCGTCGGCGTCCTGCCCAGCCTGCCCGAGGCGGCCAAGCAATGGATCACGCTAGGCGAAACCACGCGGCCCCGCAAACCCTTGGCCGACTTCTATGCTCAACGCCTCGACCGCTACGAATCGCTCTTGAGGCTTCTCGATCCGGCGTTAAGGCAATGCAAAGCTCGTTGCACCCACGAAAAAGGCAACCATAATGAGTGAATGGGATGGGGAAACTTGCTCAGCTTTGGGAGTGCCGCCATGGCAGTGAACCACGGAATTCCGGAACAGACAATGGTCGTCATCCTGGCTGCCGGAAAGGGGACCAGGATGGGCAGGCATGATCTGGTCAAGGTCTGTTTCGAGATCGATGGCGTTGCGGCCATCAATCGGCAAATCACGGTCTTCAAGCGTCAACGGTTCAGTCGCTTCCTCTTGATCGTGGGCTCGCGTGCCGATCAAGTGCTGGAAACCGTCAGCAAGGAACATGCCGGGCTTCTTTACGTCCACCAGGAGCCGCAGTTGGGCACCGGACACGCCGCCAAGATCGCGGCGGAAGCCCTTCAGACGATTGGCTACGAAGGCTACGTCTTGGTCGCGATGGGCGACAAGTTTCTCGAAGAGGCGGCGCTGGAAGCACTCGTGAGTGGCTACGTCCGCCAGCGGGCCGACTTGGCGCTGTTGACCATCCCCAAGACTCCGCACACCGAGGGCTCTGCGGGCAGGGTCTTCGTCGATGAAGAGGGACAGGCGCTCGACATCGTCGAACGCATCGATCTGGCCCGGCAAATGATCGCCGACGACCTCCGTGAAATGCCGACCGACCGGGATGCCTTGGCCGAGGGCGATCTCTCAGCGGTGATCGATCGGCACATCCCGCAGTCCAAGCGTCAAGAAGTGGCGGTCGCCGACCTCTTGGCGCTCAGCAAGTCGAGCGGGGGTGTCGACCGCGCGAAGCTGGAAAGAATCCTCCAGGCCGACAAATATAACCTCAAGATCGGCGGAAAGCGTTACCCGGGCCGCGAGATCGACAGACTCTGTACCGGCGTGAATCCGAGTCTCTACCTGATGCGTGCCGAGGTGTTTTACCAGGGCGTGGGGATGATCCGCAATGACAACGCCCAAGGTGAGTACTACATTACCGACATGGTGCGGCTCTTGGCTGGCCGTCGCGATCCTCAGGGAAACCAGCGGTATCGCATCCGGGCCGTGCCGGTGGATCACGCGGAGTGGGTGCAGGGCTTCAATTCGCCCGATGAACTCCTCGCCGTTCAAGACTACGTGCGGCGGAAGAAGCTCGGGCAGCACGAGACCCCGGAAGCTGCCCACCGCCCGGCGATTGGGCCGGCTCAGTATGCCACGGTTCGTCAGTGGCTCTCAAGGATCGAGGCCCGCCGGCCGGCCCTCAAGCGTTGGCTGCGAAACGTCTACGGTCCCCACCCAGATCTCCACGAGCAGAAATGCCGCGATCTGGCCGGGGTCCTGGAGTGTTATGGCAAGCGGTTCGGCGTGGATGAGAAGGTGTGCGTTGTTCGTGCGCCGGGCCGGATCAACCTGATGGGCCGCCACGTCGACCACCGCGGGGGAATGACGAACTTTCTGGCGATCGACCGAGAGAGCATCGCGGTGGTCGGGCTGCGCGACGACGGCGACATCGTGGCCGTGAACACGCAGCCCGGCAAGTTCAAGCCGGTCCGCTTCAATATCGCCGAGCTGATCGGCCGGTTCGCCTGGAACGACTGGCTGAACTTCGTCAACAGCGACTGGGTCCACGACATGATCTATGTGAGTGCGGGCGACTGGGGCAACTATATCAAGGCCGCCACCCTGCGGCTCCAGCACCGGTATCAGGATGTGCGCGTCCGCGGTCTCAACATGGCACTCACAGGCAACGTGCCAATGGCCGCCGGCCTGAGCTCCAGCTCGACCCTGGTGGTGGCCACGCTCCAGGCGGCAATCGCCCTGAACAACTTCGACTTGACCAGCCAGCAGTTCATTGACTTGTGCGGCGAGGGCGAATGGTTTGTCGGCTCGCGGGGCGGCGCGGGCGATCACGCGGCGATCTATCTCGGCCAGCGCGGCAAGATCGCCCACGTGGGATACCTGCCGTTCCGGGTGGAGAGAATTTTCGATGCACCCGCGGATTACCAGGTGCTGATTGCCAACAGCCACATCAAGGCCGCCAAGAGCGGGTCGGCCCGTGACCAGTTCAACTCACGGGTCGCAAGCTACAACCTGGGACTGGCGCTTCTGAAACAGCGATGCCCGCAGCTCGACGGCCCGGTCGAATACCTCCGCGACATCGACCCCGCCAAGCTGGGCTGCGCCACCAGCGATATCTACCGCTGGCTTCTCAAGGTCCCCGAGGTAATGACGCGAAAGGACTTCCGGGCCATGCTGTCCAAGGAGCACCGCGATCTGCTGGAGAGCAATTTCGCGACGCACGCCGAGCCGGAAGCGTATCGTCCGCGAGGCGTGTTGCTGTTTGGCATCTCCGAGATCCTCCGCAGCCAGATGTGCGTCGACCTGCTGGAGTCGGGTCAGGTCGAGGCGTTTGGACGCCTGATGAAGATCAGTCACGACGGCGACCGCGTGAGCAGGCCGGACGGCGAAGGACGGTACCAGCCTTCCGAGAACGACTGCAGCGACGCGTACTTGCACCGGCTCATCGCCGATCTTGCCAGCGAAGATCCTCAGCGGGTGCTCAGGGCGCAGTTGTTCATGCAGCCCGGCCTCTATGCGTGCAGCACGCCGGAGATCGACCAAATGGTCGACATCGTCTGCCGCGTGCCCGGCGTGGCGGGAGCCCAGATTGCGGGCGCCGGATTGGGCGGCTGCATCATGGTCCTGGCCCACAAGGACGCGGTCCCGGCCGTGCGCAGGGCGCTGGCACGCCACTACTACCGGCCGCGCGGCCTGGAATCGGCCGCCATGCCGTGCATTACCGTCGAGGGGGCCGGGCTCGTAGAGTCGTAGCCCTGATATCTGCCGCGCAAGCCTCCCGGGGACTGCCGAGGCGACTGGTGAGGGAAGATGTCGCTCCAACCGCTGTGCGAGAGGTCCATGCACACGGGAGTGCGCTCGGAAAGGATGGGGAACAGATCGCTTGCGCCGGGCTGGTGGCTTCGCTGTAGGCCCGCTGGTTGCCTCCGCGAACGACCACGCAGATCTCCTCCACGCCCGCGGCGACCACTTCCTCCGCAATGATCCGAAGTGCGCTCTTTTCGACGCCGTCGAGATCCACAAACCGCTGCAACGGCAAGCGATCCTGGTTCTGCCCGGCGGCGGTAATCACGGCTTTGCGGATCTTCATGACCACACTCCTGAAGAATTCAGCCCCGCCAGATCGCTAGCACACACTCACGCTCAGCCCGTCGAGGCTGACCTGGAAGTCGAAGAACCTGGCCCGCGAATTCGGCGGCTGCGACTCAAGACGTCGCTTGACTGCACGAGCATCTTCGGCCGACCTGCAAATCATCAGCAGGAATCCCCCGCCGCCGGCGCCCAAGAGCTTCGCCCCGTAGATGTGCGGCCGGACCTTACCCAGGATGGCCTCGATCTGGGGATTGCTGGAGTCCGGGTCAATCTCTTTATTGAGCACCCAGGCCGTGTCGATTGCCTCGCCGAAGGCCGCCAGATCCTTGCGGGCCATGGCCTCGGCCACCTCCGGGGCGAGGGCCTGGATTCTCCGCAGCGTCGCCATGGTGCTGCGGTTGCGGTCCAGGTATCGGCCCACCACCTGGGCCAGGATATTCTTGGCCAGGCGCGTGATCCCCGTATAGTACAAGAGGGTCTGCCCGCCGTTGGCCTTGGGGTCGAGCACGTCGGGCGGGACGCAGCGCACGGTAGGTTCGGGCACGAGCCCCGGCCGAGTCGTAATCAGCTTGACGCTCCCCAAGACCCCGCCAATCTGATCTTGCCAGCCACCGCCCGTGGTCAGGGCCTGCTCCAAGCGGAGTACCGCATGGAAGAGCTCCGTGCTGGAAAACTCGCGGCCCAGCACGCGATGGATCACGGCTAGCACTACCGCCCCCATGATGCTCGAAGTGCCCAGCCCACTTCCTTTTGGCACGGCCGCCAGGGTGGTCAACTCCAGCCCCCCGCCAAACTGCTCAAGCAGCTCTTCTAGCGATCCGTTCGGCGAAGAACATGCGGCCGGGGCAAATCCGGCAAGCACGAGTGCCGCCTTGACCAGCGAGAACTCGCCCGTCGCCGAGCGGTAGTCCAATAGCTCATCCCACTGCCGGATGTCGCAATCCGTTCCCAAGTCGATCGAATGGATGCGGATGAACGGCTCCGGCGTGACCCGCGCATAGACCTGAATCGGCGGCTCCCCGTTGAGGATGACCGCGGCATTGGCTACGCACCCGCCGTGCTCCAGCGCGAATGGCGGCGTATCGGTCCAGCCGCCCGCCAGATCCAGCCGCACCGGAGAGCGACCCCAAACGATCTCATCGCTCCGCAAGGCATTCCGAGGCGATTCGGGAACCTCGCCACTGCCGATGATCGTCCGCTGAAGGTGTTCGAACGCCTGGGTCTGGGCCTGTCGGGCCCAATCCCGCGCTGGGCGATCCTCAAGTAGCTCCAGGCCCTTGCCGGAAAGCCACTCCACTTGGTCCCGCCTAAGAGTTTCGGCGATGCCAGGAAAGAGTCCTCCCAGCGTTTGATCGAGCGAGGCGGCCGTCGTCTCGACAGCCGTGCCCAGGGAGTGGAGGATCCGCGAAGGCAGGAAGACCTCGTCGGGGTTCGTGGCGACGGCGTGCTCTGCCGCCGAGCATGCCTCTTCAAGGAACTTTGCCATGCGGGCCGTTCGCGTCCCCGGCTCCGCAAGCAAGCAGGCGATATCCGCCGCGGAAAAACCGCTTCGTCCATGAAAGTAACTGCGTAGCGAACCGACCACGCTGTCCCCATGGAGCCGTGCCCGTCGAGAGAAGAACGCCTGTCGGTCAGCAAGAACGGCCATTTCGGCAAGACTGTACCGATCCGCTTCGCGCCATGCGCGGAACTGGTCGGCCGAGGCCCGGGCCGGTTCGAGCATCCAGAGCCAGCGGCGAAAGCCCGCCGGCTCACGCTCCGTGGGAAAGAGCCGGGCATTCCAGGCATTTCGCTTTTCGGGCGGGATCGACTCGTTCCACACGTCCTCAGCCTGGACCTCGGCGCTGGCGAGAAACCTGACAAGGGGGAAGCCACTCAGGCAGCTCTCGGACGGTCCCGGGGCATCGAAGCGGTCGGTCATGTGGTAGCATCGCACGAAGACGACGGGCTCTTCAGTTCGACTCCTACCAGGCAGGAGATCCAAACAGGCCCGCGGGGGCAGGTGCAGAGGCTCCTCGACGTCGACGCCTACAAGGACGTTTTGTTCGGGCAGCGTAAGGCCGGTAGCGATGCGGCAGCCCTCCAGCCATGCGCCCTTGGCGTTTACCACGGCGCCATGGAGTATCTGATTGTTGACCCCCAGATACGGCTTCGCGGCAAACAGACCGTTTTCCCGGCTGACGAGCTGCTGACCGCTTGTGAGCAGTTGGGCCGTGGTGCCGAAATGCAGAAAATCGCAGCGGCCGAGGATCTGCACCCGGCAGGGAATCGGGGCGACCTGGGCGAATACCCGCTCCAGAAGCCAATCGTCCAGCGTGGAGCCCGCTGCCCGCACTGCACTCCGGTAGGCATCCCACGTGCTCGCCGGCCCGAGGGCACAGCAGATCTCTCGGTAGAAGTCGAGGCCCTGGTCCAAAACGGCCTCGCCCACTCGGCCGCTCCAGTGAAGGCGGCCCGAGGAGTCAGGATGCGCCTCGCAGATCTCCAACAGGCGGACGGCCGTGGCCGCGTCGAAGTGTACCAAACCGATATCAAGGATCGCCTGACCGACCCGGTTGATCGCCCCCTCGGCCGCCTGGACCGCCAGCGATGGCTTCTGAAGGAACCGCCGCACGGAGCCACCAGCCCCGGCACAATAGACCCCATGCTGACACGCCTGCTCCGGGGCGACGGCACATCCCAGCCCCGTGAACCCCGACGGGGCGAAGCTCACCTCCTCGGGCGAGAAGCCCAGAAAGACGTCGCCCGAAGCGATCACCACCTGCCCGGAACCGCCAACCGCCGGCGGCAGTTCAGCATAGATCGGCCACTGACGGTCAAACAAGGTCGGCCCCAGCGCGCTATCGCTCGGCCCCGGCACCGGCACAAACACCTTGCCGCACGGCCCATAGGCCGGCAACCGCCGCGAGTCGCCGCCAGCGTGCAGGATAAAGATCCGTAGCCGCCCGAGGGTCTCAATCCACGCCTCGGAACGCCCCGGATTTGATCCGCAGCCAGCCAGCTCCTGATCGAGCACCTCCATAAGGCACTGGAGCGTGCTCCCGCCGCTCCCGACCCGCCGCCCCTCCGGATCGGCAACCACGAGCACTTGCCGGACCGGGGCTACCAGACCAAATCCTCGACGAAGATCCATTTGCGCCCGATAAACCGCCGCCTGCGCATCGTCGGATGCGGTGAGGATCAAGTAGTCCCAAGCCTTCATCGAGCTCTGCATGGCTAATAAGCGAGGCCGAACGACGGAAACCGGGAGATCACGAGAGAACTACTTCCAGGGGCGATCCCTTCCCTCGCAAGCATCAAGGAAACGACTGGCACAACCAGACACCCTTCGTCCCCTGGGATATTGTACTGCGCTGGCTGGTTTGCGGGTGCAAATCCGCGTCGAGATGGCACGGAGGGAGGGAAGAAATGACAGAGCGCGGGGGCCACTCAGGCTTGGGCAGGACAAGTCCGGTCGATCCACCTGCGTAGCCTGCGCCAGAGGCCAATCACCATGACTAAGCCCGCTGGTTCAAACGTCCCTCCGGGACGTGCAACCGGTTGGTTCGGGCATGCCAACCCAGCAGTGAACTGCTGGGCTATTATCAAGCGTCCCTCCGGGACGAGATGCATGGATTGGACTATCATCCAACGTCCCTGCAACACGAAACGCTTCCACGTAGAATGAGGCGCCACATGCCCAAACGCAACGTCGTCATCTGTTTTATCGGCCTGATGCTAAACGCGGTTGTCGTGATGAAATTGCCCGGCTGTTCCCGCCGCGACGGGCGACTGGCCGTATCGGGCGCGGTGTCGATCGACGGCAAGCCGCTCGAAACAGGCTCGATCCGCTTCCAGCCGGTCGACCTGAACAAGGCGACAGGCTCCGGGGCGATCGTCCGCGACGGCAAGTATTCCGTGCCGGCGGAACATGGCCTGACGCCCGGCAAATACGCCGTCACCGTGCAGGCCTCCGAGAAAACGGGCCGCATGATCCCCGATCCTCAGAAACAGAAAGGCCAAGTCGAAGAGTACCGCGAAATCCGCTACCAAGAGGCAGGCAAACTGGATATCACCCTTGATCCGCAGGCATCGACCCGGTTTGACTTCCCATTGAACCGGGCCACCGGACCTATGCCGGCCCAACTCGCCGGCAGCAGACTAAATGACTTTTCACGATTCCGGGAGGGCGAGGCTCCTGCCGAACCGTGCCAGGATGCCGGTTTGCCCGTTTCAAGAGCGGCTCGGCAGGAGCCTCGCCCTCCCGGAATTACGCAACACTATTTAGCGTGGGGCAAGCTGGCAGCTTGCCCTACGAACAGCACGTTACCGCGCCAGGGCCGTTGCGGTTTGTGCCTGGTTGGCCAGCGCGGCGAACCAGTTGTCGAAGACGAGCACCCGGTGGCGGCCGACGAAGTAGGTGTGCGACTCGTCGACGACGAGATTGTAGCGGATCTTCCAACAGCTTTTTTTCGCAAATCAGGCAGTGCCAAGGGGTTACTG
>CAYTJV010000217.1:0-11519 GCA_964438165.1 uncultured Planctomycetaceae bacterium | reverse complement strand
ACGGGAATGGCCGCGGGTCGCCTTGTTCGGACGCGAGTGGCATGGCCGGACCGCCCGGGTTGCCCAGTGCGGGCATCGCGGCGGCCTTGTCGAGGGCTGCGCCGGCCGCGTGGTCGACCGTCGCGCCCAACAGCTCGAAATCCAGCGGTCCGAGGCACCGGTACAAGCTTGTGTGCCCGCCGCTGACGATCAGCCCGACGCACGGGAACACCTCCTCCCCGCTGGCCAGCTTGCAGGCATAGATGTGGGCTTGCAGGTGGTTGACGGCGATCAGCGGAACGTCGAGGGCCACGCAGAGGGCCTTGGCGGCGACCAGGCCCACCAGCAGCGAGCCGGCCAGGCCGGGCGTGTTGGCCACCGCCACGGCGTCCAGATCGCCGAGACTCAAGCCCGCCCGGCGAAGGGTCTCGTCGATCACGGGAAGGATCCGCTGGACGTGGGCCCGGGAGGCGATTTCCGGCACCACGCCGCCGAATCGCCGGTGCAGATCGTCCTGCGACGCCACCACCTCGCCCAGCACCTCGAGCCGATCGGTGACGATCGCCGCCGCAGTCTCGTCGCAGGTGGTTTCGAGGGTCAGGATTCTCACTTGGCCCGGGCCAATTCCGTGTTCAGATAGTCGAGCGCCTTCTGCAACTGGCGATCCACCGGCGCGACGATTCCCTTATCGCCAGCCGGAGGCGTCGGGTGGCCCGCGGGCTTCATGGGCGCAACCGGCCGGCCCGGTGGAGGCTTGACCGGGTCCGGCTTGACTGGCTCCGGCTTGGCCAGTTCCGGCTTGGTCGGCTCCGATTTCACGGGCTCCGACTTGGGCGTGCTCGCGGCAGTGGCGGGCTTCTTCGTCGCAAGGATGTCGCGATGCCGCCGGTCTGCCACTACGGCCGCCAGGTCGTCATCGCTGAGTTTGACGTCGAAGCCGGGATCGGGCGAGACTCCCCACGCCTCGCCCTCCTTGGTGCCCGGGAGCCGGTCGATGTTCTTGCCGCTGGGCCGGCGGTATCCGGCGATGGTCAGCTTCAGCGCGCTGCGCGGTCCGGGCTCGCCGGCTGTCGGGCCATTCTCGCTTCCGTGGGCCCGCTCATCCAAGGGGATCACGTTCTGCACGCTCCCCTTGCCCCAGGTCCGCTCGCCGACGATCACCGCCCGCTTGTGGTCCTGCAGGCAGGCCGACACGATCTCGCTCGCGCTGGCCGAGAACCGGTTTACGAGGATGACCATCGGAAAACCCTCGTAGGCGCCGTCCTTGTGGGCGTCCCACACCCGCTCCGGACTGTTGCGCCCGGCCGTGCTCACGATCCGGCCTTTGGAGATGAACAAGTTGCTCACCTCGACGGCCGAGCTCAACAGCCCGCCGGGGTTGAACCGCAAATCGAGGACCAGGCCGCGGAGCTTCTGCTGCTTGAGCGATTCCAGCGCGCGGCGAAGCTCGGCGCCCGTCTCGCGGCTGAACGCCGTGAGGCGGACGTAGCCGATGCCCTTCTGCGGATCGAGCATGAAGTCCCAGCGGTCGTCGGCCTTGCGGCGATCGCCCAGCACGGTGTCGATGTGGATCACTTCCCGGGTGATTGTCACCTTCTCCCTGGCGGTGCTGGCGGGGTGGATCACGGTGAGCGTGACTTGCGTGCCCGGCTTGCCCTTGACCCGCCGCACCGTGTCCTCGACGGTCAGGTCGGCCGTGCTCTTGCCGTCGATTTCGACGATCGTGTCGCCGGCCATCAGCCCGGCGCGATAGGCGGGCGTTCCCACCATGGGACTGAGTACTTTGAGTCGGCCCGCGTCGAACGAAATCTGGATCCCGATGCCGCCAAACTCGCTCTCCAGCGCGTCGCGGAACCGGTCCATTTCCTCCGGGGCGATGTACGCCGAGTAAGGATCGAGCTCCGACAGGATCCCTTTGATGGCCGCCTGGATCAGCTTCCGCCGGGGCACCTCGCGGACGTAGTTCCGCTGGACCTGATCGATCGTATCGACCAGCACCCGCTGCAATTCGTAATCGTCTTCCCTGTCCTTGTCTTGTGCCGACTTGGCGGGTTCTGCCTTGGGAGGCTTGGCCGGCTCGGCCGGGGCCTGCCCGATCCAAACCGTGCCCATCCAGCAGCCTAGCAGCAAGGTTCTCAGCCAACCGGAACCACCCCCTCGACGCATCGCTCGCTCTCCTTTGAATGCCCCACTAAAGCCGATTCCATTATAACCAACGATAACATCTTGGGCATCGCCGGCGTCGCCGGCAACCTGACAGGGGGGTCACGAAAAACGCACGTGATGCACCCAAGCCGGGGGCACGTTGGGCCAAACCCAGTCGCGGCGGACCTCGTGCCGGTCGAGCACGGCCGCCAAGGCTCGGCTGATCCCGCACAGTCGGGCCCGTTCGGCTCGTCCGCTCACGAGGGTGCGGGCGTGCCGCAGGGCGATGTACTCGAAGAAGGAGAGCGTTCCGCCCGGCTTCAACCGCCCGGCGAGCTTGGCGAGGATCTGCTCCACCTCGGAGGCCGCGAAGTTGTTCAGCGGCAGACCGGAGATAATCACGTCGTAGCAGCCCTCTCCCGGAAGCTGCTCGACCGCGCTATGGAACAACTGCGTCCGCTCGGCAATCCGCTGGAGGACCGGTTCTTGGGCGAGTCCGGCGCGGAGGCTGGCAACGAACGCCTCGTTAAGCTCCACCAGGTCGAGCCGGTCGGTGGTGGCCATGCGGGTGGCGATGCGTCGGGTCACGGCGCCCGTGCCGGGCCCGACTTCGAGGATCCGCTGGCCGGTACAATCCCCGGTCACATAGCGTGACAGCGCCGAGGCCAGCCGATGGCCGCTGGGCAGGATCGCCCCGGTGCTGCGGAAGTTCCGCACGTACTGGCGCAGGAAAAGCCGGTATTCGTGAAGTCGCCGTCGCATGGTGCTCAGTGGTATAGACTTCCGAAGTCTCGGAGACTTCGGAAGTCTGAACTTTTAGTAATCGTACCAGATCCCTAGCCCGATCTGTTCCTCGAAGTTGTTGAAGAACTGGCCCTGGTTGCTCTTGCCGTTGAAATAGTGGACACCCGTGCGGAGCGACTGCCCGGCTTGGCCGCGCCACTGCCAGCCCGTCTGCACGGTGAGATTGCCTCCGAAATCGACGTCCTCGCGGATCATGCTGTTGATGGCGAAAAACGGCGCCCCGCGCAACCCGGTCATTTGCAGCGTGCTCCAGTCGATGCCGAACTGGAATTGCCACGGATCGGCGTTTCCGAAGGTATTGAAGGCGTAGTCGGCCTCGGCATACAGGCGAACGTCCTCCCGGGGCCGAAAGGCAAGGCCCAATACGACCGCATCGCGGGTATACGGTTCGCGCGGGTCGTTGGGATGTGTCAGCATGTACATGTCCCCCAGATGCGAACTGTAGTGGTAATAGGCGAGTTTCGCCTCCACCGGACCGCGTCGGAAAGTCAGCGGAAAACCTCCGCGAAAGTCGGCCGAGACGAACTCGCGTGCCGAGTTCAGGGTGAATCGCGGGAAGACCGCGCCTTCGAAGTCGAGTTGGAACCCCTCCGGCCGCAAGAGATCATCGGTACCCCATCGCAGCAGCCCTGCGCGGCCCCCTATGGCGAGATCTACCAGCGGTCCCTGGCTCCGCTCGCTGTAGAACGTGGCCCCCATCCGCGATTCCCTCTGACTGGCCAAGTAGCTCGGATACATCCAGCCGTGCGGAAACATCTGCCAATTCCAGCCGGTGTCGTACGACGGTTGAGCAGGCTGGTATCCGCCCGCGCCGACAAACCCGGCGTCGTAACCTCCCGGTCCCGGATTGTAGCCGTATCCGGCGAACGGATCGATGGTTCCGGCCGGAACTGGCGCGATCGCAGGGGGGGCCTCGGGCCCCAGGTCGTCGTCCTGGGCAGGATCCGGTGCCTCGGAGAGGGGCATCACGGTAATCTGCGCTACGGCGGTAGCCGTTCCTAGCCAAAGGACTGCCGAGTGCAAAGTGCAGAGTGCAAAGTGCAAAATGAGCTGCCGACGCACTTTCTTCCGATCCATGGACCTCAGCCCTCAGCTTCGCGCCCCGCGCCGGAGCAATCGGCTCGCGCGACTCCGGTCTCAACACCCACTCCCCGTCCGAGACTCCCGCGGGGGGCATAATCTAACGATTCTCTGCAAGCGACGCCAGAGGCGATTTTGCAAATCATAAACTATTCGGGTAAAATGACTTGTGATTTCCCGATGGAGGTGGTCAAACGTTGCTTTGAGGCCATGGCAGCCCAGTGCAACCGGATCGAATGCTCGATCAAACTCGACTACCGCAAAGGCCGCCACGGCCGACTGAAGTCGAAGGTGGCGAGCGTAGAAGAGAAACTCGGACGAAGGGTGAAGTAGAAGAGGGGAGAAGGGAGACACGGAGACGCGGAGAGAGCATCTCTGGTTCATCCGGATGACTCACATTTCTTCTCTCCCTTCTCCCCTCTTCCCTCCCGCGTCTCGCCCTACCTCGCCGGAGGGCCTATAATGAGGCGGATACGGGCGAGCAAGTCAGCCTTGCGCCCTAGGTTGTGCCGCATCGGATCTGTCCATGAGTGCCACCGTATCCACTACATTGGTCAAGGAGCTCCGCCGGGCCTTGGGCAGCGACAACGTGTTGTCCGCGCCGTCGGAACTTGTGGTCTACGAGTGCGACGGGTACACGATCGAGAAGGACCTCCCCGACGCGGTGGCCTTCCCGCGCTGGACCGAGCAGGTTGCCGAAGTCGTCCGGCTGTGTAACGAGCACAACGTTCCCATCGTGCCCCGCGGGGCGGGAACGAGCCTGGCCGGAGGATGCCTGCCGATCGGCGGCGGCGTGGTCGTGATGCTCACGCGCATGAACCGCATCCTCCAGATCGACCTGCGAAATCGCTTCGCGATCGTGGAGGCCGGCGTGCCGAATATCCAGCTCAGCCGCGCGCTGGCCGGCAGCGGGTACCATTTCGCGCCCGACCCGTCCAGCCAGGGCGCCTCGACCATCGGCGGCAACGTGGCCACTAATGCCGGCGGGCCGCACACGCTGAAATACGGCGTCACGGTCAACCACGTGCTCGGCTTGGAGGCGGTGCTGGGCGACGGCTCCATCGTGCGTTTGGGCCCGGTGGCCAACCCGGCCGGGCTGGACCTGCTGGGCGTGCTGGTGGGAAGCGAGGGAACGCTGGCGATCATCACCAAGGTCTGGGCCCGGCTGACGCCGAATCCGCAGGACTACCGTACGCTGCGGGCGATGTTCAACACGGTCGACGACGCCACCAACGCGATCAGCGACATCATCGCCGCCGGCATCATCCCAGCCGCGATGGAGTTGATGGACCGCGGCATCGTGGCCGCCGTGGAAGCGGCCTACCAGTTCGGATTCCCGTTCGATGCGGAGGCGATCGTGGTCATCGAGATCGACGGGCCGGCGGCCGGACTCGACCAACAGCAGCAGGCGGTCGTCGAGTTCTGCCAGAAATGGCATGCCCGAGAGGTCCTCCAGGCGGCCACCAGCGCGGAGCGCGACTTGCTCTGGAAGTGCCGGAAGATGGCGGTCGGGGCGGTAGGCCGGTTGAGCCCGAGCTACTGCATTCAGGACGGCGTGGTGCCGCGCACGCGGCTGCCGCACATCCTGGCCAAGATCGCCGAGATCGCCGGCAAACACCGCGTTCGGATCGTCAACGTGGCGCACGCCGGCGACGGCAACGTACACCCGATCCTGTTGTTCGACGAGCGCGACAAGGAGGAAGTGGCCCGCGTGCTCGCGGCCGGAGAGGACCTGCTGGAGGAGTGCATTCGCTGCGGCGGAAGCGTGACCGCGGAGCACGGCATCGGCGTGGAGAAGCTCGCTTTCATGAGCCGGCTGTTCGGCCAGACGGACCTTGCGGCGATGGCCCGCGTGCGCAATGCGTTTAACCCCGCCGGACGGCTCAACCCGGGAAAGCTGCTGCCCAGTTCCAATGGAACAGCCGTCACACGGATCAGTCCCAGCCGGCGTGCGTGGCCGTAGGAGACAACAAGACAACGATTACCTCTACAGCAAGACTTCGGCACGCGCGCCACTACATGTTGTGTTCTTACGCAGTCGGTCGGCACAACATCTTGTGGCATCTACGCGGAAGTCTTGCTGTAGAGTTACTGACTCTCTGAGGAGTAATGTCCTTTGAGCAAGTCAGAGCCGGGGCGTGTCGCCCCGGCATGTCCGGGCCGACACGGCCCGGCTCGGTGGAAGAACAGTGTACCGTGGATAATGAAATCGATAACCTGAGTCTGACCGACTCTGTCGCGCCCTGCGACCAGGATGCCGTTGTCGGCGTGGTCCAACGGGCATGGCAGGACGGGACCCCGATTTTTCCCATGGGCGGGGGAACGCAGCTTGCTTATGGCGCTCGCCCGAGCGAGCCGGGGCTGGGCCTGTCGCTCAAGGGCTTGAACCGCGTGGTCGATTATCCGGCCCGCGATTTGACGATTACCGTCGAGGCGGGCGTCACCATGGCCGAGTTGGCCCAACGCCTGGCAGGGCAAGCTCAGCGATTGCCGATCGACGTGCCGTGCCGATCGCGGGCCACGGTCGGCGGGGCGGTAGCGGCGGGCGCGGCGGGGCCTCGGCAGTTCCGCTGGGGAGCGATGCGCGATTACGTGATCGGAATCCGCGCCGTCGACGGGACCGGCACAGTGTTTGCCGGCGGTGGCCGGGTGGTGAAGAACGCCGCCGGCTACGATCTCTGCCGGCTGCTGACCGGCTCCTGCGGTACCTTGGGCGTGATTGTGCAAGTTACGCTGATGGTCAAGCCGATGCCGGAAACCTCGGCCTTTGTCGCCTGCCAGGTGCCCGACTGCGACGTTGCCGAAGACCTCTTGGCCCGGCTGGTCCAAACGCGCACCCTGCCTACAGCCGTAGAGCTTCTGGCCGGTCCGGCGTGGCAAGACGTAGGATGGGTCTCCGACCCGTCCGGCTCTGCGAGCAGTGCAGGACGGGTCGGAGACCCATCCTACCCACTGCGTATCGCCGTTGGCCTGGAGGGATCGGCGGCCGAAGTGGAATGGATGATCGCCCAACTCCAGGAGGAGTGGCGCCAGGCGGGGGTCGTTTCCACGATGGTGGTTGCCGGAAAACAGGCCGATCCACTTTGGGATCGCTTGACCGAATTTGCCGCAGCGCCATCGCACGCCAATGGCAATCATGACTTGACGGTTCAAATCAACGTCCTCCCGGCCGCTGTTACGGGCATGGTCCGCCGCTTGCGGGAGTTGGATCCGCAGGCCTCGATCCAGGCCCACGCCGGCAGCGGGATCGTGCTGGCTCGGCTCTCGGTGGGAGCTGGCGAAGCGGCCGCAACGGTGGACCAACGCCTGCGCCCGGAAGTGACTTCGGCCGGCGGACACATGGTGGTGCTGGCCCAGCCTCGAGGCGCCGACTTGAGCCGTCCGACCCTATTCGGGCCCGCTCCCGAAGGCTGGACGGTTATGCAGTCGATCCAGAAGCAGTTCGACCCCAAGGGGATCCTCAACCGGGGCCGCTTCCTGGTGGGGCACGACTGCATCGTGCCGGGCACGTTGAAAACGTGCCCCACGGCCAAAGCGTAATGAACAACAGCAACCACAACGCGAAGCAACCTGCCCAGGACGCGAATCCCGCGGCCGGGATCGATTTCGGCCTGTTTCTCGACTGCGTCCACTGCGGCCTGTGTACGTCCGCCTGTCCGACCTACACCGAGTTGGGCGACGAGAACGATAGCCCCCGCGGCCGGATCTACCTCATGCGTCAGGTGGCCGAGGGGCGCATGGGCCTCGATGCCCGCATGAGACGGCACCTGGACCGCTGCCTCGACTGCCGGGCGTGCGAAACGGCCTGCCCGTCGGGCGTTCACTACGGCCGCCTGATCGAGCCGTTCCGGCTGGCGGTGGAAGAGTCGGACCCCAGTTTGGCCAAACGCTTCGACTGGTTCCGCGAATTGATCCTCTTTCGCCTCTTCCCCTATTCCAATCGAATTCGCTGGGCAATGACCCCGGTCCGCTGGGCACAGCGACTGGGCTTGTACGGCCTGGCGGAGCGTCTCGGGCTTTTCCGGCTGATCCCTGGCCGTATGGGACAGATGATTACGCTTGTGGGGCCGCTGGTGGACGCCGGACAGAGGCTTCCCAAGTTCCTGCCGGCAATCGGCCGTCGGCGTGCCCGGGTGGCGTTCTTCGTCGGCTGCGTGGCCGAGGCCATGTTCCGCCACACGCATTGGGCCACCTTGCGCGTGCTTCAAGAGAACGGGTGCGACATCCTCATCCCGCAGGGCCAAGGCTGCTGCGGGGCGATCCACTTCCACGCCGGCTCCAGCCACGGCGCCCGGCAACTGGCCGACGCCAACGTGGCCGCGTTCGACATCGAGGAGATCGACGCCGTGATCGTCAACCACGGCGGCTGCGGGGCGATGCTCAAGGAGTACGGCATTCACTGGCAGGACGAGCGCCAGCCGGCCCGGGCCCGATTCGCCGCCAAAGTCAAAGACATCAACGAATTCCTCGACCAGCTCGGACTGATTCCGCCGACCGGGACGATCCGTGCGGTCGCCACCTATCATGACGCTTGTCATCTGGGCCACGCCCAGAAAATCCGCGAGGCCCCGCGGCGGCTTTTGGCCCAAGTCCCCGGCCTGGTGCTGCGCGACCTGCCGGAAACGGAGCTCTGCTGCGGCTCCGCGGGCACGTACAACCTCAACCAGCCGAAAATGGCCCAGCGCCTGATGCGCCGCAAGCTCGACAATGTTCTCCACACCGGCGCCCAGATCGTTTTGGCCTCGAACGCCGGCTGCCTCCTTCAGATCGGCCGCCAAGTGCGCCAACAGCGCCGGCCGCTGGCGGTCATGCATCCCATGGATTTGTTGGATCTCAGCTACCGACGCGAGACACCCGTATTGCCGGTGCGGCAAACATAGAGCGACTCGCCTCGTTCGTTTCTGGGGCTCTTCCGGGTTTGCGTGAAAACGTGGAGGAGCCCTCCCGTTCGTAGTCCCGCCTTCAGGCGGAATGCCGCCTAAAGGCGGGACTACGAACACACTTTTCCCCCGACTCTTGGACCCATAACCGGAAAAGCCGTTTGGGTCATCGGGTCGCAACCCGGGGGTGTTTAGGGAATATGGGTCGAGTCAGCTTATTGTTCCGGTGGCATGAGTTGTAGCAGATATTCTTATGATACCGGTTGGGAAGGCCGAATACAGTAAGTGACTTATTCAAGGACCGCGCTGATACTTTTTGAGGAACGGAAGCAAGTATTATGGTCAGCGTCCGGGTAAGCTGGTGGCTTTGGGCTGCTCTCGTTGTGCCGACAGCGGTGCTATCGCTGCCGCAGGCGAGGGCGGAAGAACCCGTCGCCGATGACGTCGGGCCTATCGCGGACAACGTGCGGGTGACGCCCGCAGCCTCGCTTTGCGACAACGAGTGCTTCTTCTACCCGCCGCGCTGCCCGTTCTACTTCCAGGCCGATGCCGTGATGCTCCGTCGCGACGTGCATGGGGCCACCGACGCGGCGACCCTCAACTCGACCGACAACCTCGTGCTCTCGACGCGCGATCTCGACATGCCGTTCAACGTCGGCCCCCGCTTCCTGGTGGGCCATACCTTCGACGATTCGCCCTACCAGGTCGAGTTCTCGTACCTCTGGCTCAGCGACTTGAACGAGTCGGCGGCGGTCCGCGACAACACCCTGAACGACGTGGGCACGCTGGGGAACCTCTTCTCGCCGTTCACCGGCTTCGGGGCAACGCCCATTGTCGGGCTGGATTACAACAATCTGGTGTCGATCCGCGAGTTCTCCTTCATGCAGAACATGGAGTTGAACCTTCGCCGGCAATTGCCCATGCCGCCGGGCATTCTTAGCACGTCGTTCCTCATCGGGGCGCGGTTCATGGGGATCCGCGAGCAGTTCGACTACTCCTCGGAATCCGACGCTCCTGTAGTGGGCACTACCAACTCGGTGCGCGTCCGCACCAGGAACGAGCTTTACGGATTCCAGATTGGCCAATTGTTCGAGTTCAACGTCGACCGGCATTGGTGGATCAACACGGAGCTCAAGGGCGCGATCTGCAACAACGCGGCCGGGCAGGACACCGTCTACACGCAATCCATCGGGGGCGTGCCGACGACTTCTCTTGGTAGTCGAAGCGAAAACGGCACTTCGTTCATCGGCGATTTGGCCCTCACGCTCGTCTGCCGGCCGACGCCCCATGTGACGACGCGATTCGGCTACCAGGCGATCTGGCTAACCGGGGCGGCCATCGCGGCCAAGAACTTCAATCCCAACGCGGACATCCTCAGGCTCGGGCCCGCCCAGCTCAATCAGCGCGGGAACGTCGTCTACCACGGCCCTCACGCGGGAATCGAGATCGCCTGGTAAGGCGCGTATCGAGAGGAGACCGACTGAACCAAGCCCCACCGACTTCGCGGTCTGTCGATTCAATCAGCAGCAACTCCTCACACGTCGCACAGGCGCACGGCGTGGCGCAGAGCGGCCAGCTTGTCGGGCCAGGTGGGGACGAACTCGTGGGCCACGTAGCCTTGGTAGCCGATGTCCACCAGGGCCCGCATCACGGCCGGATAGTTGATCTCCTGGGTCTCGTCCAATTCGTGGCGGCCGGGCACGCCCGCCGTGTGGACGTGGCCGATGATGTCCCGGTGCTGCCGGATGCGGCGGATCAGGTCGCCGTTCATGATCTGCACGTGGTAGATGTCGAACAGCAGTTTCAGCCGCGGGGAGCCGACCGCGCGGATCATGTCGGCGCACAGGTCCACGTCGTCGCCGAAGTAGCCGGGGTGGCCGGTCATCCAGCCGCTGTCGTCGCGGCTGTTGAGGATCTCCAGGCAGAGGGTGACCTTTTTCTCTTCCGCATAGGGGGCGATCTGCTTCCATGCCTCGGTGCAATTGCGCTTCGCCTGTTGGTCGGTGATCCCCTTCTCGCGATAGCCCGTAAACACGATCATGCTCGAAATGCCCACGGCGGCGTTCTTGTCGATCGCCTGGCGCACGGCCGCCAAATAGCCTTCATGGTCGTCGCGGTTCAGCGGAGCATTTTTGAAGCCGGCGCTGCCGGCGTTGACGGTCAGGCCGAGCTTGCGGGCCTTCTCGACGACGTCCTTGCCGTTGCCGATCCCGTCGATGGCGTGCATCCCCATGCGATGGCAAGCCTGCATCATGGCCTCCGGCGGCGTTTTGAAGATCCAGGTCATCACCGACTGTTTGATGCGTCCGTTCTGGATGCGGTAGTCTTCGGGCGGCGCCTCGGGCCGAGGAGGCGGTTGGCCCGCATGGGATCCTTCCCCGGGCAGCAGCCCAGCCGCACAAATCGCCGCGGCCCCGCCGCAAAAACAGCGCCGTGTTACGGTTCGACCGATGTTGCGATTCAGAATCATAGCTTTCCTCCTTCCCCACCGGCCCTGTGCCGGTGGGAATGGGTTTGGGAACTACCGTCGTCGCGTCCGTTTTCGCCTTTCCCCACCGGCCCCGTGCCGGTGGAATCGGGTTTGGCAACTACGGCGGCCACGGTAGTCATCAAACCCGTTTCCACCGACAC
>CAYTJV010000216.1:0-11539 GCA_964438165.1 uncultured Planctomycetaceae bacterium | reverse complement strand
TCCATTGAACCACGCTCCATTGGTGTCGCCGCTGACCAAGTTGCTCGCCGAGCTTGTGAACCCGACATACCGGCCGTCGCCGCTAATAAAGGGTGCCACCGAGAAACCATTGGCTGTCTGCGTGCCCGTACTATCGGTGCTCACCCGAGTAGTGATCCCAGTCTGCAAGTCCTTCACGAAAACGTCCCAAGCGCCATTGGTGTCGCCGCTGACCAGGTTGCTCGCACCGCTGGAGAAGGTGACGTACCGGCCGTCGCGACTCATTGGGGTAAACGTATCCCGCCACCCGGATCTGCCGTTGGCCTCGATACCCGCGCTATCGGTGCTCACCCGCGTGGTGATCCCCGTTTGTAGGTCCTTGACGAAAATGTCGTCGACATCGTTGGTGTCGCCGCCGACCAAGTTGCTCGCACCGCTGGTGAAGGTGACGTACCGGCCGTCGCCGCTGATCGCCGGGTCCCACGAATCGCGGTTGGCCTCCCTACCTGCGCTGTCGGTGGTTACGCGCGTAGTGATCCCGGCCTGAAGGTCGCGCACGAAAATGTCGCGAACCCCGTTGGTGTCACCCGAAACCAAGTCTGTGGCAGTGCTGCCAAATACTGCATAGCGGCCGCTGTCGCTTATCGCGAACGGGCTTGTGTCATCGCTAGGGCCATTTCCCGGATGGCCGTCGTTGCCCACGGAGACAAGATCAATCGAAAGCGGGGTGGCCGACAGTAGTTGCCTCGGCTCCAGAGTTTCAAGACCGAGCCGCCGGTGCGAGATGCCCGCGCGGCGGTTCTTCCTGGTCTTGCTGGCGGTGGTGGAACGCTTCGGTGCGCGCAAGAAGTGTCTAGGCATGTTTCTCTCCCGGTGCAGACTAAGTCGCCGCGCATTGGGTGACGCAGGCTACAGGCTAATTCTTTCTCTTAAAATTGCAACCCTGCTGTGGTGGGGGAAAGCTCGGATTCTTGGTTTTTCTTTGCCTCACCGATCTAATTCCTCCTACAAGAACAACGGAGGAGCCTGACACCATTTTTCCGCCCCCCCAGCGCGTAGGGTGGGCCGAGCGGAGCGAGTTCCACCGGGAGCGAGAGGCGGTTGGGAAAAAAAGGCTGTCAGCCTTCAGCTATCAGCACTCAGCCGATCGCCCGTTCCAACGGCGCTCTTTGTGTAAGTTGCTGTATTGACTGCTTTTGAAAGCTGAAAGCTGACGGCTGACTGCTGACAGCCGCTCCCCAAATCCCAGGGGCGGCGGCACCCCTTCACGTCCCCTTCTGTGGCGATCTGCCGTGATGACGCTGACTCGGGAGGTCGATACAATACTGCTGTCAGCAGCGAGGTGGATGATGGCTGAGATCATCGAGGGAAAGTGGGAAGACTTGACTGGCCGCCAGGATCTTCAGGGGCGAAGGGTCAGGATCGTGGTCTTAGACGAAGGCGAGCAGGGCGCGGAGGATCCGTGGCTTAAATCCCTCCGCGCGTGGATGGACCGCCATGAGGCTCTTGGGCAGCGGGTAGACGATAGCCGGGAGAGCATCTACTCGGGGACGATGGATGATCCTCGTTGACACTAATCCAAGGAGTTCACCGAAATCGTCGCGTTGAGTCCCTTCGACGTCATGGGCACGCCGCGCGTCGCCTAGCGCTGCCAGGTAGCGCACGGGAGCGAAATGGCGGCGTGCGTAGGCGACGGATTGGTGGGACTCGCTCCGTTCGGCCCACCCTACAGACGATGAGTCGCAAGAGCCGGATTGCGTTAGCGATTTGGCCACCTGCGCGATACATTCGGGCCCAGCGAAAGTCGCGCCCTGGCGGGCCTCCACGCCATGCGTGCGGCGGTCGGGTGCGGGTGCGCGCGGAGAGGCGGGTGGCGTGCGATGCCGGCCCGCTTGGATCTTTGGCAACACGTCAGAAGAGGAGGCTAGGTTGGGGGAGCCGACCTGGAGAATCCGCGTCTTGCTGCCCAACCCAGTAGCCAAGTCAATCCCGCCGTTCGGCCCCCCAAAGGGATTTGCGGATCGGACGAGGTCGGAATTGGAAAATCGGGAATTCGATCCGTAACTGGCTGAGGGTCTCAGGGGCGTCTTTCACCGTTTGGGCCGCCAGGTACTCCACGGGGTTCCAATCGTCGGTGAAGACCACTTCCAGTGGCGTGCTGTACTACAGCGCGCGGCCTCGCAACCTCTTCGCCACCGCCGGGCTCGTCCCGGCGGAGCGCTGATTGGCGGCTACGGGACGCGGCACCGGACGTAGCTCTCAATCAGCGTCCCACCGGCGCGAGGCCGGTGGTGACGGGCGATGTCTTCCTCGCGGCCGTAGCTTTCAATCAGCGCTCCGCCGGCACGGGGCCGGCGGTGGCGGGGGATTCAGCGGGTTGTCAAGAATGCCAGCGTGGGGATCTCGTCGTTGAGCCAGGCGGCGATCATGCGGGCGTGGAGGACCAACATGCGGCGGTAGCTCAGCTTGTAGCCGAAGACGGGGTGCGTCACTTCTTCGTCCATGCGGCGACCGTAGACGCCGAAGAAGGCCCTGCGGCCCGCGTCGGTGAACATCGAACCGGCGGCCGTGCGCTGGAAATGGCCTTCCTGGAGCTCGCCGCGGTTGAAGGCCGTGATGGCGATCGAGTCGGACACGAGCGGGCGGAACGGCTCCATGAGGTCCAGCGCCAACGCGGGCCGGCCGGGACGCGAGACGTGGAAGGCCCCGATCGACGGCTCCCTCCAGTCGCGCCGTGCGCAGGGCGGCGGTGCATTCGTGCGTGAGCATCGTGTAGGCGAAGGAAAGGCAGGCGTTGACCGGGTCGGGCGGCGGGCGGCGCTGGCGCCCATGGGCGTCGAATTCCGCCGCCAAGTCGCACTTCAACATGCCGGCGAAGTGGCCGAAGTACAGCGCGGCGGCTTGACCCTCGTGACCGCGCAACGCATCCAACGATTCCGCTCGTGTGGCCCGCTCGCCCTCTTGCGCCATAGCCTCCGCCACACCCGACGGCAGGGCCGCGTGGTTGCGCATCAGCAGCTTGCGCTGATTGGCGATCTTGGCGCAAACCAGCGCCCGAGCCAAATCCAGACAAGGGCCGGGCTGGTCGAGCTTGCGGACCTGGGCGCGGCGGGTGTCGGCGCTTTGTGAATCCAACGGGTCGACTATGGCCGCCAGCCGACCGGCAGCGGTGAGGAATGCCACCGGGATGCCGCGGCCGGCCAGCGTCACCATCGCCTGTGTCGAAATCTGCACCGATCCGAGCAGCGAGAGGCTTTCGAGGTTCGCCAGCGGCACGTCTTGAACTTTGGCCCCGTTGTCGTCGGTGATGGTCATGGCCGTCCCGCGGACCCCGATCCGCGTGCCGCGACGCTGGGCCACGAGGTGGATCCCTTCGTCGCGCGGCGGCCACAGCTTGCGCGGGCTTGCCGCGCCCATACCGTCGCCGGAGCGCTGCTGGTGGACTTCGTCCGGCAGGCAGACCGGCTGGAGCGAGCAGCGAGGGCAGCGGGGATCGTTCAAGAGCGGCAACGGGCGCGGTCCCAACGCGCATTTCTTGGCCGCGTCGAGCGTAGCCCCGGCTTCGGCCTTGAGCGCTTCGGTGAATGGCAAGACCAGACGGCGCTTCTCCGCGGCGTAGTAGAGCGCGACTTCCGGCACCTGGTAGCCGGCCTCGGCCAGTAGAAGTCCTTGCAGGGCCACATGGACGCGATCGGTGGGCCAGGGCTCCACGCCCCCGGTCCGGCCGTTCTCGGAATCCTCTTCCAGGCCCTCGGCCGCGCACCGCCTGGGACGCCCTTTGCGGTACTCGACGGGAATCGCCGTCGCCCCGGAAACCTCGACGATATCCAGAGTGGCCGTCAAGCCGAGCGCGCCGCTGGTGAGCGTCATGCTGCGGACCGTCCGGCCCTGGTCTGCCGCGCCATAGTCCGCCGGAACGCGATCCGCGCTCGGCACGTCCACGCGGCGATGCACACGGTTGCCCTCTTCGGTGTCCTCGCTCGGGACGTGAATTCCTTCGACCTCCATGTAGTAGAACAGGCGCGGGCAATAGACGTACTCCGCGACGTTCCGCGCCGGCCAAAAGGATTCGTCCACCGCAAGACCCCTGAAGCTGATGCCTGCACGCGCCCTCTGTTCCAGTGTAGTTCGAGCGACTGGAAAAGCGAGCCGTAAGGTGAGGGCCTGCCCTCGACTGGGCCGAATTTCGTTGGCGATTTGGCCACCGGGTTTGTAGAATCGCATCCAGAAGCGATTGCGCCGCTCGCCGTGCGCAATTCGCGCGGCGGCAGAGGGGGCGGTGCGCGCGGCCGGCATCGAGGCGATTCCGAACCGGGTGCTCTTCGGCGATTTGGCAGTAGGTCGAAAGAGGAGGCTCACCTGGGGGAGATGTGTTGGAAAAACCGTGCCTTGCTGCCCAACTCCATGCCCTGATCCACCCCCCAAAGGGATTCTCGGATCGGACGAGGTCGGAAAATCGCGAATTCGATCCGTAACTGGCTGAGGGGCTTAGGGGCGCTTTTTCACCGTTTGGGCCGCCAGGTACTCCACGGGGTTCCAATCGTCGGTGAAGACCACTCCCAGCGGCGTGCCGTACTCGGCGGGCGGCAGGTAGCCGGCGAGGACTTCGTGGAGCGTGTCGCCGGCGGGCAGCTCGCGCGCGGTCGGGTGGCACGTCCAGAGTCTTCGATGGGCGTGGCTTCGGTGCGTCGACTCATCAACCACGCCCTTCGCAAAGCCTCAGGGACATGCCACCCGGCCCGGGCTTGCGCGTCTCGGAAAGACGCGACCACGTGAAGGCGGCCCCTTGCGGGTATTCCAGGTCGCCATATTGGCCCGAGTTCTCTTCTCTCTCGATTCGTGCCCGGATCGCTGCCAAATCGATGGACCCGCAAATGGCCGGAAAGCGAGTTTCAATTTTTCTTGCGCCGGCTCTTGCCAACCGCCGAGGCACTCGACAATATGGAGTACCTTCGATTCCCGTCATCAGGAGAACGCTACGATGCCTCAATTGCCTGCTCGCTATCGCTTCGCTTCGATCGTCTTGGTGGCTTGGCTTTGCGGACCGGGATATGGGGTGGCCGCGGAGTACGTCAGCGGCAAGGTGTGGCCCGAGCCCAAAGTCATCGACCCGGGCTGCGCAGCCAAGGGGCCTTCGGACGCCATCGTGCTGTTCGACGGCAAGGACCTTTCGCAGTGGGTCGGCGGCGAGAAGTGGATCGTCAAGGATGGCGTGGCGACCCCGCACGACGGCGGAATCGCCTCGAAGAAGTCCTTCGGGAGCTGCCAGATCCACCTGGAATTCGCCACGCCCGCGAAGGTGGAAGGCCATGGGCAGGGCCGGGGCAATAGCGGCGTGTACCTGATGAACACCTACGAGCTGCAGATCCTCGATCTTCTGGGAGAAGCCGCCGGCGTATTCGGCCCACCCGCCGAAGCTGCCGCTGCACCTTCAGTTTCACGGCAATCCGGTTCGATTCCGCAACATCTGGATTCGGGAGTTGTAGTTCTATGAAACGTCGCGAGATGCTGGTTTCCAGTGGGGCTGCCCTGCTGGGTTTGTCGGCCTTTCCGTTCGGTCTCACCCGGGCCGCGGACGCGCCGAAGCAAAAAGTCCTCTACTTTACTCGCAGCGCGGGGTTCGAGCACCCGGTCGTCGCGCGCAAAGGAGGCAAGCTGAGCTTCTCCGAAGAGAAGTTCACCGAGATGTGCGCCAAGCACAACGTCGAGGTGGTTTGCACGAAGGACGGAGGGGTGTTCGACGGCGACCTGGACCAGTATGGGGCGATCGCTTTCTACACCTCGGCCGTGCTGACCGACCCGGTGCAAGGCCGCGACGAGCCGCCCATGACGCTAAGCGGCAAGAAGCGGTTCTTCGAGGCCATCGCCGGCGGCAAGGGCTTCTTGGCCTTCCACGCCTCCACCGACTCGTTCCACTCCAAGGGAAGCGAGGTGAGCGATTTCGTGGCCATGCTCGGCGGCGAGTTCGTCGTGCACGGCCGGCCACAGGAGGCCGCCATGAAGGTCGTCTCGCCGAAATTCCCCGGCGTGGGGCGCCTGGGCGACTCGTTCAAGATGATGGAAGAGTGGTACGCCCAGAAGAACTTCGCCAAGGACCTCCACGTCATCCTGGTCCAGGAGACGGAAGGGATGGTCGATGCCTGCTACCAGCGACCGCCGTTCCCAGCCACCTGGGCCCGAATGCAGGGCCAGGGCCGCGTGTTCTACACCTCGATGGGCCATTTCGAGAATGTCTGGACCAGCGACATCTTCCAACAAGTCGTGCTCGGCGGCCTCTCCTGGGTCCTCAAACGCATTGATGCCGACGTAACGCCGAACATCGACCGGGTTACGCCCCAGGCCAACCAGTTGAAATCATGAAGAAAGCCCTCGGGGGACGAGGGCTTTCTTGCTGCGAACGGAGGGCTGCGGACCGGCGATGGCCGTCACTGGTCGGAGTACACGCGAGTGCTCTCCTCCTTGGTGATCGGAGTGCGAATCTCGTCGGTCAGCAGTTGCACGCGGACCCGCTGGTCCCCAGGCTTGAGACCTTGGACGCGGACGCGGTAGGTAGTATCGGCCTTGGCGGCGAGCCTCGGCAGCGGCTCGAAGGCCACCTGATTTCCGTCGCCGATGCGGCGAGTCGGACCTTCGGCGGCCACGACCCGCAGGTCGGGAGGCAGGGCCACCGTAATCTGCACGTTCGTCGACTCCTTCGAGCCCTGGTTCAACACGCGAATTTCGTAGTTCGTTTCGCCGTTCACCTCGACCGGATCCCGAGTGTCGGCGACCTCGAACATGACTGCGGCGATCCCGTCGATGATCACGGGATGCTCTTTTTGGGCCGCGATTCCTCTCTCCGCCGCGCCGCGCACCAGCAGCCGTTCCTGGCCGATGTTCACGGGAATTGTCACCACTTCGACGGTGCCCGTTTCCTTGACGGGAAGTTCCTGCAGCAGCCAGTGGACCGAGCGGGTCGCATCGTCATACTGGCCGCTGTTGTTGGCGCGCACGAATTTCAGTCCCGGCGGGAGCTGCGCCGTGAGCTCGACCTGCTTGGCCGGGGCAGTGCCCGGGTTCGACACGGAAACAACGTACGACGCCTCCCGGTCCAAGAATCGTCGCTTCGGTCCCTCCACGCCGAGCTCCAATTGCGGCGACAGGACTTCCAGGTCCCAACGGTCCTCGGTCTTCACGTTCACGTCGGCCCGGGCAACCAGCACGTTGGTCACCGGGCCGGGCTGAACCGCGGTGACCTTGAGATCCAGTTGCTTGCTCTCGCCGGGCTTCAGGTCGCCGACCTCGTATTCCAACTCCGGGCCCGAGGCGTGCTGCAAGCCGGGCGGCACGCGCTCGTCGATAATCACCTTGCGGGCAATGCCGCTCCCCGTGTTCGTGATCGTGATCGCCAGCGTCAGTTCTTCGCCGATCAGCACCTTGGCGGGGGCGACCAGCTTGAGCGCCAGTTGGGGCTTGGTGGCGATGGTCGTGGCCGAGGCCTCGGCACTGAAACTCACCGTGGCCACGCTACCGATCGGGCCTTCCTCGATCGGCATGAGCTGGACTTCCACGGCCACCTCATCGCCGGGCTTGAGGGACCCGAGCTGCCATACCAACTCCCCGCGCACGCCTGGGTTCGCCCGCGGCGACGTGCCGATGAGCCGGGTACCCTTGGGCACGACGTCGCGGAGCTCCACGGCCTGGGCCAGGACCGGCCCGGTGTTCTTCAGTCGGATTTGGAACGTGGCAGGGCGGCCGACCTGGATTTCGGGCGGGGCGGTCTTCTGAATCGTAAGCTGCGGGGCCTGAGGGCCGTCGATGTGCTTGGCGCCGGGCTTTCCCGTTCCTTCACCCGCTCGGCTCGCCTCCGGCCGGCCGGCTTCTGCCATCCCAGGCTCCACGCTGGGGACGGCGTGACCCGCTGGCCCGCCAGCGCTCGAACGGGGAACCGGACTGATCGAAGACGATCCAGGGCTCAGCAGCGCCGGTTCACTGCCCCGCGATGTGCGCGCGGCAGTCGGATCCGGGCGGCCGGCGGGCGCAGCTCCGGCCTCTGGCTCCTTGAGGGGCTTGGCGGCCACATCGTCGGTCAGCGGCCGCTGGCTTCCCGACGGAGGGGCAGTAAGCACGGGCGACGGCAGCTCTTCTTTCTTCTGTGCCAAATTGGGCGCGGAAACGGTGTCGTCGGCCTCCGATCTCGCGAGCGGACTGGCGGCCGTGTTGGTTCGCAACGTGGAGTCTGTCTTGGCTTCCGGCCTTGTCCGCAATCCGAAAGGATCGACCGGCGCCGTCGGCGACGCGGACCGGGATGGAAACACCCTTTCCTCCGAGCCGGACCGGGGCATGGCACTCCCTGCGGACTTAGAGCCTGTCCCAAAAACTTCCGAAGTCTTCAAGACTTCGGAAGTTTGCGCGTGCGGTGGGGACTTCGGCACGAGCTGCTGATCCTCCGGGGCAACCGCCGCGGTGCGAATTCCATCGCTTGGGAAGATGCGCCTCGCGCTGCGGAGCGGATTGACGTGCGGATCGGGCGGCAAGAGCCCTGGCCTGACGCCAGGGGAGGCCGCCGACGCTTCTGCATCGGGGGCTGCCGGGGCTGTCAGGCTGGGGCCCGTGATGGGAGATTCGCCCGACGTTGGCTCTTGGACCGCGCGTTCGACCTGGGCGATTGCGAAAACGCCCAGCACCAATACCGTGGCCAACGCCGAGATCAGCAAGACGATGCGTTTCATGGGTACGTATCCCGTCGAGCGCATGAGGCGGTCGTGCCGGCGGAGTCGCCGAGCTTTCCGACACTCGGGCGGGGTTAGTACCAAAATCCGCCAGGCATGGGAAGGGCAGTTCCCGTCGGGGCGCGAGGCCGGCAGACGCGGAAAGGGGAGAAGGGAGAAGGGAGAGGGGAGACGCGGAGATTCGGAGAGAGTAGGCCGTTCTTTCGTCTCTCCCCGTGGCACTCTCCCCTCTCCCTTCTTCCCTCTCCCTTCTTCCCTCTCCCCTCATCTCCTCTTCACCTATTCGCGTCTTTCCACGAATCCCGGCTGCACACCCCCCTTCAGGGCCTTGTTGTCGGGACAGTTCACGCTAAGGTGGTGTGAGTCCGCGCGCCTGATAGCTCTGGTGGGTGGACGCGATGCAGCTTGTTCAACTATGTCCTGATGGCCCCATATGGAAGGAGAGACTCATGGAACACAAACTTCCCGAACTGCCTTACCCAAAAGACGCGCTGGCTCCCCACATCTCCACGGAAACTCTCGAATACCACCACGGCAAGCATCATGCCGCGTACGTGGCCAATCTAAACAAGCTCATCCCGGGGACGGAGTTTGAGAACTTGCCCTTGGAAGAGATCATCAAGAAAGCCTCGGGCGGGGTTTTCAACAACTCGGCCCAGGTGTGGAACCACACGTTTTACTGGAACTGCCTGGCGCCCAAGGCGGGCGGCGAGCCCTCGGGGGCAGTGGCCGCGGCGATCAACGCGGCGTTTGGATCCTTCTCGCAGTTCAAAGAGAAGTTCAACACCACCGCGGTAGGCACGTTCGGCTCCGGCTGGGCATGGTTGGTCCTCGACTCGGGCGGCAAGCTGGCCATTGAGAGCACCAGCAACGCCGGCTGCCCGATCACGGCCGGCAAGACGCCGCTCCTGACCTGCGACGTGTGGGAACACGCCTACTACATCGACTATCGCAACGCCCGGCCCAAGTACATCGAGACCTTCTGGAACCTGGTCAATTGGCCGTTCGTGGCCAAGCAGTTGGCGTAGCAGCCAGCTACTCGGCGAACGTCCCCAGTTGCGGCGACTCGACCCGCAGATAGTCGGCGTACCCCATGGAAACCGAGATCGAGTGATCGCCGGCGTTGAAGTTGATCTTCTCGTTCAGCCCCAGGCGGGTGTCGCAGTAGGTCGGCAGCCCGAAGAGACTCCCGAACGGCGGAATCGAGCCCGGCTCCAGCCCGGTGATTTGCAGGATCTCGTCCCGGGTCACGAAGCGGAGCTTGCGCCATCCTTGGCTCTGCCGCACGGCCTTGCTGTCGAGCTTGCGGTCGGCCGGGATGACGAACATTACGACCGCGTCGTTCGCTTTGCACACCAGGGCCTTGGCCCCGCTGGCCAGCGGCGTGCCGCGCACGCGGGCGGCTTCCTCGCTGGTGTAGACCGGCGCGTGGCGCAGCACGTCGAATGGCACGCGACGGTCGCGCAAGAGGGCTTCGACGCGTTGAAATACGGAGTCCGGCATGAGCGTCATTCTAGCCGGCAAGCCGCACTCGACGCCAGCAACCCGGGTTCGGTGTGGGGACGGGGCCGCTCGGCCCGGGGAATTGACGCTTCGGGCCCTTCGCGATACGCTTAGCATCGATGCGGGGTACAGGGGTCGGGAGTCTTTTTCATGTCGGGACAGGAGTGCATGGACTCGGGGAGCCGTTTCCTCCCGACCCCCTCGGCCCGGCCGAGCGTCCGACGTCGTTTATCGAGGAGCAGGTATGAATCGCGTCCTGGGGTTTCTGCCGATCGTCTTGAGCATGCCGATGGTCGCCGCCGCGGGCGGCATCTTTCCCTATCCGTACCAGAAGGAAACGCTCCGCAACGGCCTGACCGTGATCATGATTCCCGTCCCGAGTCCGGGCCTGATCGCGTATTACAGCATCGTGCGCACGGGCAGCCGGGACGAGGTCGAGAAGGGCAAGTCGGGCTTCGCGCATTTCTTCGAGCACATGATGTTCCGCGGCACGAAGAAGTACCCCGGCCCGGTGTACGATCGCATCGTCACCGGCCTGGGGGCCGACGCCAACGCCTTCACGACCGACGATTTCACGGTCTACCACATCGAGTTCGCCAAGGAGGACCTGGAGAAGGTAATCGACATCGAGAGCGACCGCTTCCAGAACCTCGACTACGAACCGTCGGCATTTCAGACCGAGGCCGGGGCGGTGTACGGGGAGTATCGCAAGAGCGCCACCGACCCCTTCTTCCTGCTGGACGAGAAACTCCGCGACCTGGCCTACGACGCGCACACCCGCCTGCATACGGCACCGCCACAAATGAAGGCCAACAACGGCATCTTCGTGGTGGACGATCTGGGCCGCCAGCGGGTGAGTCCGCACGAATTGATGAACCGCTGGATCGTGCCGCTGGACCGCCGCGTCGATTACCTGGCGCTCAACACCGGCACCAAGTTCGCCGTGCCGTTTGACGTGCATGTCGTTTTTTCATCCAACCTGGCACCCGAAGAACTGGTGGATCCGGCCTTTGCCCGGCGCCTTGGCTACAAGATCCAGCTCATCCCGATGAGCGCAGAAAGTTACCGCGCTGTGGTGGCGCAGGCTTGCGCACGCGCTGGCGTGCCGACAGACCAAACCGGCATCGATTACCTCGTCAACACACTGCACACGCGCCATCACCAGCCCTACCTGCCGAGTCTGCCGTTTGATGTCATCAGCAAGATTGCCGACCGCGCCCACTACCTGGAAGAACCCCCGCGCATGACACCCGAAGTACTGGACTGGGCGTGGGCAAATTATTTTGGTGGCAATGACCTGTTAGCGCAGGCCGCAACCAGCCCGACCTTACATCAAGGAGATTGAA
>CAYTJV010000215.1:0-11565 GCA_964438165.1 uncultured Planctomycetaceae bacterium | reverse complement strand
TCGGCGCGGTCGAGCTGGTGCGCGACCGGTCGACCAAGGAGCCGCTGGCCTGGGCCGAGAATCGCGGCTGGCAGGTCTGCAACTATGCGCGGCGCGAGGGCGTGCTCTTGCGTCCCTTGGGCAACGTGATCGTGATCCTGCCGCCGCTGGCCATTACGCTCGATGAGTTGGATCAAATCTGCCAAGCGGTCGAAAACGGGATCCAGCGAACGGCAGGCGACGATCGCGGCGTCTGAGCGCAGGAAAACGCGGGGCGATAGGATCACTCGGCAGCGGTCCCTCACATGTGCCACTACCTGTCCGAGTCCGTTACTTATTGGCCGCTAGCACCAAACGGTTTTCCACGCGCGTCTCGTTAACATTGAGACGAGACGGACTCAGCCGACGTCCCCACCGACCCCGCGGTCTGTCGATTTAATCGGAACGCTGCCGAGGAATAAGGACTTACGACGAGGACGTTGACGTAACTCCTTATTTATCGGTGCCAGTCAGGATTAAACCGACGGACCGCCCGTGTCGGTGGAGGGCCGGTTTGGCGACTACGTGAGAGGAGGCTCATTCAACGAGATCCCCACCGACCCTGCGTCGGTGGGAGCGGGTTTGACGACTACGTGGCCACCGTAGTAGTTGTCAAACCCGTTTCCACCGGCACGGGGCCGGTGGGGAGAGCAAAAACCGGCCATGGCGAAAGTTGATGCCGTATGGCCGCCGTAGTAGTTGTCAAACCCGTTTCCACCGGCACGAGGCCGGTGGGGATAACAAAGAACCGTCCATATCCAAAGGTGACGCCGAATGGCCTCAAAACCGTTTGCCGCTAATCCCAGATCGGCCAGCCAGACTTCACCGGGTTGCGGGGGCATCGACCATTTCCAAGACTTCGTGCTCTACGACGCGCGACCGCAACAAATCCAATCCGTCGTGATCGGCGACCTCAATGATTTCCGCCACTCGTTGCCGCACTTGCTCCGCCGTCTCACGTTTCCACTCGCGTAGTTTGGTATCCAATCTTTCCGCTAATACGTCCATCGACACCTCCGTCAGCGGTCTCTCGGTTGCAGGCCAAAAGAAAGACCGAAGCCTGTGCCCCTCATGCTTCCCAACCCAAGGTATTATAACCGCAGGGCGAGCGGGCCTGACGAGCGGGCGGCATGGCAATTCGTCATCGGACGCCGATGCCGGGGTATTGACGAGCCCGCGGGGCGATGGTAAGGTCGCTCTCAATCCGGCTCGTCCAAAGCAATCTTAGGAATCGTGTCATGACTCCGTGGTACTACCAAGCTTCCGGCAGCGTTGTGGGGCCTGTTTCGCTGGAGCAGTTGCGCGAGAAGGCCGACGCTGGCGAAATCGCCGAAGACACCCTGACGCGCGAAGGTCTCGACGGCCCTTGGCGCCCTGCATCGCTCGTGGAAGGGCTTTTCCTGGAACCTCGTGGGGCGGCCATCCAGACGCTCTCCGAAGACGCCGAAGCAGACGTCGCCCAGTCGCCATCCGAGCCGTCGGCGGAGCAGATCGGCGACCAGGAGCACTTGGTGCGCCGCTCTCCGCTGACGCTCCGCCCTTGCGCCGACTGCGGCAAGATGGTGTCGCGCCATGCCCGGGAGTGCCCCGAGTGCGGCCGGGCCTTTCGCGTGTCGACCTTCGAGGTCCCTTACGCCGGCGAGCACCCCGTTCCGGTTTGGGTGTTCTTCAGCTTGCTGGCGACGGCGTTCTTCCTTGTGAGCCCGCTTCTAGTCCACCGGCTGGTGCTGACGGTTGCGCCCCGAGGGCCCGACGCGGGCGAGCTGGCCGGTCAACTTGCCGTGGTGGTGGCCGGCTGTTACGTGTTGTCGATGCTTTGCTGCGCCGGACTGGGCAGCGCGGTCGGCGCGCCTCGGATGGCCTACTTCACGGGCCTTTTGCTGGGGCTCTTCTTCGGCCCGCTGGGGGTCTTTGCCGCGTTCGCCATTGACAAGCGGCCTCGCTGCCCCAACTGCTGTGCGAGGATCAACGGCCTGGCCCGGGAGTGCCCCTCCTGCCACTTCGGCTTGAACTGGGTGCTGACGCGGCGGTGGTACTGAGGAGGCGATCACCCGAAGAACCGAGACAAGACCGACGCCAGGAAGGCGGCCGCAACGATCGCGACCAACACCGCCATGGCCCATCGCTTCATCCGCTGCTGGGACCGCAAAGGCGACTGATCGGGGAACTCGCGGGCGACGAACCCCTCGTAGTCGAAATCCCCCTCCGGCCCGTAGCCTGTAGTGAGATCGTCAGCCCACGAGTCGTCGTCTTGACCCCAGCCCGAATCGTCGCTTGCCCCGCACTCGCGGCAGAACTTCGCGCCCACCGGCACGCCTGCCCCGCAGTTCGGGCAGTTGAAGTACTCGTCGGCCTTCCCCCGCCGCTTCGCCATGCCAATCGCTCCGGTCCGAGCAATTCGTTCGGTGAGACCTTGCGGTCGTTGCCTCGGCGGGGTCAGGAGACCCACGCCGAGCGCGGCGCCGGACGGCCCGCATTCATCCTTCATCCTTCATCCTTCATCCTTCATCCTTCATCCCTCATCCCTCATCCTTCCCTGTCTCACTCCGCTTCCGATTTCGATCCCTTCGGCGAGCCGGCGATCATCACGCCGTCGGGGAGAGGGCGGGCGGCGACGCCCAAGCCGAGTTGGTGGAGCTCCTTGCGCAGGCGGCGGAAGGCGTCGAAGCTGTCGGCGTAGACCCAGATGGTGATGGTCGGCTTGTCGCCCTTCCGCTCGGTCAGGGTGCGGCGGAAGGCGGACTTGGGTAAGAGGGCTTCTTCGACGGTTTCGCCCAGTTGGCCGGCGATCGGGATCACGGTCCACTCGGTGATCCTCAGGCCGATGTGCCGGACTGCCCCACCGCCCGGCTGCTCTTCCACGCTGTCGTGCCGCTGGACCGTGTAGCGGAAGCGGAAGCCGCCCTCGGGCCCGACCGCTTCGGTGAATTCGGGCAGGTCGTCGCGGTCGATGAGCTTGTCGGCCTTGCGACGGGCATCGTCGCGGGCCAGTCGCACCAGCTTGTCGATCGGCACGTGGGCCACTCGCCCCTGGCGGAGATGGAAATGGATCTCCTCGTCATCCACCGCGCGGCCGATCGGCGTGGGATAGCTCTCGACGACGATCGGCTCGGGCCGAGCCGTCTCCACTCCGGTCCGCCGCTCGCGGAGGTCATCGAGTTGGCGCCGGGCCTCGGCCACGCTCTGCGCCGCGTCGAAGCCGGCCTGGGTCTGGGCATCCATCTGCGAACGCCGCGCGCCCAGCTCGTGCTCCATCGCCGCCACGCCGGTGGCCAGCACGTCGCGCTGGAGCGAGCGGGCCGTGGCCTCTTGTTCGAGACTCAGGATATCGTGCATTGCCTTGGCCACGTCGCCGCGCAGGGAGCCCTCCTCGGCCAGCACGTTCTCCAAGGCGGCCCCGGCCTGGACTGCCTCGAGAGTGAGCATCGGATCGGCCGGCGCGTTGCGAATCCGCATCCCGACCATCAGCACCATGATGAGCATGATGCAGACCACGCTCGCCACGATGTCGAGGAACGAATCGGCGTTGACCGGCTCGGTCTCTTGTCGGATGGGACGGGGCACGGCTACATTTTCCTTTCCTCAATCTTCCTTTCCACAATCAAACCGCTGTTGTCCAGTAACGCCTTCAGCTCGGCGTAGCGGAACTCGGCGTCGGGTGTCACCTCGATGCGGAGAATTGGCCGCCAGTACATCCCTCGCCCGGCGATCCCCCACGTCTTCATGTGTTCCCATACCGCGGAAACGAAGTCGTCGACGGAGTCTTCCGTTCGTTCGCCGAGCGGGATCGCCTTGCGGTCCTCCTCGGCGTCGTCGGGCAGGAGCTCCAGACGATTGGAGGAGCAGCGCACGCGGATCGGCCGCGTAATGCCCACCGAGCCCCGCGCGGCATTGGGCAGGCCCCAGTTGTCGCCGCGGCTGTCGGCCAGTCGCTTCGATTTGCCGTCGGGCCGCTCCTTGGCTTCCGGCTGCGGCGGGGATTTCGCCTCCTGGGGAATCCACTCGCCGGGGCGAAGCGCGACGCCCTGCGAGGCGGCCTTTGCGCCAGGGCCGGACGCGGCCGAAGCCTCGCCGGCCGACGCCCCTTGCGACGACGCGCCCGCCGCTCGCGCAACTCCGCCGGGCGGCGCCGACCCGTTGCCGTGCCGGCCGCCGGAGGAGAAACCGCCTCGACGCAGCGACGACGAGGGCGTGCTGGAGTCGTCGGGCTCAATCTCCTGGATCAATCCGCCGCCAGGGGCGGCGCGGTAGGTGACGCGCGAGTCACGCCGCGCCGGCTTCAGCTCGCCGAAGATCGCCGTAGCCATGGTTCCATCCGGCGAGAGGCTGGGGCCCTTGGCAGCGCCGTCCGGCCGAGAAGCGGCTTTGGCCGATGGCCCGGCGGAACTCGCGTTGCCGCTGCCGGCGCCGAATCCCGACGCACTCGGACTACCCGAGCCGGCCAACGATCCGGACGCGATCCCACCGGCGAGTTGGGATCCTGACGATCCTCCGCTGCCCGCACCGCCCGATTTCCCCGTCGCCATGGCACCGCCCGAGCGGCCGGCGGACGCGCCGGCCATCGCCCCCGACGGTCCCGGCGACCCTGGAGCGCCGCCGGCGCCTTGTCCACCCATCAGGCCGGAGCCAAAGGCGGCGCGGTATCCGGCCGGCGACTTCGCGTTGGCCAGCATGGCCACGAGCACGGCCTGGCGGCGGCGTTGCTCGCGCGCTTCCGCGACCACCCCGCGCACGGCCCGACCCACTTCTGGGTCCGCGCGGGGAAACTCCAGCTCCCAGTCCTTCCCCACCAGCTCGTAGCCCACGGCCGACCGCCATGATTTCAGGGCCGTCCGGGCAACGTAGTAGGCGGGGATGCCATTGGGACGCACCAGCAGCAGCGGGTACGGTTCGTCGGACCCGTCGCCCTTGATCCGCTTCTGCGCCAGAAGCACTTCCCTCGCAGCGCGCAGCGCGCGATCGAGCGGATTGCCGGCTTCAAGCGGCTCATCGAAGTCGGCCTCCACGAGCGCGATTCCGTCGGGCTGGAGAACGATCGCGTCGGCGCGGCACTCGACGTAGATCGGCTGGCGATAGGTGCCGTGCGGGCCTTGGTAGGGGATCACGGCGTACGACCGGGGGCGGCCGGCGGCCTCCTGCTGCGCGGCGGCGAACTGTTTTTCGGCCTGGCTGATCTGGCTCCGGACCTGCTTCAATTCCCCCTCCAACTCGGCACGCTGCCGGCCGGTTTGCGTGCCGGTCTTGTTCAGGTTTTCGAGGGTCGCTTGAAGTTGGTCGCCTTGTTCCCGGAGTCGCCGCGCGTGGTTCTCCACGTGTCCCAGCGCGAGCCTCGCCTGGGTCAACTGCTCTTCGGCCTGCTTGCGCGAGGTTTTCAGCTCGCCGATCCGCCACTCGGCCAGCTCTTGTTCGGACTGGACGTCGACTTGCCGTTGGGCGGCCTTAACGGTCGCCTCCTGGAATGCCTGAAGCCGCGCCTGCCGCGCAATGGCCAACAGCAGCGGCACGAGCGCCCCCATCGTGCAGATGAGCACCGCCAGGAAGGGAAACAGCGAGATCGTCGGACTCTTCCGGCAGCGGCTTCGACGCTGTGTAAGGACCGTGATCTTCATGCGGCCTGACTGGTCCGTCGCGGGGATTCGAGCCGGACTTTGGGGCTAGCGGGCGATTCCGCCTGGCGGGCGGTAAGGAGGTGGATCGCGGCGGCCAGACTCATCACCGTCTCCTCGAAGTTCTTCGCCCCGGCAAGCGACGCCAGGTTGTGGTTAAGCGCTTCCTCCAATCGCACAACCTGCGCAGTGGCCTCCGCCGCCTGATCGAGCACCTCGACCCGGCGGACCAGGGCCTCCTGCGCGGCCGCCACCGCATGGACGCTCTGGCTGAGCGTCTTCTGCAGCTCGCTCCATTGCTGGCGGTTTTTCTCCGCGGCGGCCTGCTCCGCGGCCGCGATCTCCCGGGCGTGGAGCTTGAGGCTTTCGGCCAACGCGACCTGCACGTGGCCTCCGGCATCGTCAGCCAATCGGCTCCACCGTTCGTGGGCGGCCTCCATGGAATCCTGCCACAGCTCGGCCTGCCGTTGGACCAGCCGCTCGGCCGCGTGGATCATCGTGTCGGCCATGCGCCGCACGGCCGCCAGTTGCCCGTCGGGCCCGGAGGGGACCTTCGGAAACAGTCCGGCCAGCTCGCGCGCCACCTGGCGGTCGACCCGCTCCAAAAGCGCCGTATCGCTCCGATCGACCAGGAAGTGGACGAACATCAGGAGCATGGAAAGGGTCAGGGCCAGGGCGGTGGTGTCGAACTTCAGGCCCAGTCCGGTCAAGACGTGGACCATCGACTGGTCGGGCGCCTGCAAGTCCACCCCGTTCAAGGCCATCGTGATCCCGATCACCGTGCCGAGGAAGCCCAGGATCGGGATCGCCCAAAGGACCACCCGAAACAGCCCGTAGCTGGCATGGGCCCGCGATACCTCGATATCGGCCAGATACTTCAGCTCGTCGTCGAGCGCGTCGGCCGAGCCGCGCGAGGTCACGTGCTCCAAGGCTGTCCGCAAACGGTCCACGTAGTATTCCCGCGCGCGCCGGGCAGGAAGACGATCGAGGCGGTCGAGCATGCCCTGGGCCGCATCGGCCGGCGAGGCGTTCCGCGCGGCCGCGCCCAGCGGCGACTGGTCCAGGCCCACGGTCTGAACGAACAGGTCGGCGCTCTTCAGAACGAGCGAGGCCAGGGCGACGAAGAACATCACCGTCTCCACGTAGGCCACCGGATGTCCGGCGCAGTAGCGCTGGAGGAATGTGCTTCCCAGTAGACCTGCGTGGACCAGAGCATAGAACACGCCGCTGGCCACCAGTCCCCACAGAATGGCCGACCTGAGCGCCGCTTCCATCAGTCGCTGCAACTTGCTCACCGCTGGATTCCCTTCCTTTGTCAGCAACGAACGCTTTTCCGCCCATTCCCCGTCAAGTCTCGACGTTGACGGTTATCGTCTTCCCCACCGGCCCGGAGCCGGTGGAAGTGGGTTTGGCAACTACGGCGCCACGGTAGTCGTCAAACCCGTTTCCACCGACATGGGGTCGGTGGGGACTTCGCGGCATCGGTCCGCCGGTTCCGGCACACGGAGTGTGCCTACCACGCAGTCCAAGCGCGGGACTACCCCGAGGTTTCCAGAGGATCGGCTGGAGCTAGGCGTCAGATTCAGAGAAACCCGAAGAATCTTCCTGACCGGCAAATTCTGCCAAAGTCGGCCTAGCCGATACGCCGATATCACCATCCGTCGCCGGGAAACACCCGGCGCGCAAAAGAATCGGAAGAGATCCTGGTTAGCACGTTCCCAGGGGGGAATAACAGTCCGGGCATCGCCCGTCCTAGCGGGCAGCCCGGACTGTACTTTTTCTTGGCCTCTCCCCCCCCTCACCCTTCATCTCTGATCCCTAATACGGCCGCCAATAATAGCCGCCGTACGGGAGCGAATAGTAGAAGGGATTGGGGGTGTACAACGGCCGTCTGCCGACCCACGGGCCAAGGTAGTAAACCGGATTCTCGGTCGGGTTCACCACGAAGGTGCCGGAGTAGGGGAACGGTGGCCGCGAGCTCGCTCCCGGAAAGAACCCGAATCCGTAGCCGCCCGACTGCGCCCACCTCGATCTCGCCTCGGCGGAGCGAGGCGAAACCAACTCCAGGGCCACGAGGACCAATGCCAACGCCAAACACCATTTCATCCATTTGCTCATGGTCAAGATCTCCTCGCTAGTCACGGTCTACGCACTGGCCGAAGAATAACCTCCACAATCCACGGCCGCGCAAGGGGGGCGGGAGTCGTTTTCCATGTCGGTGGGAGACGCTTTTTCGTATGGACGGATCTCATCGCCGACATGGAAAACGACTCCCGACCCCTTCGCTCAGGACCGGGGAATCGTATGGCCCTACCCGGCCTCCGGGCAATAAGCCGCGCAGCACTGCGGAGTCTCCCATAACTTGACTTCCGCCACCGGCAAGCCCTGGGCCTTCGCCCGGTCGTAGATCAGCCGGGCAATATTCTCCGCGGTTGGATTGAAATCCACCAGGAAGAGTGGTTCCCCCAGTTGTTGCAGGAGCGGAACGGCAGGGTCGTCGCGATGGAGGATCATGCGATGGTCGAGGGCCTCGTCGATCCATGCGCTCAACGATCGCTTGATCTCGGAGAAGTCGAACACCATCCCTCGCGCGTCCAGTGCCTCGGAACGTAAGCTAATGACGGCCTTGCCGTTATGTCCGTGCAAGTTCCGACACTTCCCCTCGTAATTGAGCAGCCGGTGACCGTAGCAGAAGTGGATTTCGCGTGTGACGTGGAACATGAAGGTCACTCCTGTCCGTCGCCGGACGCTGCCGAGCCTTGGTCGGCCGTCAGGCCGGACGGCAACCGCGCGTAGGGGGTGGGGTCGGGCCAATCGACCATCCGAAAAGCGGCTTGACGCTCGGCGCACTTGTTGCACCGGCCACAGTGCAGCCCGGATACCGGGGCGATGCACGAGAAAGTCAGTTCCAGCGGCAGCCCGCCGCCCCGCTGCATCACTTGACACTTCGTCAGGCCGGCGAAAGGCCGAACGACGGTGAGCCGCGAGCCCGTGCTCCGGTTCACCACGGCCTGGAATGCCTCGAAGAAGTCGGAGGTGGCGTCGGCGAATGGGTTGGTGCCCAACACCCCGATCGTCAGTTGCTCGATCCCGTGCAACTGGCACCACAGCGACGCCTTCAACAGCAACAGGGCATTGCGACCGGGAAGATAAACGGCGTCGTCGCTGCTCGCCGCGTCGGGTGGGCTCATTCCGGTAAGACTCCAGTGCCCGTCGTACAGATCGGCAAGCGGCAAATCGAGCACCACCAAGGGCTCCACTGTGGAGAAGCCCTCACGGATCTTGCCCAGGAAACGTCCCGCCGCCGCCAACTCCACTTCCTCCCAGACCAGGCCCGACCGCACGTAAAACGGCCGCACCCGATAGCCTTTGCAGAGCAGGTGCCCCAACAGGATGCTGCTATCCAGCCCGCCGCTCAGCATCACCCCGATGGTGGAGTCCCTCGATTCCGCTCGCATCCGGCGAACTCCGGTAAGCTGCGTAAAATGCACCGACTGTCATCGGTCCAGCAATTTGGCGTGTCCTATGCACCTCAAGACCGCAACATTCTAGAACGGCGACAGGCAGGGGAAAAGAGAGGGGGGGAGTGGGAGAGGGGGAGAGTGGGAGACACAGAGGTAGAAACACGCGGAACGTACATTCTCTCCCACTCTCCTACTCTCCCCCTCTCCCCCTCTCCGTTCTCCCTCACCGCCCGGGCACGCGAATGCGAAAGCTCTGCGTATCGAGTTCGGGAACGAGGTCGAATCGATCCAACTGCGCGGCGGCGTAGATGTCGTCCTCCATGCCGATCGCCACCAGTTTCTGCCCGGCAAGGCTCTTTCGCAATTGGTCGGCCAACAGCGGAGGCGGCAGGCGTTCGGCGCCGGTCGCCATCGGGACGGGAAGCGACGCGATCCAATTCTCCCGGGCCGTGATGGCCTGGGCGTTGAGCTTGTACGCCATCGCCGAGCGGCGCTGGAGGCGCTCGACCATGAGGCCGGCGAACAAAACGTCGTCGCGCGTGACGTCTCCGTCGGACCCGGCGCACACTAGTGCGTTTCTTTGTCTTGCGGCCAACCGGTCCGCCAGGGCCGCCGCGTTGACAAACCCGCCGATGAGGACCGATTCCGCCATGCGGCACTGGCCCATGGCCCGGGTGCCGTTGGTGGTGGTCATGACGACCGTCTTGCCGGCCACGGCGGGCGGATCGTACTCCAGCGGGGAATTGCCCAGGTCGAACCCGTCGATGGGCAGCCCCCCGCGCTCGCCGCCGAGCACGACCTGTGCGCGAGGCAAGGACGCCGCGGTTCTGAGAGCGTCCTCGATCTCCAGGCAAGGGATCACCTCGCGAGCCCCGGCCTCCAAGGCATACAAGATCGTGGTCGTGGCCCGCAACACGTCGATCACCACCGCCGTCGCTCCAGCGAGTTCCTCCGGCGCGACCAGGGTGGGCAATTCGTATACGTTCAATTCTTGGGACATGGCTTTCGCTCCCCCTTTGGAGTGCGGCGACTTGTCCCCGCAAAAGAAAGCGGCGACAAGTCGCCGCACTCCAAAGTCGCGTCCAAGGCCGGAACAGCCGAGTATAACGTCTCTTCGCTTCTGTTCCGAGGGTTGTTTGCCGTGCTCAGCGGTCACGCGAGTCCCTCCTTCCGTGCCCCGCTGCCCAAGGGTAGAATAAAAAGGAACGTATCGAGTTCTGCTCGCAGCCATTCCCGTCGACCGCACGCATCCTCCCCTCGCATTCATGACTGTCGACAAGTCCCCCCGCCGCATCCGCCAGATGTTCGGCGAGATAGCGCGCCGGTATGACTTGTTGAATCACCTGTTGTCGGCCGGCATGGATCGCTGGTGGCGCCGCCGGACCGTTCGGCTGGCGCCGCCCAATGGCGAGGGAGCGGTGCTGGACGTGTGTACGGGCACGGCCGACCTGGCCTTGGCGTACTGGCGGGCGGGTCGCGGGCGCGTGCGGGTCGTGGGGGCCGATTTCTGCCGGCCGATGCTCGCCTTCGGCCGCCAAAAGTGCCAGCGCGCCAAGGCGGCGGACTTGGCCCTCATCGAAGCCGACGCCCAGCAGTTGCCCTTTGCCGACAACGTGTTCCAGGTGGTCAGCGTGGCGTTCGGGCTGCGCAATCTGAGCGATCCCGACCGCGGGCTGCGGGAAATGACTCGCGTGTGCCGGCCCGGCGGCCGCGTGGCCGTGCTGGAATTCGGCATGCCTCGCACGCGGGTGTTGCGTGGGCTGTACGGCTGGTATTTCCGCCGCGTGCTGCCCAGGCTCGGCCAGGCCTTGGCCCGCAACCGCCAGGAAGCCTACAATTACCTCCCGGCCAGCGTGGGCGACTTTCCCCAGCGCGACGCGCTGGTGGCCCGAATGCAGCAAGCCGGCCTGCGCGAGGTTCGCTACTATCCGCTCACGTTCGGAATCGCGCACGTTTACGTGGGGATCAAATGAAACGCAACATCGTGATTGGCGTGACGGGCGCTAGCGGCGCCACCTACTGCGTGCGGCTGCTCGAAGTGCTGCTGGCCGCCGGCTGCGACGTACACCTGGCGATCAGCGCCGCGGCGAAGACCATTCTTCGCCAAGAGCTTGGCCTGGCCGTCGACCTGGACCATTTCGACCCGGCTGCGCTCTTGCTCGACGCCGGCCCGGAGATCAAGGACGAGAAGCTCCAGCGGATCCGCTCCTTGGCCGGGATCTCCAGCGAGTCGAGCAACGTTTTGTCGGTGGCGATGGGCGAGCCGGGCACGATCCGCTATTATCGCTGCGGCGACCTGATGGCGCCGATCGCCAGCGGCTCGTTCCTCACCGACGGGATGGTGATTTGCCCCTGTTCGGCCGGGACCCTTAGCGCGATCGCTCACTCCGCCGGCACGAACCTCATCCACCGCGCCGCCGAGGTCCACCTCAAGGAGCGCCGCAAGCTGATCCTCGTGCCGCGCGAAACGCCGCTTT
>CAYTJV010000214.1:0-11568 GCA_964438165.1 uncultured Planctomycetaceae bacterium | reverse complement strand
GTACGGGCGGCGGCGGATTTTTTCCGTCAACTGCCCGCCCTCTTCGTAGCCGACGTAGCCCGGCGGGGCCCCGATCAAGCGGCTGACGTTGTGCTTTTCCATGTACTCGCTCATGTCGATCTGCACCAGGGCATCCTGGTTGCCGAACATGAACTCGGCCAGCGCCTTGGCCAGCAGGGTCTTGCCCACGCCGGTCGGCCCGGCGAAGATGAAGCAGCCGGTGGGCCGCCGCGGATCCTTCAGGCCGCTGCGGCTGCGGCGGACGGCCTTGGCGATGGCGCGGATCGCCTCGTGCTGGCTGATCACCCGCTTGTGCAGATCGAGTTCCATCTGCATCAGGCGCTTGGTGTCTTCCATGGTCATGCGGGTCAGCGGGATGCCGGTCATCTTCGAGACGACCTCGGCGATCACTTCCTCGTCGACCACGCCGTCGGCCTCGCGGGCCCGGTCCTTCCAATCGCGGGTGATCTGCGACTTCTTCTTCTTCAGCTTGTCGGCCTGGTCGCGGAGGGCGGCGGCCTTCTCGAAATCCTGGTTGGCGACGGCGTCTTCCTTTTGCTTGTTCAATCGCTCGACTTCCTCGTCGATTTCCTTGAGGTCCGGCGGGCGGGTCATCGACTTGAGGTGCACGCGCGCGCCCGACTCGTCGATCACGTCAATGGCCTTGTCGGGCAGGCAGCGGCCGCTGATGTACCGGCTGGAGAGCTCGACCGCGCTGGCGACCGCGTCGTCGGTGATTTGCACGTGGTGGTGCTTCTCGTAGCGGTCGCGCAGCCCCTTGAGGATCGCGATCGCCTCCTCCTTGGTCGACGGCTCGACGATGATTTCCTGGAAGCGGCGGGCCAGTGCGCTGTCTTTTTCGATGTACTTGCGGTACTCGTCCAGCGTGGTGGCGCCGATGCATTGGATTTCACCGCGGGCCAGAGCCGGCTTGAGCACGTTGGCGGCGTCGATCGCCCCTTCGGCACCGCCGGCGCCCACGAGCGTGTGCAACTCGTCGATGAACAGGATCGTGTTCTTCGCGCGGCGGACTTCGTTCATCACCGCCTTGATCCGCTCTTCGAACTGGCCGCGGTACTTGGTGCCGGCGACCATCATCGCGAGATCCAAGACGACAATGCGGCGGTCCATCAGCAGCTCCGGCACGTTGCCTTCAACGACGCGCTGCGCGAAGCCCTCGACGATGGCCGTCTTGCCCACGCCCGCCTCGCCCAGCAGCACCGGGTTGTTCTTGGTGCGGCGGCTGAGAATCTGCATCGTGCGCTCGATCTCTTTCTCGCGGCCGATGACCGGGTCGAGTTTCCCCTGGCGGGCCAGCTCGGTCAGGTCGCGGCCGAAGCTATCCAGCGCGGGCGTTTTGGATTTGCTGCCGCGCGGCGACTCGCCGCCAGGTCCACCCGCGCCGCCTGCCCTTTCCGAGCCTTCACCGCTTTCCATTCCGTGCCCCAACAAATTCAGGACCTCCTCGCGAACTTCTTCCAGTTTTAGTCCCAGATTCATGAGCACTTGGGCGGCGACGCCCTCCTGCTCTCGCAACAAGCCGAGGAGGATGTGCTCGGTGCCCACGTAGTTGTGTCCGAGGTTCCTCGCCTCCTCCATCGAGTATTCGATGACTTTCTTGGCCCGGGGCGTTTGGGGCAGTTTGCCCATGGTCACCATGTCCGGGCCGCTTTGCACGAGCTTCTCCACTTCGAGGCGGATCTTGCGGAGGTCGACGTCGAGGTTCTTCAGCACGTTGGCTGCCACCCCGCTCCCTTCCTTGATCAGCCCGAGGAGGATGTGCTCGGTGCCGATGTATTCGTGATTGAACCGCTGCGCCTCCTGGTTGGCCAATTGCATGACCTTGCGGGCACGGTCGGTAAATCGCTCGTACATGAGATTATTCTCCGTTGGTAGTTTCCGGCGGCTGCTGGGAAGGCGCTTGCGGGCTGGTGGCCAACCAACGCCTTTCCCGAGCGATCTCCAAGGCCCATTTGGCCGCCTCATCGATGCGCTCGAGCCGATCCAATTCGTGCACCGCCTCGTCGATCCGGCCCGTGTGCCGGTACAGCGTGGCCAGCATCAAGCCGGCATCCACGTCGCGTGGGTCCCGGCGTAACAGGCCCGCCAGCACGCACTCCGTCTCGAACCAATTGCCGCGCAGGTAGTGCTCAATGGCGTCGCTGAAAGAGTCCTCCCGGTCCGCCGTTTCGGCGCCGCCGTGGTCTTTGACGTCTTGCCGCCACGCCACGACCGCCGCGCCGATCCACACCGCCAAGACCGCCAACCAAGCTCCCTCCCGCACCGCGACTGGCAACAGGTCCGTCCACACCAGGCTCGCCACAAGGGCGAAGTTCACCAACACCGCAAATCCCAGGGCCAGCCCCAAGGCAGACCACGCCCCCCGCTTCCAAACCAGCGGAAGTCCTGGCCAGAGATATGTCGCCCAAAGCGTCCTGCCCATGGCGGGTAGCTCTCGTACCCAGTAGCCGGCGGTCCGTCGACTCTTACAGTCAACGAATTGTAGCTCTCGGTTCCCGCCGAATCAAGGCAACCAAAGGCCGCGCTTTGAGTTACGACCATAAGTGCTTCCCTTTGGCAGGCTTGCGGAAGGATCGGGCCTTTGTCAGGATGAATCCTATGCGACATTCCTTTACCCCCGCGGCGGAAAGGGCCTTGGCCGAGGCGGCCGCTTGGTCGATCGGCGAATTCTCCGACGCCTTAGAGGCCCCCGCCGTTTTGCTGGGCCTCTTGGCCGAATCCGAGTGCCGCGCAGCGATGACCCTCGCTTGCCACGGAATCGACGCCGCAACCGTCCGAGACCGATGGCCGGGCCTGGTGCGACTGGCTAATCGATTCCCATCCTGGGATGGGGCTATATTGCCCCTACAGCAGCCCTCCGGAGGGATGGCCGTTCGGAACATCGCTTCTGAAGTCGAGGCTTCTTTGACCACCGTTGCCCGGCGGTTGCGAAATTGCGGGTTATCGGTTGAGTTGGGAACCGAACACCTGCTCCTAGGTTTGGTTGCCGTAGGCAATGAGGTCTCCGACTGGCTCCACCAGAAGGGGGTTAAGCCAGATGCGCTCGAAGCGGAGATCTACCGGGTGCATGGATATCAGCCCGCATCGTCTTCACCGGTTGCTCTGGGCCCTCTCCCTTTGGAGAGCGGTGAGAAACCCTTGGAGACCCATGAAAAAGTGGGAGCGAACAAAACACAGAGCGCTGAGTGCTCGGTACCGGGTACTCCGTACTCAGTACCCGGTACTGCACGTTTCGACACCGCGACACTTGCTCAGCAGCCCGGGGTGATCCTGCCACAGGAGCGATTGCATGCCCTCCGAGTGATCGACGCGGCAGCCAACCGTGCCCGCGAGGGGCTGCGCGTGGTGGAAGACTACGTCCGGTTCGTTCTCGACGACAGGTTCCTGACGTCTCTGCTGAAAGGGCTGCGACACGAACTGACGGACCTTCTCGGACGGTTCCCCCCGAGCGAGCGTTTTGCAGCGCGGGAAACGTTGGCCGATGTGGGCACCCAAGTTGCCACGGCCGCGGAGCGGCGCCGCGAGGACACGGCGAGCGTGCTGGCGGCCAATTTCACGCGGCTGCAAGAATCGCTGCGGAGTCTGGAAGAATTCGCCAAGATCCTCGACCCGGCCGCTTCGGCCGCCGTCGAGCAATTGCGCTACCAAACCTATACGCTTCATCGGGCGGTGGAGACCACGCGGATCGGAGTCGAACGGCTGCAACATGCCCGGCTGTATGTTCTGATCGACGGCCGTTCCACGCTGGAGGAGTTCGTCGGTCTTGCCCGGTCGCTCGTGTCCGGCGGCGCGCACGTGATCCAACTCCGCGACAAACGGCTCGACGATCGCGCGTTATTGCAACGCGCCCGAACGTTGCGTGAAATCGCCTCCGAGGGAAAGGTCGTGTTCATCATGAACGACCGGCCGGACCTGGCGGTACTCTCGCGGGCGGACGGCGTTCATATCGGCCAGGAGGAGCTCGCGGTCAAGGACGCGCGCACGATCGTCGGTTCGCAGGCGATCATCGGCGTATCGACCCACAGCATCCAGCAGGCCCGCCAGGCCGTGCTCGACGGGGCGAGCTACATTGGCGTCGGGCCTACGTTTCCCTCGGAAACCAAGCAGTTCGATCGCTTCCCGGGCGTCGAGTTGCTGCGAGCTGTGATGGCTGAGATCCGATTGCCGGCCTTCGCCATTGGCGGCATCGGGCTCGATAATCTCCCGCTGGTGCTCGAAACCGGCTTTCGGCGCGTGGCGATTGGCGCGGCGATTACCGGCGCAACCGCGCCCGAGTCGGCCGCGCGGGCGTTCCTAGCTGCGCTCGGCTGAGCCTGTCTGCAACGCATATCCTCTGCGTCCTCCGTGTCCTCCGTGGTGAATCAAGGATTTACCACGGAGGGCACGGAGGAACACGGAGGGGGGTCTGTTGCAGATTCATTCGGATGGGCCATAAGTCTGCATGAGTTGTAAAACCAGCTCGCGGATCTCGTCGCGGATCTTGGGATGGAAGCCGGTCCAAATGCCGCGGATCACTCCCTCGCGGTCCAGAACAAACGTGGTTGGAAATCCGCGGAGCGTGGCCGCACGGTGAAAGGCGAGCCGCGTCTTGAAACCGGGGTCCCAATAGGTCGGAACCTGATAGTCGGAGCCCGCCAGAAATGCCTCGGTCTCCTCTTTGAGCTGTGCGGGATCCTCCTGACGCCCCGGAGCGCACGAGACGAGAAACAGCCGGAAATCGGGGTGCTGGCTGAGCTGCGCGCGCAGGTCGACGAGGTGTGGGAACTCCACGCGGCAGGGTGGGCACCATGCCCCCCAGAGATTCACGACGACCACTTTTCCGGCGAGGGTCTCCAAGGTTGCCGGTTTCCCGTCTCCGGTGAGGGGTTCCAGGGCCAGTGCCGACAGCCTCCGGCCTGCCCCCGGCTGATGCGTGGCGCGCGAGGCGGACCCCGTCGTCTCGTCAATGAGGGTGGGGAGCATCAGAAACGACGCCGCGGCGACCGCCACGAGCACAGAGATAACCAATAGCGGGATGAACCAGCCGCGGGCACGGCCCGATCGTTGCGGAGCGGAGGCTGGTGGGCGGGGCTGCGTTCGTGGTACGCTCATTCGTGGCGCGATCAATGGACTTGTTTCCTTCTTATTGTAGGACGGATTGCCAATCCATCCTACGACAATTGACCAGCTTGTTCTCCCACGGATTCTAATTCTATCTTCAACGGCGATGCAATTCCCAATGGCGAGGTGGATGGCGTGACCACGCGGATGGAAGTGGAGCAGAAATTCCCGGTCGAGGACTTGGCCATCGTGGAGTCCAGGCTGCGAGATCTCGGAGCTTCCGTGTCGGGGCCCAAACGCGAGGCGGACCTTTACTACGCGCATCCGGCGCGGGACTTCGCCGCGACGGATGAGGCGCTGAGAATCCGCCGATCGGGTGGTGCCAATTGGATTACCTACAAGGGGCCGAAGATCGACGCGACCACCAAGACTCGCCGCGAAATCGAGCTGCCCTTGCCTGAAGGACCGGAGGGGCACGCGTCTTGGGCATCACTCATCGAGGCGCTTGGCTTCCGGCCGGTTGTTGAGGTCTCCAAGGAGCGTCGCAAAGCGCTCGTGGCCTGGGAAGGCCGTCAAGTCGAGGTTTCCCTGGACCGCGTCGACAACGTCGGCACGTTCGTGGAACTGGAACTGGTAACCGATGCCGACGACGTCACCCCGGCCAAGACGTGCATCGCTTCGCTCGCCGAGCGCCTGGGGCTTTCCGCCAGTGAGCGGCGAAGCTACCTCGAACTGCTGATCCAACGGCAGGGCTGTCAATAAATCCCATACGACCGCGCCGTTCGATATCCTCTTACCCATGGCGACGAGATTCTCTTGCGCTTGGGGCGGCCTCCCGCAACTTCTTGGCCGCACGCTCCGATAGTCTCCTCAAGGATTATCCATGTCATGAATTGATAAGGAGTTACGAGTCTTCGGAAGCAGCGGGTTCCTCCGCTTGTTCACGGAAGAACGGGTCGCACGGATGGCCGATTGAAGTGGCGCAGGATGTAGGCGCCGATTCCATTGGCTGAGCGGTAAAGCGAACGTGGACGAAGTTCTTCGAGAACGTCGGCGGACGCGAGGCGTCTTGGCGTTGAGCATTGTTGCCGGCGGGATGAGCCTGGCCTTGTTGTTGGGGCGCCCAGGCCCGCCCGGCGAGACAGACGCTCGATACGCCGGCGATCGGATCGTTTTGCGGCGCCGCGCGGGGCCCGAGACCCTTGAGTCAGCGGCTTCTTCTCGCTTCACGCCGAACAGTGAGCCGACAACGTTGAGCGTCGCGTCGTTCCCGGCATCGGCCGAATCCACGGTGGCCGTGCCGGGAGACCGGCCCGATGTGCTCCCACCCACCCTGGCCAAGTCGTTTCCGAGCGTGGAGTTGGCTGCCTCGGCGCGGTGGGGTGTTTCCATGGGCATCGGGATCTCAGGGGCAGGGATCGTAGGCCAGCCGGTGCGCACGCACAAGATCGTCAACGGCGATTGCCTGCCGGCGCTGGCTAAGCGGTACTTGGGCAGCGAGGATCGTGCAGGCGAGATCTTCGAGGCCAATCGCGACCTGTTGAGCAGCCCCGACGCGCTGCCCATTGGCATCGAGTTGCGAATCCCGCCGCGCGACGGCCCGAAAGCCGACGCGAAAGCGACGGCCGGACCACCCGCGCTGGTGCCCATCACGCCGCGAGGGAGCCGCGGAGGAGCACTAAGAGGAATGAATAGCGAATAGTGAATACGGAATACGGAATGCAGAATGAACCTGGCCGTACGTTTCGGTGACTGCGTTCATTCTGACTTCCGTATTCGCTATTCAATGATTCCGTATTCATGGCGTTGGCGTCAGTTCCTGAACCCCGAACCCTCAATCCGTCACTTGCGCGCCGCGCCCGGCTTCTTGCCGGTTTCCGCCCAGGGGTAGTCCTTGTTCGCGAGGCGGAGCTGGATGAACTTCTCGATCCGCTGCTCCACGTTCAGGCCGCGGAGGGCAAACAATTTGGTGCCTTGGACCTTGGTGTCGAAGCCTTTGAAGAAGAGCGTCTTGTCTTTTTCCTCCTGGCCCTCGGCCGGTTCGCGGTGCAGCCTGGCGAGGGTGGAGTGAATCAGCTCGACGCTTTTAGAAACTTTGGGGTCCCCGTTGCCGAGCAGGATATAGATCGAGACGAACTGGTTCAGAAGAGGGTTCTTCAGGGCGCCCTCGATGCCCACACCTTTGAAATTCCTTTCCGGCGACAAGAGCACCAGGGCCTTAACGTGCTGTCCCTGTTTGACGCCCGGGAATTGAGGCCAGCTCCAGTCGAGCAAGGCCCAGTTCAACGCCACCGTAGCCCCCATTTCCGCGCCGATCACGCACAGTTTCTCGATGTTCAACTCGCCGGCGTTGTTCTTCTTGACCAGAAAGCTCTTCAGTTTCTCCATGTCAAATTCGATCATCCGCTCGATATCCGCCGGACCGATCCTGGCCGCCGACAACTCCACCCCATTCTGAACCGCGCTCTGGCCGTGCCCCCGCAAATCGGGCACGAGGACGGCATGGCCGGCTTGCCAAAGCACAGGCGCCAGCGTGACGTATTCCTTGCGGCTCCCTTTCCACGAGTGGAGCAAGATCACGGGGACCGACTCCTTGCCCTTGGAGCCTGGGTAGAACGTGGCCTTCAGGGCCACTCCATCTTGCGTGACCAGTTCGTTGCCAGGGATGTCGAACGGGTCGGGCAACTCCCTCGTGCCGGCGCGCGCCGCCCTGTCGGCGTCTTGTCCTGCGGCGTCTGGCGGGACTCCCAGGCCGAGCGCCACAAGCGGCAGTAGCAACCATAAGGCTCGAGCGCACGTCGAACTCGGAACGATCTTCCCTCGCGACAACCAACCCAGCGGTGCAAACATGAGTGGCAACTCCCGCTCCAAGAGGGACGTTCGGGCAACAACCTCAATCGCGCTATACCCCCATAGTAGCCGCTGCCGGAGATAGCGTCAACGCGGCAAAATACCCGCGAAGGGGGAAGAGGGAAGAAAGGAGAGGGAAGAGGGGAGAGGGGAGAGGGGAGAGGGGGTGACAAGGTGAGGAGGTGACGAGGGGACAAGGCGACCGTTGACCCCTTTGGCGTCTACCTTCTCCCCTCTCCCTTCCCCCTCTTCTACTCGATGCTCTTGGAGTCCATGGCGAAGTTCTCGTACCGGTCGTGGTCGAAGAAGTGCCGCGCGATCTGATCGGCCAGGACGCGGACGAACTGGCGGCGGAAGTCGGCTTCCTGCACGTCGGATGTCTGAACTACCCGATTCGGGGGATAGACCGCTTGCGGCGGCCGTTTGTTGAAAACCAGTTTCCCCGTTTGGCAGTCGTAGACCTTGACTTCCGTATTGGCTCGCCCCTGGAACAGGGTCTGACTTTGGTGCAACTCGAAATGCTCCAGGTCGATGCCGACGACCAAGTCGCCCTTGAGTGCCTTGCCGACTTCGGCGTATTCCTCCCAGGCGTGCTCATCCATCCACTCGGCCACCTTGCGATGGTCGACGACCTTGATCTTGGGCACGTTTTGACGCAGCAAGGCCCCGACTTCTTGAGCCAAGTCCTGATCGACCCTGGCGTTGCTGTACCGGAGCGCCACCACCGGACGGCACACGACCACGACGCGTTTCTCGCGGAGCTTGTCGCACTCCGCGGGCGCGTCGTTGCCCTTGAAAATGTAGGCGGCGGTGAACAGGAGGCTGGTGCAGCCGCCGGCGGAGGCGAGAACCGCCGCAAGCATCAGCATGATGACGCAAGGCTGCCCAGTTCTTGTGCGACGTTCCTTCATCGCGATCCCTCGACCAGAAAAGAAGTTACGGCCCGTTTTGTCGAGTGACGGCACGGCCCACCAGGAGTCAGGGGAAGAGAGGGCGGGAGAATAGCGGGAAGTTCTCCCCACCGCAAGGCCGATTCGCGTCGTAGGGCAAGCTGCTAGCTTGCCCGCGGCTGCGACTGCGCCGTTCGTAGTCCCGCCTTCAGGCGGTTTCCTGGCGAGAAGCCGCCTGAAGGCGGAACTACGAACAGGTCTCAGTTCATCCCGCGGGCGGTGCAGCCTGGCTCGGCAGCAGGCTCGGGCAAGCTAGCAGCTTGCCCTACGATTGTTGGCGGCCAATGAGGCCAGCCGATCGGCTTCCGCCTGATCGACCGCGAGGCGCCGGATCGCCGTGGCCCGCCCGGTCTGGGGATCCACGTCGACGATCGTGCCGTGCAGGCGGCAATCTCCGCTGGCGACCTCGAAATGCGTGGGCCGGAAGGTCCGCGCGGTCTCCAGGACGCGATCCATGCGGCGGCCAATGATGCTCAAGTGAGATCCGGCCATCCCTACGTCGCACTGAAAGGCCGTGCCGCCCGGCAGGATTTGCTCGTCAGCCGTGGGCACATGCGTGTGTGTGCCGAGGACCGCGGATACCCTCCCGTCGAGGTGTCTCCCCATGATCTGCTTGTCGCCCGTGGCCTCGGCGTGGAAATCCAGGAGCACCACTTTCGTGTCGGCGGGGAGTTGCGTCAGAACTTGGTCGGCGGCGTGGAGCGGGCAATCGACCGGCGGCATGAACACCCGCCCAAGAAGACTGAAAACGGCCACGGGTACTTGGCTCGCGGTGCACAAGACAGTGAACGTCCTCCCGGGCGCCTCCGGCGGATAGTTGGCCGGCTTGACGATCCTCGCGTCGCGCTCGAGCACCGGATAGATCTCGCGCCGCCGGTAGATGTGGTCGCCCATGGTGATGCAGTCGACTCCGCCGGCCATCAATTCCTGGAAGATCTCCGGGGTAAGCCCGGATCCCCCGGCGGCGTTTTCGGCGTTGGCGACCACGAGATCCAGTTGTTCCGCGATTTTGAGCCCCGGGACGGCGCGGACGACGATCTGGCGTCCGGGTTTGCCGACGATATCGCCAATCAGCAGGATTCGCACCAGGGAAGACATCAATCGCCTTTATCCCTCATCCTCCATCCTCTTCTTCGCGCCTTTGCGCCTTTGCGTGAGGGAGAAACGGATCTCACGCAAAGACGCAAAGGCGCCAAGGGAAAGGACGGATCCAAAAAAAATGATCCTTTATCCCTCATCCTCTCCTTGGCGCCTTTGCGCCTTTGCGTGAGGGAGAAATGGGTCTCACGCAAAGGCGCAAAGGCGCCAAGGGGAATGATGGACACAAAATGATCCTTCATCCTTTGTACCCGCCCCCTAACCCCTATCTGGCCACCTCCGTGAAGCGGGTCTCGCGGAGCACGGTGACCTTGATCTCGCCGGGATAGGTGAGCCGCTCCTCGAAGGCGCGGACGATATCGCGGCAGACCTTGGCGGCGGTCTCGTCGCTGGTGTCCTTGGCCGAGACGAGGACTCGCAATTCGCGGCCCGCCTGAATGGCGTACGCCTGCTCGACGCCGGCGAACTCGGTGGCGATCGATTCGAGCTCCTCCATGCGTTTGACGTAGCGTTCGAGGGTCTCGCGTCGAGCGCCGGGCCGGGAGGCGCTGCAGGCGTCGGCGGCGGCGACCAGCACGGTGTAGGGGTTCTCCACGCGGAGATCGTCGTGGTGGCCGATGGCGGCGTGGATGGCTTCCCGCCCCTCGCCGTACCGCTTGAGCAGGTCGCCGCCGATCTTGGGGTGCCCGCCTTCGGCCTCATGGTCGGCGGCCTTGCCGATGTCGTGCAGCAGTCCGCAGCGCCGCGCCAGGGCCCCGTTAAGCCCGATCTCGTCGGCAATGATTCCCGCCAGGAAGGCCACCTCGATCGAGTGACGCAAGACGTTCTGGCTGTAGCTGGTGCGAAAATGAAGCCGCCCGAGCAAGTTCACGATCCGCTCGTGCAGCCCGTGGACCTCGGCCTCCTGGCAGGCGGCCTCGCCCAGCTTCTGGATGTTCCGTTCCATTTCGCCCTGGGTCTCGGTGACGATTTCCTCGATCCGCGAGGGATGGATGCGGCCGTCGGCAATGAGCTTGTTCAGGGAGATCCGCGCCACCTCGCGGCGGATCATGTCGAAGGCGCTGACGATGACCACGCCGGGCGTGTCGTCGATGATCACGTCGACGCCGGTGGCCTTCTCGAAGGCGCGGATATTGCGACCTTCGCGTCCGATGATCCGCCCCTTCATCTCGTCGTTGGGGATGTCGACGGTGCTGGTGGTCGTCTCCGCGGTGTGGCTGGCGGCATAGCGCTGCAGCGAGGTGAGCAGGACTTCCCGCACTCGCTGCTCGCACGTTTCCGCGATCCGCTTCTCGTGCTTGAGGATGACCGCGCCGGTCTCCTGTTGCAACTGGGTGTCGAGCATCTCCAACAGGCGTTTGGTGGCTTCCTCGCGGCTCAGGCCGCTCAGCTCGTGGAGCGTTTGCCGCTGGAGATCCAACAGCTTGGAAAGCTCCTCCTTGCGGCGGTTCACGTCCTGAATTCGCTCGGTGAGCTTGCGTTGGGTCTGCTCGACGATCTTCTCCTGCTTGCGCAATTGTTCGGCCTGCTGCTCCAGCGCATCTTGGCGCTTGTCCACAGATCGTTCCCGCTGGTGGAGCTCCTCGCGCGAGGCGCGGAGATCCCGCTC
>CAYTJV010000213.1:0-11574 GCA_964438165.1 uncultured Planctomycetaceae bacterium | reverse complement strand
TCTCCATCCCGGCGAGGCCAATGACACCCGGACCCTCCGGGACGATCTGGTTGAAATAGGGTTCAAGCAGGGGGAGATGGTTAAAATCGTGCAGTTTGAGCATAGGCGGACAGCTATCAGGGGGATTCCACTCAGGGGTGGAGGAAGGCGGCGATGTGGTCGACGGCCTGGCGAGCTTCGGGAAGCAGCGGCTCGTGGGACTGGAACACATGGAACATGCCCGGCCAGACTTCGAGCTTCACCGCGATTCCGTCTGAACGAGCCTTCTTCGCCACCCGGACGCTGTCGTCGCGGAGCATCTCGTGCTCGCCCACCTGAATCAGCAGCGGCGCAGTGCCGCGGTAGTCGCCAAGTACGGGCGAGGCCAGCGGGTTGCGGGGATCCGTCTTCCCCAGATAGTGATCCCGGAACACGGGCATGGTCCGCGCACTGATGATGGGATCGTTGACGGTCCGCAAGGATTCGCTCGCCAGCGTCAAATCGGTGGTTGGCGAGAGGGCGATTCCCCCCGCCGGGAGCGGCCGCCGGCGGTCTCGCAGCGCCAGCAGGGTCGCCAGAGTCAGGCTGCCGCCGGCCGAATCACCGGCAATGAATGTGGCTCGGGAGGGTGCGGCGCCGGACGGCCCGTTCGCGATCATCCACTGGTGAGCGCGGATACAATCCTCGAGCCCGGCGGGGAAGGGGTGCTCCGGCGCCAGCCGGTAGTCGGGCAAGAGCACGGCACACTTGGCCGCCGCCGAGAGGTGAGCCGCCAGCGTGAGATAGAATCCGCCCGACCCCGAGACAAAGCCGCCGCCGTGCAGGTACAGCAGTCGAAGATCGGGGTCCGCGCCGGGCGCCAGCACCCATTCACAGGGAATATCTCCGATCTTCACGCGAATGAGCTTGACGCCTTGGATGGCGGGCTCGCGGCGCGATCCCATGCCCGCACGCAACGCCGCCAGGTCGAAGCCCTTGGTGCCGAATGGCGTGTTCTTGCGTAATCCTTGCAGGTACTCGATGCTTTCCCGAGAGACCGCCCGCTGCTTGTCCGCCGGATCTCCCGACCGGGGCGGAATGTCGCCGTTGTCCCTCTTGGGGATCGCCGCGGAGTCTTTTTGAACAGTCGCCTTCGGTTGTGGCTGGTTGTCGTCAACGGCGTACGCGCCGACTGCAACAACGCAGACCAGCAGCGCCGTCCCGAGAAAACGTTTCATCGCGAGCCTCCAATTTTGTGGGGATATTCCACTTTTCAGTTGAGGAGGTGGAGCGTGGTTTCGAGTGACCCCCTCGCGTCAAGGGCGCGGTTCGCCCAGGATGGCCTGAAGACAGCGGGTGGCGGGCGGGAGCGGATCGGCAAGGAGCCAATCGACGTCGATCCAGAAGCCGCTCAGCGCCCGGCTGCGGAAAAGGCGGTTCTGCTCCAGCGGGACCAGTCGGTAGCGGCCTTCTTCAAGCACGAGGAACTCCACGCGATTTTGAATCGGGTCGATGATCCAGTATTCCGGAACGCCCGCCTCCTCGTAGAGCCGCCGCTTGTCGTCGTAATCGCGGTGCCGGCTTTCGCGCGAGACGACTTCCACGGCGATGTCGGGCCCGCCGCGCAGGCCGCCCTCCTCCACCAGGCCGACGCGCTCCGGACGCACGTAGCCAACGTCCGGCTCGGGCGCGTGGAACTCGCCCAGCCTGCAAGCGTATCCGCTGAAAAACACCTTTGCCGCCGATGCCGCGGGCTTCGACGAATCCCTCGAACAGCCAGGAAAGGAACAGAGTTAGTTCATTGGCGCGGAGCGAGTCAGGCGACGCCATGTAGATGACTCCGTCAATGAGATCAGCTTTTGGGCCGTCGGCCACCAGCCGGTAAAAATCCTCGACAGAGACCAAATCGTCGGCAACACGGCTTGGACTGGCCATGGTTTTTTACCTCGTAAGCGGAAGGCACGACGAGCACGCCTTCGGCGTGGCGGCTAGACCTATCTTATACTTTGCACGGGCAATACTGAGATGTTTTCCTGGGAAGAACGATTCATTACAGCCCGTGCAAAGTATAGCCGAACGCCTCGGGTGAACCAACCCCCATGCGGCGGGAACAGTATTCCTAGACCAGCCAGTTCTCCACTCGCAGATTGGGCACTTGCTCAAAGTCGCGCAGGTTCGCTGACAGCAGCAGGGCTCCGTTTGCCAATGCCGTGGACGCGATCTTCAGGTCCATGGTTCCGATCCGAACTCTCTGTTGACGCAATCGCTTGAACTGGTTCGCCGCCGCTTCGTCGAAGGGGGCGATGGGCCATCGACCGAAAAAGTCAAACAGCCCAACCAGCCGCTTATAGGCCGGGATCTGCAGATGCACATCGCTGGACCGATGGATGAAGGCCAGCCATCCACGCATCTGTTCCTCAATCGTGATGGCGGTGGCCGCGAAGTCCTGGTCCGCAGACGCGGCCATGCGTGCTTTCAAGGCGGCGGCTTGAGGGCCCATCGACTGCAAGACGTTGATGTGGTCCGTATCGAGAAGGATCACGATTCGGCATCCTGCCGGGCTGCTCGCCGCTCGGCTTCGCGGAGCTTGCGTCCCTCTTCTTGAATCTCCTTAATCACGGGATCGCCCTCGAACATGCCGATCGTGCTTTGCCAGTCCTTTTTCTGCTTCCCAGCATTCACGACCGCCGCCAGCCCGGCGACCGTTTCTTCAAGTGAGGTGACCCGCTCCTCGAGTGTACGGGACATATCGGATTTCTCCTCTCAGGATTTCATCTCATCTAAGGGCCTATCCCAAAACCGCGGTGGGCAGTCGCAAACTTCCGAAGTCTTGGAGACTTCGGAAGTTTTGGGATAGGCCCTAAGTCTAATTCTACCAGCGCGCATCACCGGTACCAGCGGGCCGGCTGGCACGCCAGAGCAACGCGATGCGCGGGAGAGTCTTCGGCGTGCCTAACACGCCTGTCGTCCCTAGGGACGCGCCACCATGCCCGCTTATTTTTGACGTTTCCAGATCAGGATGGCGTCCGTTTTCACTGGATAACATTCACCGGCATGGGCTTCGAGGTAACGAGAGATCGCCTGCGGCGCAGCAGTGATGGTGGGCCATTTTTCTCTGAAGATCAAGAGATTGGGTCTCGTCGTTATCTCCCCGTTCAGTGTCTTGTCGGCAATCGCCTTCACGACCACTTTGGGCTCCATACCCCGGACTTGAACTGTATCGTTGTCAAGGAACACGTACTGGTAAATCTGGTACCTGGCCACCCCGGGTTTCTTCTTGGCGTCCTCGTCCGTGTCCTTCATGCTCATGTACCCCTTCGACTTGATCGTCGTCGTAAACAGGAGCGCATCGCCCGCGCGAGGATCCGCCAGTGCCACCTCCAGGGCGTTTTCCGCGTGGGAGTTCTTCTTGACTTTCCAAGCCTCCGGATCACCCTCAAGGTGCCACGTTCCGATCAGGCGTTCGTCGATTTTCGAGGTTTTTTCATCCGAAAGCGGATGCTGCGACTCCACGCAAGACCCGACGACCGCCAGGAGCATGGCGACGAGGGACAGCAGGAGAACTGATCTGGCAGGGCTCATGGCGCCTTCCCCGAAGATTCAATTCATCAGGCAGAGGTTGTTTGTCAAGAACTATCCCGGACCGACATCGCTTCACATCATGGTCGTTGCTTCTCGCCGAAGCAGAGGAGTTGGCCGTTGCGGAGGCTGACCAGCGTGCGACCCTGGGCGTCGATGGCCATGCCCCAGCGGACCGGCTCGGCGGGTAGCGGCTGGCGCCAAAGCTCAAGTTCTTTGCCGCCTTGAATGTTTCGGGCGATGAGTTCCCAGCGTGGCGGATCTTGCGGCTTGGCGTGACGCCGCAAGCCACCGTAGGTTAGCTGGGCGTTCTTCGCGTGGACGACGGGCTCGGTCCACTGGAGCGACGGGTCGTAGACCGGCATGCCGGGTACCGAGTAGAGCGGCTGGCCCGAGGCGCGGACTTGGCCGGCGGTGAGGACGAGCTCGCGGCCGCGCGGGGCGTGGGAGCCCATACCGGTGGGCGGCGGGCTGAGGCAGCGGCCGGTGGCGGCGTCGAATACAGCGGGCGACACGGTGTTGCCGCCTGCCAGGTAGAGCTTGCCCTCGTGGAGGAGCATTTCACCTTGGCAGGTCACGCCGCGACGGCTCTCGGAATCGAGGTGGCCGGTGGTGTTGTTCTGCCAGCGGATGCGGCCGGTGGCGGCGTCCAGGGCGTAGACGTGGGTGCCGTCGAAATCGTTCAGCCCGGCGGCGAAGTAGGCCGTGCCGTCGTGTACCAGCACGCCGCTGGCGACCGGCCAGGTGGAGATCAGTTTTCCGTAAATCGGGATTCGCCGCTCGATTGGCGCGGCGCGGAACCGCCAGAGGCGTTTGCCGGTGGCGGCCTCGAAGGCGTAGACCCAACCGTCGCTGGAGCCGACCAACGCGCGGCCGTCGGCAATGCTCGGCGGATAATGGATCGCCCCGCCCGTGTAGGCCGTCCAGCGAATGTTGCCGGTGGCGGCGTCTCGGGCAGGGACAATGCCGTCGGAGCCGGCCGTGAAGACCAATCCGCCGACGGCGACCGGGGCGCTTGGCTCGACGCCTTGCTGGGCCGGAGTCTGCCAGAGCAGTTGGACGTGCTCGGGAACGGCGGTTTGCGTGTGGGCGGTGCGAGAGGCATTGGCTCGGTGGGTGGGCCAATCGTTAGGTGAAGGGTTCAGGGTTCGGGGTTCAGGGTTCAGGTTATCGGTTCGGGTTCCTTCTGCCGAACCCTGAACCCTGAACCCTTCGGTGGCGGCTGCAGGCCGCCCTGGGATCTCCAGCCGCTCGGCTTCGGCGGCCTGCTGGTCGAACTTGAAGTTGCCGGCGGGGGCCAGGGCAATCGCCCCGAACATCTGTAAGTTGCAGTCGCACGCCCAGGGGACCCAGTAGAGATGCCCGTTGGCAATCACCACGCCTACTTGGCACGAGGGCCGCATGGTCGAGATCCACTGGGTGCGTCCGGTGGCCAGGTCGAGCCGTCCGGTCCCCTCGTGGCCACGGAAGAAGATGGCGTCGCAACTGCCGGTCGAGCGCGTGCAGGCCCTGCGTTGGGTCGCCGCGAACGTGGTCTCGACCCGCCCTGTCTGCGGATCGAGTTTCTTGGTCTCGTCGGACTTTGAATGCTGTGGCCCAGTGATGATGAGCCCCTCTTCGCGGATCACCAGGTGCAGATCCTTGACCGGGTGACGCCACAGAAAGGCCCCGTCGGCAGCCGACAGGGCCGTGAGCCACTGCACCTGCGGGCCGAGCACGTACAGATTCTTGTCGGTGGCCTTCAGATACACGGTGCTCTTCCAGCCGCCGACGTATCCGTGCTCCGGCCGGTAGGGGCCGATGGCCTTGAACACCTCGGGGTCCTTCTCGACCGTGCGGCGCCAAAGTGGCTGTCCGCTTTTTGCGTCCAGGCAGATCAGGTAGTGCCCGAAGTGGGCCAAGTAGATGCGCCCGCCGGTAATGCACAGCGAGCGGCTGTCGATCGACGGATCTTCCTGGTGCGTCCAGAGGATTTTTTTGGTCTTTGGGTCGATGGCCAGAAGCGTCTTGGCGAAACCCCAACCGTAGTCGGCCTGGTTGTAGCCTTTGGAGATGCGGTCCCAGGGCCAGCCGTGATGGGTGAACCGCCAGCGGGCATCGGGGTCCTGCCTTTCCGCCTCGCCGACTAGGGCGTAAAGGATGCCGGAGTCCAAGGCCATCCATTTCCAGAACGTGCCGCCGGTGACCTCGACGGGCGGGAGGATCTCGTCGCGGACCTTGCCCGTGGCCGCATCGAGCACTTTGCACGACTTGTCGTCGGCCAAATAGAGGATCTCGGGAGTGGCCACCATGGTGCTGCGGTCGACCATCACGCCGGGTGTGAGCGGCCGCTTCCAGAGCGTCGTGCCGTTGAAGGCGTTCAGGGCCACCAGGGTGTTCATCGCCGCTTCTTCGCGCTCGTGCCAGGCCACGTTGCCGAAGGCCATGAAAAGCCTTCCGGCGGATGAAACGGCCGCCTGCGGGGCTGGGGCGTAGCGCGGCTCGGCGATGAACTGCGTCAGGTACGGCGCCCGGGCCACCCGGTCGCGCGACTGTGGATTGTTGTCCGGCCCATGATAGTGGTGCGACCAGTCGTCGACGCCCTCTGGGAATGGCTTGGTCCACGCCTCCTGCCCGACCAACGCCTTGCCCTGCGGACGCAGCACGCGGAGGACCTCCGCCTTCTCCACCGGCGACTTCTGGCCGAGCACCACGGCGGCGTCGGCCACGTTGTCGGCCAGGCCGATCCGCGCCGGCGAGGCCTGGGCCACGAAGATCCGCCGGCCCAACAGACCCGCTGCTTCCGCCGCCTTGCACGCCGCGGCATACTCCTGGGGCGTGGGCACTTGAACGAAAAGCGTCAACTGGCTTCGGCGGGCCAGATCGATCGCGGTCTGGCACTGCCCATCGCCGATCACCACGCAGACGCCGCGGGTGGTCCCAAGCCGATCGATGAGTCGGCTCCCTTGTTCTTGGTCGGCACGCACACCGACGCAGCAAAACAGAGCCACCAGACAACCGACCGCCAGAATCGACGCACACCTTGTCCGTATCATGGTTTCTTCCCCCTCATTGCCAGGGCCAACGTGCCGTCGGCCGCTAAACGTGGGTCGCATTCGTTTCCCAGCCCGCCAGGGATTGCGACCAAGCTCACTTTAACGCACCGAGCGGGCTTTGAGAACAAGGGCCGCCTGGAAAAGGGGACTGGGTTCGCCGCCGAATCTACGAAGAAGCCGGGAAATCCTGGTGGCCAGCGGCGGGGAACCGTCCCCTTTTCCACAGGGCCACAGAACGCGTCAAAGACAGTTCACCGGAGGGGAAGGTATTCGACCCTGTTGGAAAGGTCGCCGGGTTCGCATGCCTTTGCAAGCAACTCTAGATCGTCAATCGCTTGGCCGATGGACAGGGGATGCGCCAGCCTCGGCAACTAGCCGATTGACCTCGCAAAGCCGGTCCTGGATTTCGGCATCCAGTTCCGCCTGATGGTCGTAATAGTACGCAAGGGCGGCGTGAATTTGGGACAAAGAAAGATGCGGATATTGAAAGTGCATCTCTTCGGGACTGGATCCATGGGCGAGTTTGTCCAGCACCACTTCGACGACCTTGACATTGGTGTCGTCAATCCAGGCGACTCCGGCGTCGTCGAGAGCGATATGTGCCGCGATTATCGTGCTCATGACCTCACCTTCTTGACGGTACATTCAAGTATACCCGCCCCGGCCCCGTAAAGCCAACGGCCGTGTTTTGCGACTTGACGCCAGTCAATGCGGCATGAGGCTGGCCGCGGTTTGCATCGGCGTCGGCGGGGCGGGGTTGGGGAACGCGCGGAGGTCGGCCAAGTGCTGGAGCAGGATCCGCCGCACTTCCAGCACGGCCAAGGGATGCGCGTGAACCGACGAGTGGACGGCGGGCACGATTAGCTCGCTGGCTACGTCGTCCATGTGGGCACTCTCGTAGCCCACCACGCCGTCGCCGCTGGCCAGCTTGCCCAAGAGTCCCTGACGCGGCATCATGCCGATGATGTTGTGATACGTCACCCAAGGAGGCCGCGGACTGGAAACCAGCACCGCGAAGATTGGCGCCTTGGGCGACAAGGCATCGATGCTCGTGGTGACCCGCAACAGCGACTTCTCGCCGAACACGTCCTTATTCTCGCGGAATAGGGCCTCTTGGCTCTGGATGAGCATCGTCGGCAAGCGGATCAGCTTGGCCGCCAGCCACTGCGTGGTCTGGGTCGAGAAGCTGCTGCCGCGATGCGGCGTGCCGATGGTCACCACGCGGCGCACCGACGGATTGGGCTGGAAAAAGAAGCAGCTTTGCAGCCGGTCGAGCACGTCGGGGACGGCCTTGACCGCCTCGAACGGCTTGTCGCTCACCGTGCTCCAGTAGCTATTTTCGCTGGAGACCGTCTGCAAGCGCGACAAGAGCCCGCCCATGCTGTGCCCGATCAGCACCATCTGGTCCAATGCCGGCTCGCGATGCTCCGGATCGAGCATCTGCCGCAGGTCGGCCAAGTCGCGCCGCAACATCGCCGCGCTGATCCAGAACGGCTGGGCGGTCGGGTAGAGATAGAACCAGAACTGGTAACGGTCGCGAATCTCCGGGATGCTCCGCAGGTCGTTGAACATGGCCATCCAGGTTATCGGGCTGGACCACAGCCCATGAACCAACAGCACCGGGATCTTCCCCGGCTCGTAGGGCTGGACCATGTACAGACCCATCAGCGGCCGGACGCCGTTGGCCTTGGCCAAAAGCGTCTCCGGCCGCAACAGCCCGGCGGTGGGCACGTCGAAGGCCGGATTGGAGAGGAAATAGGCCAGCGGCGTGGTGAAATCGCTTTCCAGCGGGATCCTCACGCCACTGACCACGATGTCGCCCACCGACAACGGATCATACAGCTCCAGAACCCCGCGATGACGCGAGGAGCCTCCGGACGCGGAGTCGGACCTGCCCGCCTCGACCGACGGACGGAGGAACGCGGTCACGGGGAAGCTCAGATCTTCCGGATAATAGCTGGCGGCCGACGGCTCGTTCTGATCGCTGCGTCGCACCGGTCGCACCGCAATCAGCGGCACTCCGAGCCCGTAGGTATGATAATGGTTCTTCAGCCCGTGGATTTCGTAGTCGGATACGAACTCGAAGCGTCCGAAGTCTTCCCGCCGCCAGTTTCCGGCCTGGGCCTCGCAGGTGATGTCCCAGTTGCCGCCGGCGGTGCGGATGGTCAAGGTCTGGCCGGGCAGCAAGTTTTGATCTTTGCGCACCAGGCGCAGCCCGGCCTCCAGGGCGGTGTTGTACAGATCGCAGGCGCCGCGAAAATGGGGATCGTAGGGGTTGCGCGTGGGTCGGAAACGGTCGTCGAAAAGATACTGGTAGGCGTTCAGGACCGTGGCCCCGTAGAAATTCATGGCCAACTGCGGCTTGGCCGCCTCCACCCGCTTGGCTTGCAGGTAGCTTAGCTCGGCAATGGCGTAGAGCTTGTCGGCCGAGGGCTCCCGCTCGAGCACCGCCTGGACCTTTTGCAGCAGGGCCTGGGGATCGCCCTTCCAATCTTCGGTCAAGTCGTACACGCGCAGGAACTGGACCGTGCGGTCGCTCGGCTTGGGCCCGCCCCAGGCGGTGAGTCGGAGTTGGCTGACCAGCGGGTTGCGGGGCGTCTCGCGCAGCGACACCATTTTCGACGCACATCCGCCGGCCACTGTCAGCGCCATTACCGCCAGCGCCAAAGCCCACGCGGCCCGACGCGGACGTGACCCAGTTCGCTGACAATAATCCCGATGCCCAAGCATGGCACAGAGTCAAACGGCGACCGATAATATGCGACAAATACACAACATGGGCATTCTGCGCGGTGGTAGCGCACTCGCCCATGAATTGGGGGTGGGAGAATATAAGAAGCCCGCCGAAGGGTCAACGCCAGTTCGGGGGACGTGGGATAGGCTTCCAGCCTGTCGTCAGAGAAGACAGGCTGGAAGCCTATCCCACGTTTCACACTGCGGCACTTTACTATTGCGCGGCGTCTTACCGTTCCAGCGACCGTTCCTCGCGCAGAAGCCGAAGCTGGTCTTCGATCCAGTGGACGACGCCTCGCGAAGTGGGCATGTGCGCGGCAATCGCCGTAATCATCGCAACGGCAATCACCAAGACGGGCGCATAATGCTCCATCATGTAGGCGATGAGCAGGAAGAACGTCGCGCCTTCGAGGATCGCCGTGGCGATGATCGTCTTCGTCTGAAACAGCACGAGGAGTCTGCCCGCGTCGCCCATCTGCTCCAACGCCTCGCGCCTCGCTTGTGAGGCCGTTTCCTCGACGGTCGATATTCGGAACGTGCCGCGGGCAATGCTCCGCCGCCCCGTGCGTACGACGACCCCGGGCACAACGGACCGGGCAACGATTGCCGCCACCAAGAACGCGAAGGCCACGTAGCTCAACAACGGTCCGGCCTCGCCGGCTTGCTCCGCGGCCGGTCTTGGAATCATCAGCACGATCACCAGGAAGAAGACGCAACCAAGGGCCAAAGCGCCCACGATGATCTGCATCACGCGAACGTACTTGGGCACTTCTTCTTGCCACGGTGCATCGTTCATGGCTTGGTCTCCCTACGAGGAACCGAAAGAAGCAAGTGGATCGATTCTCGTAGGACGGCTTGGCAATCCGTCCTACGATGCGGTTTGCGGCTGCTGCCAGGTCTCGGTCCACGTGCAGCCGGCCCAGGAGAGCCCCACGCCGAAGCCGACCATCACGGTGCGGGTCCCCGGCTTGAGCCGGCCGCTGCACCGCAGGCGATCGATCAGGATCGGGATCGTCGACGACACGGTATTCCCGTATTCCTCGAGGTCCACGGGCATCTTGTCGCCGTTGAGCGACATTTTGTCCCGGAGATGATTCAAGAGGAACGCCGTGGCCTGGTGCATGAGGTAGATCTCGACGTCGTCGCGGGTCCAGCCGGAAGCGGCCAGGGCTTGATCGACGGTGGTCGGGACGACATCGAGGCTGAATTTCACCAGTTCCGGACCGTCCATCACCAGGGTGCTCGGCCAACGCTTGCGCTTCCGCGGCCGGATGGCCGATTCCTTGGGCCGGGCCCCCCCTTCGGTCACGATCAGCGTGTCGGCGCCTCGTCCGTCGGTCCCGAACACGAACGGACCCAGGCTCGGCTCGTCGGCCGCCTCGACCAGCGTGGCCGCGGCCCCGTCGCCGAAGATCGTGCGCAGCGAGCGGTCCGAGGGATGGACGTACTTGGAATAGGTCTCCGAGGTGATCAAGAGCACGCGCCGGGCAATCCCGCCGCGGATCAATCCGTCGGCCAACGACAGCCCGTACACGAACCCCGAACACCCCAAGTTGAAGTCCAGCGCCCCGATCGAGGTCCGCAGCCCGAGGCGATCCTGGACCAGGCACGCCGTGGTGGGCAGGGGATAGTCGGGCGTTTGCGTGCAGAACAGCAGGAAGTCGATCGAGCCGGGGTCGATCGCGTAGCTCTGGAAGAGCTTCTGCCCGGCCGCAACGCCCAAATCCGATACGCACTCATTCCGATCGGCAATGTGCCGCACCCGAATGCCCGTCTTCGCATAGATCAGCTTCATGTCCCAGTTGGGAAACTTGGCGCCGAGGTACTCGTTGTCTTCGACAGCATCGGGAAAGTGGGTGGCAATCGGGCCCACCGAAGCATATTTCATCGCGGATCACCACGCAACCGGGGAGTATTGCGAAAGGCTGGGGCACATGGGCAAGAACCGCAAGATTACCGATTGATCCCGGACAGGTCAATCGCACTTCCGCACCGATTACCCTCTTGCAGCGGGTCGCTCAAACGTTGTCCGGAAAGATTTCTCCTCGATTCAGCCTTACTCACCGGCCGAAACCTAAGCTAGGTCTGTCATGGAGGACGACGTTGGGCATCCGCACCCGTTTGAGGCTGTTCCGTCTTTTCCATTTCTCCAACCCTGCTTCGGACCGCCCAATCTACCAGGCGGTCCATCGACGCCGTATTCAGAAGATCATCGAAATCGGTGTTGGGACTGCGCAGCGCGGGTTGCGACTGATCGAAGTAGCGGGCC
>CAYTJV010000212.1:3427-11583 GCA_964438165.1 uncultured Planctomycetaceae bacterium | reverse complement strand
AACCAACTCTTGATCTTCTCCCGCTGGTGCCAGGTGATGTTCCGCTTCGAGAAGGCGCTCTACGCCGACCCCGACGGCGACCTGAACCGGCTCTGGTGGGACCTGGTGGAGAAGTACCAGGAGGTTAAGCGTCCGGAAGGGCGCAACGAGCCCGACTACGCGGCCAAGATCCACGTCGTCAGCGCGCCGGCCTACTACCACAACTACATGATGGGCGAGCTGTTCGCCGCGCAGGTCCACCAGGCGATTGCCCGCGACGTGCTCGGCGGGGCCGACCCGGCCAGAGCCATCTACGTGGGCAACAAGGCAGCGGGTCGGTACTTGATCGAGCGGGTGTTCGCCCCCGGACGCACGCTCGATTGGAACCGGCTTACCCGGCACGCCACCGGCGAAGACTTGAGCCCCAGGGCGTTCGCCCGCGACTTCGGAGCAAAGTGAGACCCGATGAGCCCGAATGTAGACAATCCTTCCGCGTCCGAAAAGCACGATCCGCTCGCCCAGCGTTCGGGCGTTCTCGACCATCCGGTCGGCTTTTGGTTTTTCTTCTGGGGCGAATTCGCCGAGCGCTGCTGCTATTACGGGATGCGGGCGATTCTGCTGCTGTACATGATCCGCGTGCTGGATTTCAGCGACGGGGACGCCAGCCGCGTGATGTCGTATTTCATCGCGGCGTGCTATCTGCTCCCGCTCGTCGGCGGCTACCTGGCCGACAACTACCTCGGCAAGTACCGCACGATCGTGGGGTTCTCGCTGCCGTACATCTTCGGGCAGTTGATGCTCGGCATCGAGGCCCTCCAGAGCCGCACGTTCCTCTTCATATCGCTGGCCCTGCTGGCGATGGGAAGCGGCGTGATCAAGCCGAACATCTCGACGCTGATGGGACTCACCTACGACCAGAAGCGGCCCGGCCGGACGAAGCTCCGCAGCGACGCCTTCGCCATGTTCTACGGCGCGATCAACATCGGGGCGGCCCTCTCGTCGTTCGCCATGCCGTGGATCCGCGACAAGTACGGCTATGCCACGGCATTTGTTTTCCCGGCCGTCTTGATGACGATGGCGTTTATCGTGTTCGCCTCGGGCAAGCCGTTCTACGGAGCGGAAACGATCCAGCGCAAGCGGCTCACGCCCGACGAGCGCCGCGAGCGGCTGACGGTGCTCCGCCGCATCATCGGCCTGTTCATCGTGGTGACGTTCTTCTGGAGCATCTTCGACCAGTCGGCCTCCACGTGGACGTTGTTTGCCAAGGATCACCTCGCCCTGAACATCTTCGATCATCCGCCCGGCACGTGGCAACATTCCGTGCTCCGGTTCGCCCGCGACTCCTTGGGGATCGATTTGTTCGGCACGTCGCTCCCGCCGGACCTGCTCCAGGCGATCAACCCGGTGCTGATTATCCTCCTGCTGCCGCCGATTACCTTCCTGTGGCACTACCTGGCCAGGATCGGCTATGACTTGAAACCGACGAGCAAAATGCTCATCGGCTTCGTGCTCACCACGGTCACGATGGCGATCATGTCGCTCGCCGGCTTTCTGGCGGCCGACGCGGGAAGGGTCTCCGTGCTTTGGGAGGTCGTGTCGTACGTGCTGATCACGGTGTCGGAGATCTGCATCTCGGTGGTTGGGCTGGAACTGGCCTTCACCGCCGCCCCGGCGACCATGAAGAGCTTTGTGACCGCGTGCTGGTTGCTGACGGTCTTCTTCGGCAACATCCTCAACGCCCAGATCACGCCGCTGTACGAGCAGACCGTGTTCGGCTTCGAGCTCTCGCCCGGGCGGTACTTCGCGCTGTTTGCCCTCATCATGATCCCGGTGACTGCGGCGTTCGTGATTATGTCGCGGCGGTTCAACCGGGGCACGGCGCAGGTTGAGGGAAGCGTGGCGTAAAGGGTGCCGAAGTGACGGACCCATTGTGCTGAACCGGACGAAGGGGGTCGGGAGTCTTTTTTCCATGTCGGCGGCAACGGTTTTCCGCACAGGAAAGATCCCATCGCCGACATGGAAAAAAGACTCCCGACCCCTTGGCGTTCAAAAAAGAAAGCGGCGACGAGTCGCCGCACTCCAAAGGTCGCTACTGCTTGGCCAGCTCGGCGTCAATGACTTTCAGCACCTCGGGGGCGTCGGGCTTGGTCCTGGGGGCGAATCGGGCCACGACCTGACCGTTGCGGCCGATGATGAACTTCTCGAAATTCCAACTGATCGTGCCCGGCCCCTTCGGCTTGGCGTTCAGGGCGGTGAGGTATTTGTAGAGCGGCGAGGCCCCATCGCCGTTTACCTCGACCTTGCGGAACAGATCGAAGGACACGCCGTAGTTCGTCTTGCAGAACTGCCTGATTTCCGCCGCCGTGCCCGGCTCCTGCTGCCCGAACTGATTGCAGGGGAAGCCCAGGATCGCCAGCCCCTTGGGAGCGTATTTCGCGTGCAGGGCCTGCAGTTGTTCGTACTGGGGCGTTAGCCCGCATTTGCTGGCCACGTTGACGATCATCACCACTTTGCCGCGATACTTGTCGAGGCCGACCTCTTCACCGTCCAGCGTCTTCATCTTGAAGTCCAGGGCGGCAGGCGCTTTCTCGCCTCCTTTCTCGGTGGCGTGGCAAAAGCAGGCCGCGCCGAGCGCGACGCTGAAGATCGAACCCAAGAGCAGGATGCGGGACATGGTCTTTCCTCCATCGGAGATTGTTCAAGAGAAACCGCCACGACTCTGGCCCTCCATTCTACCGGACGTGGCAAGGGCGCCGTCGCACCGCCCCTTTGGAGTGCGGCGACTCGTCGCCGCTTTCTTTCTCTTCTGGGCGCGAGCGCCATCGGCCGCCTGCCACCCAGAGTGGCCCAATCCAAAGCGGCGACGAGTTGCCGCACTCCAAAGGGGGTCACTGCTCCATCGCTGTTTGATATCGGGCTTACTCCGGGATAGAATGACAGCTTGCCAAAGGAGCACGATGATGGATCGAGGAACCGTGCCATGAACCGTCGCGACGTTTTTCGTCTGGTCACGGGCGGCTGCTCGGCGGCGATTCTACGCAGTTCTGCCGGTTCCTTGGCAGCCGAGTCGCCCGTGCGAGCGAGCCTCGGGCTGGTGATCTACTGCTGCATCCTCCGGCAGAAGGCCGAAAGACAAAGAGATCCGAACCGGGACCTGTTCGAGCCCTTGAGCTTCCTGGAACATTGCCATCGGATCGGCGCAGGCGGCGTGCAAGTGCCGCTGGGCATTCGCGATGCGGAATACGTCAAGAAACTCCGCAAGCAGGCGGATGACTACGGGATGTTCATCGAGGGGATCATGAGCCCGCCGCGCGACCCGGCCGACCTTGCCCGCTTCGACGCCGAAATGCGAACCGCGGCCATGGTCGGCGCCAAGGCCGTTCGCACGGTGATCCTGCCCGGCCGGCGCTACGAGTTCTTCGACTCCGCCGAGCAGTTCCGCCAGTACGACCAGCAGGCCCGCAAGTCGGTCGAGCTGGCCGCGCCGGTCGCCGAGCGGCATCGCGTGCGCCTGGCGGTCGAGAACCACAAGGACCACCGCATCGCCGAGCGGATCGAGCTATTGAAGCGGACGAGCAGCGAATGGGTCGGGGCCTGCGTCGACGTGGGCAACAGCCTTGCCCTGCTGGAAGACCCGCTGGAAGTAGTCGCGGCCTACGCGCCCTGGGCCTGCTCGGTTCACCTCAAGGACCACGCCGTGCGCGAGTACGACGATGGCTTTTTGTTGGCCGACGTGCCCCTGGGCCAAGGCTTTCTGGACCTGAAGAAAATGGTCAACATACTACGCAAGGCTCAGCCCGAGATTCACTTCACCCTGGAACTCATCACCCGCGACCCGCTCAAGGTCCCTTGCTTGACGGAAAAGTATTGGACGACCTTCGCCGCCACCCCGGGCCGCGACCTGGCCCGCACGCTCCGCTTGGTGCGGCAAAACCAACCGAAATCTCTGTCCTGCGTGAGCAGGTTGTCCTTTGACCAGCAGGTCGCCGAGGAGGAGCGGAACATCGAGCTCAGTTTGAAATGGGCTCGCCAACATCTCCTCGTCTGTGGATAAGGAAGAAATCATGGGTGCGTCCGACGGATGTCGAGTAGCGCCAAGGCTAATCCAGGGATGCCGTTGGCAGACTCGGTGACGCGCGATCGCCGCGGTTGAGCGCCAGAACGGTGACTTTGCTCGGCTCCCGCCCGTGGGTAAAATCATAGTTGTAGGTTGATCCCATGAAACCACGTGTGTATCTGGAGACAACGGTACCGAGTTACTTGACCGCGTGGCTCAGTCGCGATTTCGTGATGGCTGGTCACCAGCAGACGACGAAGGAGTGGTGGGAAACGCGGCGTGAGGATTTCGAGCTGTTCGTCTCGCAATTCGTGATCGATGAAGCCGCTGCAGGCGATCCCGATGCTGCGAAACGCAGGTTGGACACGCTGGCGAATGTGCCGCTCCTCGATCCCAGCGAGAATGTCTATGCACTCGCCGAAGAATTGATGAAGCGAGTTCCACTCCCACCCAACGCCGCGGCCGACTCGCTTCATATTGCAATCGCGACGGTCAACGGCATGGACTACCTCCTGACTTGGAACTGCACGCACATTGCCAATGCGGCACTGCGTGGCCGCATTGAGATGGTTTGCCGAGACCGTGGATACGAACCGCCGGTGATTTGCACTCCGGAAGAACTTCTGAAGGAATAACCGATGGCTACAGACAGCATCATCGCCGAGGTGCGGCAGGCTCGGGACGCATTGGCGAAACGATTCAACTATGACCTCCGAGCGATCATCCAGGACGCGAGGGAACGACAGGCAGCCGGCGGGCGGAAAGTAGTCTCTTTTCCGCCCAGGCCTGTCAGGAAGTCGATGGCCCAGGAAGTGCCCGGTCCGAGTGGGCAGCCAACCACGTCGGCCGGTCAAAGCTGATTCGTGAGGGCCCGTAGTTCCGCGTCCCACGGCGGTCGGTAGGGCCGGACCAACATGCGGGCGGCCTCGGGGTCGCCGAGGATCTCTTCTTGGTCGGCGTCCCAGCGGATCTTGCGGCCGGTGCGGAGCGAGATGTTCGCCAGGTGGCAGGCAGTCGCCACGCGGTGGGCGCTTTCGAGGTCAACGATCGGCTGCTCGCGCGTCTTGATGCAGTCCAAGAAGTTCCGCACGTGACCGACGTACTGGGCCTCCGAGCTACCGGAAGTATCCTTGATCGGCTCGGTCCAGAGGGTCGGCTGGTCCGCAACGGGTTGTGGGCCGCCGACAGGATGGCCACCGTACAGCCGGGCCACGATGTTCGTCGGGTTCTCTTTCCTATCGGGGATGACCTGGTAGGACTCGCGACTCAGGGACATCGTGCCGTGCGTGCCGCAAAAGAGCAAACCGCCTGTGTTTGACCTAGCCCCCGAGGTCGCGCATTCGCGGTACTGGCACACCGTCGTAAAGCCGGGGTACTGGAGGATCACGTCCTGCGTGTCGGGCACTTCGCAGTTGTCCTTGAGGAACCAACGGCCGCCGACGCCGGTGACCGCCGTCGGACCCTTAACGTCCGTGATCCAGTGAACCAAGTCGAGCGAGTGCTGCCCGAGGTTCGTCATTTGCCCGCCGGAGTAGTCCCAGAACCAGCGGAAGTGATAGATCGCCCGGTTGGGATTGTAGGGCCGCGTGGGCGCGGGCCCGAGCCAAAGGTCCCAGTCAAGCTCGGGCGGCGGGGGCTGGTCGGGCGGGTTGCCGAACCCGGGGCTGATGTTGCGCAGGGAGTTCCATTGCACCGAGACGATCTGGCCCAGTCGCCCGCCGCGGATCAGTTCCCGGGCACGCTGGAGGTGCTCGCCCGACCGGGCCTGCGTCCCCACCTGCACGACCCGCTTGTGCCGCCGAGCCACCTCGACCATCCAGCGGCCCTCGCGCACGAACAGCGTGAGCGGCTTCTCCACGTAGACGTCCTTGCCCGCGGCGCAGGCCATCATCGTCATCAAGGCGTGCCAGTGGTCGGGCGTGGCGATTATAACGGCGTCCACGTCCTTGCTATCCAGCAGCTTGCGGAAGTCGCCATGCTGGGCGACTCGACCGCCCACCATCGCCGCGGCCGCTTCGAGGCGCGGGCGATACGTCTCGGCCACAGCCCGAATCTGGACATCCGGCTGCGCCATGAAGTTCCTCGCGTGCGTTCGGCTGATCAGCCCAAAACCGATCAGGCCGATGCCGATTCTCTCATTCGCGCCATAGGCACGCTTCCAGGAAGCCGCGGTCAGAGCAGCCGCTCCACCTGCCTGGACGAATTCTCGTCGGGTGATGGATGAGGTCGCGGGGGAACTGCGGTTGATCGAGTCTCTGTGCATGTAGGATTTCCATGGTCTTCAGGATGTAGTCGGTCAGACCGCGAAGCAGCTCTTCGGCGAAGCGCGGGTGCAGCGTCAGGTCCAGGAGGAGCTGTCACGCATCCGGCCAGGCGCAGAGGGAGTCGACGTAGGCGGCCGAGCCGTCGCGAAGCCAGACGTCGAGCTGGGCCTGGTCCTTGAGCTGCTGGCCGCGGAGGCGCGGCACGACGAGGAAGCGGCAGGCGACCTCCGCCAGGCTCGTCATGTCGCCCCAGAGTTTCTCGAACTGCGCCACTGGGAAGACGTCCTCCTGGCCGTGGCCCCAACGCTTCTTGACGTCCTTGAGCGTGATGTATGTGGGCAGACGGAGGCTGAGGCGGCGGATGGCGGCGGTCACGGCCGGCTCATCCGAGAGATCCTCCCGGGCGAGCCCAAAGACCTCCAGGAGGCGGTCGATCGCGACCCAGGTGGTCATCGAGTTGTAGTAGGTCAGGCGGAATTCATCTTCTTCGCGGGGCATGGCGAGGCCTTCGACCAGCCGCACCCGGCCGTTGACCCGGGCCAGTCCGCCGCCGCGATCCTCGATCCACCGCGGGATGACCTCGTAACTGAGGCATGCCCCTTGGTCAATGTGCAGGCCCAAGAGCCCGGGATCCAGATCGGTCCCCAGCGTATCGACGTTGTGCAGCAGGAGGTACTTCAGTTGGGGGCGATCGGCCAGGAGCCGCCCCAGGGTGCCGTTGCGGAGCAGGTTGGGGACCTCGAACCAGTGGCCCACCGGATGGAGGCACTGGAGCGGCAGGTTGTCGGTGTAATCGTTGGCGCCGCCGCAGCTTTCGGCCCATCCGATGAGCGAGGCGTGGAGGCTTTCCCGCACCTTCTGGGCCTGCACGTCGAGGATCTGCTGCGGCATGTCTTCCCAGGCGAATCGCAGGTCGCGGGGCATGGGAATCATGCGCAGTCCGACCGAGCGCCCCGGCGAGAGCAACAGCGGCCCGCCGTAGCCGTAGTTGGCGTGCTTGACCAGCGACTGCGCGATGGGCTCGTGGGTCAGGTAGCTGGTGGAAACGACGTGCGGCACCGCGGCCTGGAACTGTTCGGCGATCCGCCGGCTCTTGGCCAGGTGGACCTCGATGAAGTTGTGGTACTGGCCGCGGAAGCGGCAGAAGGGATGAAGCGCCTTGACCACGCCGGCGCCCTGAGTCCAGCGGCTTCCGGCCCCGGCGGCCAACGTGAGCACGGCCACTTCGCCGCGCGCCAGGGCCGACTGGCCCACCCGGCGGCAGGCGTCGTCGGGCGTGCCGGGCCGGCTGCAATCGAGGACGTCGCCGTCACCGACGTCTTCCAGCGAGCTACTGGCGGGCAGCCGATTCTGCGCCAGCCCGATGCGGCCGGCGCGAAGATCGGCGCGGATCTGCTCGTGCAGCTCCGGATCGAACCCGTTCTGTTCCAAGAGCCGCTTCAAGGTCACCTGGCTGCGCTCGTCGGCGCTCGGCTGCGGGAACAGGGCGGAGTAGAGCAACTCCGTGGAGCCAGCCAGCCGGGGATGCTCGCGGCATGCGGCGGCGAAGCGGGCGATCTCGCCGCGAGTCGTCGGGCTGAACTCCCGCACGTCGCGCCGCAGCCATTCCGGTGCGCACAGCGCGTAGTAGCCGGGCGGCATCAAGGCATCCTCGCCTTCCCAAAGCTCGGCCACCGTGCCGCCGTCATTGATGGCGAAGTCGTACACCACCGGCTCCATGGCAAACGGCAGCGCATGCTGCAGCTCGCGCTTGGTGCGGCTCATCAGCTCCTGGAGGTAATCCTGGGCCTCGGCCTTGCGCGACGGCTCGAAGATGAACCCCATCCCGCCGCCCGAGATCCCGCCGAGCATCAGGA
>CAYTJV010000212.1:0-3417 GCA_964438165.1 uncultured Planctomycetaceae bacterium | reverse complement strand
CCGTGCCGGCCGCCCGGACGGCGTCGTGGCGTCAGGAGGCCCCAGTGGTAGCGGCGGAGTCGCGCCTGGCCGTCGGCGTGCCGCGGCTCGGTGTAGAGGTTGCCGGCCCAGGGGATGATCGTCTGGATGGGACCGCAGAAATTCCGCGTGGTCGCCTCGGCAATCTCCCGCACGTTGCCGCGGCAAAGGGCCTCCTCGATCGATCGGATGATCGCCATCGCCTCTTGACGGCCCGTCCACTCGGCCTCCGATCGCAAGAGGTACTTTTCGGTGACCATCTCCAGGATGGGCCCGACGTTTTGGGCCATCCCGCCGTGTACCAGCACAAAGCTGTCGCAGATCTGCTGGCGCGTCTGCCGGCTTACCTCGCTACTGCAATAGATGTGGTGATCCGGCAGCAATCGACCGCGGCTGATGCCGTATTCCGGGTCGTCGGGGCCAGCGGTGCGGCCCTCGATCATCTTCACCCCCGGCCAAATCCCGCCCGAGTCCTGCCAGCCGCCGCCCGAGCCGCCCAGCCACTCGCCCAAGATCGCCCGGGCAGCCACCAGCCGCCGCTCGCCCTCGCTCAGCGGCCCGCACAGCGACTCGATCTGGCCCGTGGCCCGCATCAGGCAGGTGATGATCGCCGCCAGCAGATTGGTCGAAACGGCCAGCCGGGAGCCCTTGGGGATATCGTTCACCTTGCTGACGATCTCCAGCCCCAGGCCCGGTCCGACGAGCCGGGCCAGCACGTCGTCGAGCTTCTGGCCGGAGCCTTCCAGCCCCGGCGGGATGATCCCGGCGGCGATCACCGCGGCCTTCAGGAGCCCCAGGTAATCCTTGGCGAAATCGAACACGTCGGCGAGCTTGGTCACATCGGCCTTGGCCTTCAGGTCCACGCTCACCAATCGCAGCACCGGCTCGTCGATCACGCGCAAGTAGGCCTCGATCGGCGGCCGCGGCTGCAAGTCCCGCCCGTGCACCCCAAGATCCACGGAAACGTTGAGCACCCGCGCGCCCTCGGGAAAGTCCATTCCCAGGAAGAAGATGTCGCTCCAACCGCTGTGCGAGAGATCCATGCGCACCGGCGTGCGCTCGGAAAGGATGGGGAAGGGGTCGGCCGGATCGGCTCGGCGAAGAAGTTGCCGGCGGATTTCGAGCGGGTGGTCGGCCGGATGGCCCATGCGGAACATCCACTGGTTGCCGCCGACCGAGCGCACGCTCCGCCGCACCTGGTCGGCGAGGGTCTGGAACCCGAGGGCGTGGTACGCGGCCGCCAACGCGCTGGCGATGGCGTCGCTCGGGCCGTCGCGGCCCTGCACGGCCAGGAACGACTCCACGGCCTCCTCGAACCGCCGGCTCAAGAGGTGCAGATAGCCGTCATAGGGCACCGCGCCCCGGGCCTCGGCCGGCAGTTTCTTCGGCAAATGATAGCGATAGATCGCACACAAAAAGAAGACCGCCCGCACCCGTTCGTAGAGGTTCTCGCTCGCGCGGCGGAAGGCGTCCAACTGCGCCGCGGCGTTGACGAGCTCCGCGGCGCCGGCCTGACGGCAGAACTCGTCGAGGGAACGATTGCGGATCGCCGCGTCGTGGCTGGTGATGATGCTGACCAGGTCGCTTGCCATGGAATCCCCTCATGCCGCCTCACGTGGACCGGTCTCTCCGAGACCGGAATTGCGCGTCTCGGCCAGACGCGGCCACGTGAAGGCAGTTACGTCACGCCGTGGTCGCGGGCGGCCAGCAGCTCGACCAGTCGGGCCAAGATCTCCTCGCGGTCGCTGCCGTGGAGGGCTAGCGCCAATTGCGCGATCAACATGCCGTACTTCACGCCGATATTGAAGCGGGTGCCTTCCAGCTCCGCGGCCAGGTAGCGCTCCCGCTTGGCAAGCTCGGCCTGGGTGGGCGAGAGCATCACCGCTTCGGTATGGCCGGACGAGTCGATCCGCGCCACCTCGCGATCCAACAGCTCCATCACCGTGGGCGTGAACACGTGCATGCCGAACACGCACAGGTAGTGGCCGGCGCGGAGACCCGCCACGGCCAATTCCTGCTCGGCCTGGGTCGGCGTGGGCTTTTCCAGCACCCGCTCGATCTGGTAAAGGCCGCTCCGCCCGGCCACGCGGCCGCCCCCGACCGCCCCGTAGTACCGCAGCATGCTCTCCCGCGTCGGCTGCACGGCCGTCACGGAGCACTGCTCGGCCAGGGCCACCTCGACCAACTGCTGGGCACAGCGCCGCGGCGATCGGCTGATATACAGGTGATCGCTCACCAGGTGTACGAACGGCTCATCGCCGACGAACTGCCTGGCCCGCCACAGCGCCTCCCCGTATCCCCGAGGCTCGGGCTGCTCGACGAACACCAGCGATCGAGCATAGTCGCCGGTCGCCTCGGCGTAAGCCCGCTCGTTCCCCGGACGGACCACCACGCAGATCTGCTCCACTCCCGCGGCAACCACTTCCTCGGCAATGATCCGAAGCGCGCTTTTCTCGGCGCCGTCGAGATCCACGAACCGCTGCAACGGCAAGCGATCCTGATTCTGTCCGGCGGCGGTAATCACGGCTTTGCGGATCTTCATGACCATACTCCTGGGGGATCCCTCTATGGTAATCCGACTGATCCGAAGTGGCAAGCCCTATCTGCTGGGCCGCATCGATCGCAGGACGCCGCCACCGCCCGAATATCCTATCATGGGGCGGCGAGTCCTTGTCCACTGGGTCGCAAACCAGCTCTAACCGCAGGCTCCCGCCATCGCCCGCAAAAAAGCCGACTAAGTTGTCGGGCAGGAAGCGAAACGTCGTCCGTTGCAGTCCGCCCTTACTTGAGGTTGTTGACACAAACAATTGGCGCAGCAGATGGATCGTGTGTGCCCGGCTGGGACTATGGGGGGGCCTCGGGACTGTCATACCGAACGGGCCAGGATCTCCGCGATCCGCTCGGCGGCGTGGCCGTCCCAAATCGCCGGGCAGCGCCCCTTCCGGTACGTGCCGTCGAGCACTGATTCCAGGGACTCGCGGAGTCGGGTCGGGTCGTTGCCTACCAGGGTGCTTGTCCCCTCGTCGACCGTGACCGGCCGTTCGGTATTCGGTCGGGCAGTAAGGCACGGGATCTCCAGGGCCGTCGATTCCTCTTGAAGCCCGCCGGAATCGGTCACGATGAGCCTGGCCTGGGAGGTCAGGGCCAGAAAATCCACATAGCCCATCGGGGGCAGGCGGCGGATGCCTGGGGCAGCCTCCAATCGCGCCGCCAAGCCAAACCGCTGGAGACGCTGGTCCGTCCTGGGATGGACCGGAAACACCAGCGGCAGCCGCGCGGAAGCGTCGATCAAAACCTCCAGGATGGGGGCTAGCGTCTCCGCTCGATCGACGTTGGAAGGCCGGTGAAGGGTTACCACGGCGTAGCCCTGCGGTCTCAGGCCGTACCGCGCAAGCGTAT
>CAYTJV010000211.1:0-11594 GCA_964438165.1 uncultured Planctomycetaceae bacterium | reverse complement strand
CCACCGTCGACCTCGAGGTCATGTCGGTGTCGCTGCTGGGCAACGGCGACGAGCCGACCGTCTACTACAACGACCCGATGCGTCTCTTCGAGCACATGGTCGGTGTCCACGGCGAGGAAGTGGTCAACGCGCTGGCGATGCTGGCCGCGTGGAGCACCGCCCCGGCCAAGGCGCTGGGCCGGCCGGATCTCGCCGAAATCGTAGTCCAGGCCCTTCGTGCCGGAGCTCAGCACAGCCCCGGTAATCGAGTCGCCCGGGTTCTGCGCGGCGCCGCCCGCCGTGCCGGCGCGATCGAGGCCGTCGAAGTAGCTTTCGGGCTGGGCCTCCGACACGCCGTAAGTGCCGGGCAGAAGGTCGGTGAAAAGGTAGAACCCCAAGGCGTCGGTGGTCGTTGTGACCCCGGTCGGGTTTCCTTTGGCATCCAAGAGCGCCAGCTTGACGTTGGCGATCGGGCCTTCGCCGTCGTCCTTGATCCCGTTGAGGTTGTCGTCGGCGTAGACGTAGCCGGAAATGCTCGCCGGCCGGGCCTCGGCGAAATCGTTGCGGAGGCTCTTGTCACCGCCTTCCAGGGCGATGTCGCTGAGCGTGTCGACATTGACGACCACGCCGCGGGTCTGCCCGTCGACCGTGCCGGGCCGGGCGCCGATGCTCAGGTATCCGCCGGGCTGCGTCTCGGCCACGCGATAGGTGCCGGGCTGGAGGCCGTCGAACTGGTAAAGCCCGTTGGCTCCGGTCACCGTGGTGAGGCCCGCGGCAACGTACTGCGTGCTCTGGAGCGAATAGAGCGTGAGGGCCACGCCGGCAATGCCGGGATCGTCGCTTTCCTGGACATTGTTCCCGTTGATGTCCTCGAACACCGTGCCGGAGAGGGTGATCGGCAGCGGGGTTTGCTTGAGGGAGAAAACCGCCCCGGCGGTGAACACGGGCGAGGGGCTGACGCCGGGCGGGATGTAATCGTCCGGGGGAAGCGCCAGGCCCGATGCCGTCAGCTTGGCGTCGTAGAAGTCGATGTATAGGTCGCTGCCGCCGGCTTTGGCGTAGTGCGGGGCGGCGAAGGTCGCGGCGAGCTTCGTGCCTTCCCACTCGTTCCCCTCCGCCACGGCGTTGGGGCCGAGGAAACCCATCTCGTCGACGTCGATGGTGAAGATCAACCGTTCGCCCGCGTCGAAACCGGTAAAGTGGAATGCCAACCGCGTGCCGCCATCGACGACCGAGAACTCGACCTTGTCGATGCCGCTCTGGCTGATGATCTGCAACGGTTGGAAATTGTAAGCGCCCAGGCCGCCGGAGGCGGTGTCGAAAAGGCAGTCCCCGATGGCCATGCCGTTGCCGTCTTTGTCGGTATCGATGACCAGGTCGGTCAGTTGCGTGCCTTTGGCCCCGCCCGCCCAGGTGATCTCGATCGTGTCGCCGTTCCGGTCGTCTTGGGTCGCGTCTTCGTAGTAGACCGAGCCGATTTGGATCGGCGAGGCGGAGAGGTACTGCCGCGGCTCCATCTGCTCGAAGCGGCAGATCCGCGGTCCGAGAGCGGCCGTCCGCATTCGCGTGGCGTGCGGATCGGAACGCCGCCGAAGGCGACTGCGCAACGGGTGGAATCGACTGAACAAGCCCACTGGCAACCTCCGTGTCGTTATTGTTCTTTGCGTCTTTGCGCCTTTGCGTGAGCCGCATTTCTTCCTCACGCAAAGGCGCAAAGTCGCAAAGGAGGTTATCTATGCCGCATCACCGTTGCGAAACGGTTGACGCTCCCGGCACTTTCACCGGCCAGACCCTCACCGTGGTATCGAAGCTCCCCGAGACCAGCGTTCCGGCCGAGGCGTCCCAGGCCAGGGTGCTCACCGAACCCGTGTGGCCCACCAGGCGCGCCACCTCCTTGCCGGACGGAATGTCCCAAACGCGGACCAGGTTGTCGCTGGAACCGGCAGCCACGCGATGCGGCCCGCAGTACGTCAGGCTCAAGATTTTGCCGGGCCGCTGCCCCATCGCGGTCACGGGACTGCCGGTCGTCATGTTCCAGACGCGAATGCTCCGCTCGTCGCCGGCAGAGGCCAATTGCGTTGCGTCGGGCGAGAAGGCCAGGGCGTTGACACGGAGCCGGTGTCCGGCCAGGTCGTACACCGCGCGCCCGCTGGCCGTGCTCCAGACGCGAATCCGATCGCTGCGGCCGGCGGCCGCCAGACACTTGGCATCGGGCGAGAAGGCCAACGCGCGGACGTCGCCGCCGGGCGTTTCCAATGCGTGCACGAGCTGGCCCGTCCCAGCATCGTAGACCCGCACCCGGCTCTCAAACCCCCCGGCAGCCAGGAGGCTGCTGTCCGGACTGAAGACCAGGGCGCAAATCCCATCGACCTGCTCGGCCAGGATGCGCGCCGGGCCGGTGCCCGACAGGTCCCAAAGGCAGATCGCGCGGTCGTTCCCGGCCGTGGCCAGGACCGATCCGCTGGGATTGAAGGCCACTGCCCGGACCCAGTCGTGATGGCCCACCAAGCGACGCATGAGTTGCCCGGCCCGGGCATCCCAAAGGCGGGCCAAGTGATCGTCGCCGGCAGTTACCAGGAGCTTGCCTCGCGGGTCCAGGGCCACGCTGGAGATGACGGGGGCTCTCTCCGCCGCCGTCCACGGCCCGAACTCAATCACTTGGCTGGGAGATAACTCCGCGATGGACTCGGCCAAGACCACGGCTGCACTGCCCAGCCCGATCGCCGCCGCAGCCAGCCACCACGTGCGCAAAAGTGACTTCAACATGTCGCTGTCCTAACGTGGGGCACGTTTCCAACGTGCCCGCAACCTGAAGGCACGTTAGAAACGTGCCCCACAACATCTCCTAGTCATTCATCGGTCGAAACGGTCTAACGGCCCTATGGGAATTGCTGTGTTGAATCCGATCAGGCGGACTTTAGCGGCGAGAGAACGTCTGCCGACTTATCCCGCTGGGGTCTTTCGGAAATCTGGGCGAAAAGGATAAAATTGAACTTCTGGACGCGAAGGAAGTGCTTGGTCAGGGGCAGTTGCCGGCACTGATTTTGGAGAACGTTCCTCTGGCGACTTAGCCCGTTGACCGGTGCGTATCTCCAGCGTAGAGTAGAGGTTTGATCGGCCGGTAGCCGAAGTCGCCAGACTTCGGGCGGTGCGGAGGCGAACTCGCCAGACTTCGTTCCGGGACCCGAAAAGCCTGAATTCTGGCGAATTCAGCTACAAGTCGGGCCGATTCGGATGCGGCGGAATTCCATGCTTGCCAAACGCGTAATTCCCTGCCTGGATGTGAATTGCGGACGGGTGGTTAAGGGAACGAACTTCATCAATCTCCGCGATGCCGGCGATCCCGTGGAGGTCGCGGCTCGCTACGAGCAGGAAGGGGCCGATGAGCTGGTTTTCCTCGATATCACGGCCAGCCACGAGGGCCGGGATATCATCCTGGACGTTGTTGAACGTACCGCTGAAGTGGTATTTATGCCACTAACCGTAGGGGGAGGAATCCGCACCCTCGATGATATCCGCGCCCTGTTAAACGCCGGGGCCGACAAAGTCTCGATCAATTCGGCGGCCTGTCGAGACCCGGATTTCGTGCATCAGGCAGCGCGGAGGTTCGGGAGTCAGTGTATTGTAGTGAACATTGACCCCAAGCGGGTCCGTAAGAATGGCCGGGAGGTTTGGGAAGTCCACATCAACGGCGGACGCATCGGGACCGGCTTGGAGGCGGTGCCTTGGGCCAAGGAGGTCCAGCGGTTGGGAGCCGGCGAGATCGTGCTGACTTCTATGGATGCCGACGGAACCCAAGACGGATACGACCTTGAGATCACCGCGGCCGTGGCCCGGGAAATCTCAATCCCCCTGGTTGCAAGCGGGGGGGCTGGATGCCCCCAACACCTCGCCGACGCTGTCCTCTTGGGTGGCGCCGACGCGGCCTTGGCGGCGAGCATTTTTCACTACGGGCAGTACACGATTCAGGAAACCAAGCGGTTCATGCGCCAGCGGGGGATCCCCGTGCGGTTGTAATCAATGGAGCCCTTATGACAACGGATGGGCAAAACGGTTCGGGAGGGGCGGAAACACAGCGCGAACTGGAAATCGACAAGCTTTTCCGCGCCCTGGTGAAAGTGCAGGGGAGCGATTTGCACTTGAAAGTGGGCTTGCCGCCGTACGTCCGCGTGGCGGGGGCCCTGCGACCGCTGAATCGCGGGCCGATCGATGACGAGGAGATGACGCGGATTCTCTACGGACTGATCGATTGCGAGCCTCGATTGAAGGATCGCCGCCGCCAGATTTTCGAACGCGACGGCGGGGTCGACTTCGCCCACAAAGTCGAGGTCGACGGCGTCTTGTGGCGGTTCCGCGTGAACATCCTGCAGCAGATGGGCAGCATGGGGCTGGTGGCCCGCCGCGTGAACAACAAAATCCCCGACTTCGTCGGCCTCCACCTGCCGCCGATCCTGGAAGGACTCTGCAAGTTCGATCAAGGGATGATCCTCCTGGCCGGCGTGACGGGGTCGGGCAAGAGCACCACCATTGCTTCCATGCTCGATTGGATCAATCGCAACGAGGCCGTGCACATCCTCACCCTGGAAGACCCGATCGAGTACCTCTTTGTCGACAAGAAGAGCATTATCAACCAGCGGGAGATCGGCCAGGACGTGCGCGACTTCATGATCGGCATGAAGCACGCCGTGCGCGAAGATCCGGACGTGATGCTGGTGGGAGAAATGCGTGACAGGGAGACGTTCGAGACCGCCATCCAGGCCGCAGAGACGGGACACCTGGTGTTCGGCACCATCCACGCGTCGACGTCCCCCAGCACCATTGGCCGTATTCTCGACTTGTTCCCGGAGGGGATGCACGCGGCGATCCGCGGCGCGTTGGTGTTCAACATGAAGGCGATCATCGCCCAGAAGCTCTTGCCGTCGATCAAGGAGGGGGTGCAGCGCGTGCCCACCATGGAGATCATGATCTTCAATCCCACGGTGAAGAAGCTGATTCTGGACGGCAAGGACGACAAGCTCTCGGATGCGATCCGCATCGGCGCCACCGAAGGAATGCAGAGCTTCACCATGAGTCTCAAGGAGTTGGTGGAGACGAAGATGATCGACCGGGCCACGGCGTTCGAGGTCGCTCCCAACCCGGAAGCCCTCAAGATGGCCCTCAAAGGTATTCAAGTGAAGGAAGCCGGGATTCTATGATGCGCCGCCTGTTCATGCTGCTGGTTGTTCTCATGGTGCTCGGCGGAGGTGCGGGAGAGCTCTTTGCCCAGGAGGGCGGGTGGGCGGTCTCGCCGCTAGTGGACGGATGGAGCGGGCCCGGCTTCTATCTCGATTGGCTAAAGATCCTCCTGGCCTGGGTGATCTTCCTGTTTTGGGTGGGCACCAGCGACTGGGTCAGCCGCGACGCCCAGGCCGTGGAAATGGACTACCTGCGGTGGAACCCGGTCGTCGTGGGCACGTTCCTGGCGTTTCAGGTCTTGGTCTGGTTCCTGCCGATGTTCTGGGTCGGACTGGCGCTGTTGGCCCTGGCGTGGGTGGCGCCGCTTTCGACCTACATCCTGGTGCGCAACCACCGGGTGGAAGAGAGCGCGCGGGTGCTCACCCCGTCGCACATCCGCTATTGCACGGCGATGATGTTGAACAAGCTGGGGGCCAAGATCGAGGTGGAGAAGAAGGATCCGCTGCTGGCGGGCGTGCCGGTGGTGCTCAATCCGGCCGCCGGCAACGATCGCGACAATGCCGCCCGGGCCCTCGCTGCCCGGCAAACTCCCGGCTTCCAGCACGCCCGCAAGCTCATCTACGACGCCTTGTGCCGCCGCGCCGACGCGATGATGCTCGATTACAGCCAGCAGGGCGTGGCGATGCGCCTGTTGATCGACGGGATCTGGCAAAACGGGGAGTCGATGGACCGCGAGGTGGGCGATCCGGTCCTTGAATCGCTCAAGGCGCTGGCCGGATTGAATCCCAGGGACCGGCAGGCCCGCCAGGAGGGAAAGCTCGCCGCCGAGTACACGGTGTTTCGCAGATCGGTGTTCGATCAGGTGGAGAAGGCCAAGGAGGCCTACCGGAACAAGCTGGCCCCGCAGTTGACCAAGGAATTTGCCGCCCCGGGCGTCGGCGCGGCCGAGCTTCAGCTCAAGATCAAGCTGGCAAGCGACGAAAGAACCCGCGACCGGTTCGCCTCGGCCATCGGCTCCTGGACGCCCGTCGAGCTCACCGACCTGGGGCGACTGCGCGGCACGGAGAAGGTCGATCCCAACCGGGCCCTGGACAAGATGACCTGCATCGGGAACATCACGTCGCAGGGAACGCAGACGGGCGAGCGGACGATCGTCCAACTGGAGGTCAAGAAGACCCGCTTCGCCACGCTCGACGAGATCGGCATGCGTCCCAAGATGCAGGAGCAACTTCGCGAGGTGATGGGGAAGGAAGGCGGTTTGATTCTCTTTTCGGCGATTCCGGCGGGCGGGCTGCGGAGCACGATGAACGTCGTCTTGCGGACCGCCGATCGCTTCGTTCGCGAGTTTGTCGCCGTGGAGGACGAGGCCAATCGCTACGAGGCGGTGGAGAACATCCCCGTCACCACTTACAAGTCGACCGAAGGACAGTCGCCGGCCACGGTGCTGACCAACGTGTTCCACGGCGAGCCGCAGGTGGCCGTGGTCCGCGACCTGGTCAACGGCGAGACGGTCGAGATCCTCGTGGCCGAGGTCTCCCATCCGCGGCTGATCCTGAGCACGGTGCGGGCGAAGGACTCCATCGATGCGATCTATCGGATCCTGGCCCTGGGCACTCCCGCGGCCGACCTGGCCCCGGCCCTCGGCGCGGTGCTCTGCCAGCGGCTGGTGCGCAAGCTCTGCGAGACCTGCAAGGAGGCCTACGCGCCCACGCCCCAGGTGCTGGCCCAGCTCGGCATTCCGGCGGGGCGCGTGCAGGCCCTGTACCGGCCGCCCCAGCAGCGCAGCGAGGTCTGCCCCGAGTGCGGCGGCGTAGGCTACCTGGGCCGCATGGCAATTTTCGAGATGCTCGTCATGAACGACGCGCTGCGGCAAACCCTGGCCGCCAACCCCAAACCCGACGTCTTCCGCCAGGCCGCTCAAAAGGCCGGCGTGCGCTCTGTCCAGGCCGAAGGCATCGTGCTGGTGGCCAAAGGCGCCACGTCGCTCCAGGAACTGATGAGAGTGCTGAAGCTGTGAATAGGGGCTAGGGGTCAGGGGTCAGGGGCCAGTGAGAAACGGGCCCGCATGTTGACATATGAGTCGATATATGAGAGCCGTCGCAGAATCGCCGGAGCAGCCCGGCGCAGAGAATTCGTTACGGAGCAAACAAACCACCCCTGACCCCTAACCCCTATCCCCCGATCCCATGAGCGCCATCCTTCCCCTGTTGATGATCGTGATCCTGGCTGCCTGCATCGGCGTGCTCTATCCCGAAGGGCTTTGGAGCAACGCGATTCGCTTGGTGAACGTGGTCACGGCCGCACTTGTCGCCATGAACTTTTTCGAGCCCCTGGCAAGATGGATCGAAGGACGGGGCGAGTGGTTTGCGGCGGCAACCTATTTCTGGGATTTCATCTCGTTGTGGGTCCTGTTCGGGGTATCGATGATCGTAATGCGCGTGGCGACCGACTCGATCTCGCGCGTGAGGGTGCGGTTTCTCAAGGTGGTCGACCGTGTCGGCAGCGGGTTTTTCGCCACCTGCGTCGGTTGGGTCATGGTGTGCTTCGTCATGGCCACCCTGCACACCGCCCCGCTGGCCGCCAATTTCCTCTTCGGCGGCTTCGATCCCTCGCGTCGGATGCTGCTGGTCGGGCCCGACCGGCAGTGGCTCGGCTTCGTGCAGCACGTGTCCAAGGGTCCCTTCGCCCGCAGTGAGAAGGTCGTCTTCGACGAGAACAACCAGTTCATGATCAAGTACAACAACCGCCGCGGGGGCTTGGAGAAGCAGGTGGAAGAGAAGAAAGCCTTCCGTGCGGCTTCCGGCGATGCCCCCAAGCGATGATGGATGAGCAACCTATGTCGACCCGTTCCGGTTTTCAGGTTCATCGCGAGGTGTACCAGTCGCGGTTGAATCTGCCCGAAGATCCCGACGCGGCGCAGTATCGCGCCGTGAGCGGTTTGGCGATTGTCGGCCTGTTGGCGGGCCTGCTGTCGCTTCTGGCGCTGGTGGCGCCTGTGTTGTGGGCCGTGGCGTTCGTGGCCTTGATCGTGAACCTCAAGGCGATCCAGCGGATCGCGGCCAACGCCCCCGCCCTGCTGGGCCGAAAGGCGGCGCTGGCGGGCCTGGCCTTCTCCGTGATCGCCCTGTGCGCTGCCCCCGCCGACTGGATCGTTTATCGCCGGCTGGTCCGCCAAGAGGCGCGGCAATTCGCGGACCTATGGTTCGATTACCTCCGCGCCGACCAGCCGCACAGGGCCCATCAGCTCACCGTCGGGCCCACCTCGCGCGACCCGTTCGACGACAAGCTCTGGGAATCCTATCGCGACGAGCAGGCACGGTCGATGCTCCAGCAATTCATCGTCAAGCCGGAAGTGCGCACGCTCTTGGCCTTGGGCGACAAGGCGACGGTCCGCTACTACGCCACCGAATCGCAGTGGGCGGAGGGCGACCGCGACCGCGTGTATCAAACCTTCGCCGTCACCTACCCGGACAGCGACGGGCTGAAGACCTTCTTCATCGGCCTGTTGCTGGAACGCGAGATCGACGCCCCTACCGGCCACGCCTACTGGCAAATCAGCCGCAGCCTCGGCGGGGTCACGCCCAAGCACTTAGGCGGCGACGGCAATCCGCCCAAAATCTAGCGAAGCGGGAGTCTTTGGCTACCGCTGCGAGAGGTCGCGATCCGATGCTTCACCTGCCTGGAGACTGTCGCTCAACAGGTTCCCCTCGATTCCCACCGCTGCCGTGCGAAGGTCACGAAAGGCGTCCAGGTATGCGAGGTTGGTCTGGAAATAAGTCCGCTGAGCCGTGAGCAGCATCAGGTAGCTGAACTCGCCCTGACGGTAGCCTGAGCTAACCAACTTCAGAGACTCTTGGGAATTGGGCAGGATGTCGCTGGTGTACTTTTCGACTTGTTGATGGGCGGTCGCGTACTGCTCGAAGACAGCCGCCAATCGCTGTTGCAGCGCCAACTGGACGCGCCGGACCTCGTGCTGGGCCGCGGTCAATTCGGCTTGGGCTTTACGGATGTTTCCCTGGTTGCGGTTGTAGATCGGAAGCGGAACCCCTAGTTGCACGTTGACAATCGTGTACCCCGTTGCATTGTCGAATTGGGGACCCACCAGCAAATCGACATTGGGAATCCGTCCGGCACACTCCCGACTCAAGGCTGCTTGGGCACGAGCGACGCCAGCCTGAGCGCCGGCAAGCTGAGGGCTCTCGGCCAATAGTCGATTCAAGGTCTCTTCCCAACTGAACTTAACCGCGCCACCCTGCAAATCGCCGGCCAGGTTGGTTGGCTGCATGTTGGGCACGCCCACGACGGCAGCCAGACTTCGCCAGGATGCCGCATACCGGTTTTGTGCCCGGACCAACAGGATTTTGGCCGAATCGGATTCGATCCGCGCTTGCAGGACATCGGCGCGGGCCACTTCTTTGGCCTTCATCAGTTTCTCGGCGGTCTTGAGCCCCTCCTCGCCGATGCGGACCAACTGCTCGGTGAGTTCCACGGTGCGCTGAGTGACGAGCACCTCGTAAAAGCCTCGCCGCACGTCCGTGAGCACCCGAAATCGCTGTGCCTGCCAACCGTATTCGGCCTGTTGAATCTCTTGGCCGGCAACGGCCCGATTCAGCCGCAGCTTTCCAGCCGTGACGATTTCTTGTCCAAGATAGCCGCCCTGTTGTCCCGCTCGCCCCGCTTGACCGATTTCGTTGGCCTGATATGCGATGACCGGATTGGGATAGAGCCCCACCTGAAGATGCTGCCCCCGTGCTGCTTGCACTCGGGCCGCGGCTTGGACCAAGGTGGGATTGCATTGCTCCGCCATCTCCTCCAACTCGGCCAGCGTTATGCCGAGTGCCGATGGCTGACCAGCGGTTGGCGGGCCGTGCTCGATAGGGCGTCCCAGCGGCGGGCTAACCGGTTCCGGCGCGAGAACACCGCGAGTGTCATTAGGCATAGGAGCGGCCGGAACTGGCAATTCCGGCGGCTGCGCCGAGGCTTGGCTCAGTGCCAGTCCGGTCGAGAAGAGCATTAGTATCGCTACGAGTCGCATGACTTTTCGCCTCCGTGCGTTTATCCATCCTTGGGCATTCAGAACGCGCCGCCAGGGTCGCTGATCCCGGCGAAAACGATCTTACCTGCTGTATCAGTTATTTCGGCAAGGTAGGACGTGCCAAGCAAGTGCCTTGTGACGGGGCAGTAAGATCATTGTAAGCGTCCTTTCTTAACATCCCTGTCGGGGCCTCGCCTCTAGGCTACCGCGACCGACTTCTTGTGCTTGTGCGGATGGTAGTGTTCCTGGAAACCAGCCGGCGCGGGAATCACATCTAGCTCCGAGTCGTTCGCGGCGGGCGGTGTGGCACCAGCCCATCGCAGGAACAGCGCGGGCACGACGACCATGTTCAGCAGCGTCGAGCTAAATAGCCCAAACACCACCACGATGGCCAAAGGGGTCTGGATTTCATTGCCCGGCTGACTGCCGCTTAGGGCGAGCGGAACCAGTCCGAGGCCGGCCGTCAGGGCCGTCATCAGCACGGGGGCCAGCCGCTCCATCGAACCGCGATGCACGGCTTCCCGGAAATTCGTGACCCCCTCGTGTTGCTGTAAATACCGGATGTGCGACACCAGCATGATCCCGTTCCGCGTGGCGATGCCGAAGAGCGTGATGAATCCCACCAGCGAAGCGACCGACAGCACGCCGCCGGAGACGAACACGCCCACGACGCCGCCGATCAACGCCAGAGGCAAGTTGAGCATCACCAACAGGGCATCGCGCACGGAGTGGAAGGCCATGTGCAGCAAGAGCGCGATGCAAACGATCACGGCGATTCCCAGAAGGAACAACATCCGGGAGGCCGCCTGGGCGCTCTCGAACTGCCCGCCGTACTGCACATAATAGCCGCTGTACACGCCTTTGCCCAAAGGAACGCTCTCGGCGATCCGCTTCTGGATGTCGGCCACCACGGAGCCCACGTCGCGCCCGGCCACGTTGCAGCTTACGACGATCTTCCGCTGGACGTTTTCGCGGCTGATCGTATTGGGGCCGCCGTCGCGCTGGACCTTGGCGAGCGCCCCCAGCGGCACTTTCGCGCCGCTGGCGGTCGAGATTGGCATACGGTTGATGTCGTTCTCGTCGAACTTGCCTTCCTCGCTGGCGCGAACCACCATGTCGAAGGCATTGCGCCCTTCGAGCACTTGGGAGACGACCTCACCGGCGAAGGCCCGTTCGATCTCGTGCCCGACTTGCCCCACGCGCAGCCCGTGCCGCTGGATGGCCTGGCGGTCGTAGGCGACCTTCATAATGGGCACGTCGGCCTGTTGTTCGACCGATGGGTCCACGATGCCCGGAATGCCCTCTATCTCTTGTTTCACAAGCTTGGCCAACTGCCGCAGACGCGTGAGGCTGGCGGGGTCGCTCTCCGGGCCAAAGAGCTTGATGGCCACCGCCGCCCGCGTGC
>CAYTJV010000210.1:0-11599 GCA_964438165.1 uncultured Planctomycetaceae bacterium | reverse complement strand
CCGAGCCAAATGTCCCATCCCCCGATCGCGGAGGTCGCCGGCAAACGTAGGCAGCTCGCCGGTCGGCTCCAGATCGGCAATCAACCGCCCGTCCGCCGTCCGCCCGCGAAGCCGCGACACGAACAGGTCGCGGATCTGGTACTGGTTGGCCTCGTTAAGTCCCCGGGCCTCTGTGATCCTGGTGATTTTGCGTGAGCCGTCTTCGGTAAAACGGGAAATCTGGATAATCAGGTGGATCGCTGCCGCCACTTGCGCCCGGGCCACGTAGACCGGGATCTCCACTTCCGACATCAGTGCCAGAGTCTCCAGCCGGATCAGTGCGTCCCGGGCGGTCTCGGCGTGGATGGTCGACAGGCTGCCGGCGTGCCCGCTAAGCATCGACTGGATCAGGTCCAACGCCTCTCCGGAGCGGACCTCGCCGACGATGATCCGGTCCGGCCGCATGCGCAACGAGTTAATGAAGAGTTGCCGAACGTTGAGCGCTCCCCGCCCCTGCGAATCGCCGTGCTTGACTTCCAAGTACAGGCAGTGGGTCTGGATGAGTCGCAGCTCGGACGTGTCCTCGATCACGACGATCCGCTCTTCCTCGGGAATGGCCCGCGACAAAGCCCCGAGCAGGACCGTCTTTCCGGTTCCTGTTCCGCCGGCGATGAGGATGTTCTTCCGCAGGACCACGCAGATTTCCAGAAACTCCTTGGCGGCCTCGGAGAGGCTGCCGAAACGGATCAGGTCCTCCAGCGTGAGGGCCTCGCGGCTGAACTTGCGGATGGTCAGGTAAGGTCCGGTGCGGGCACTGGGAGGGATGATGGCATGCACGCGGGAGCCGTTGGGCAGCCGTGCGTCGAGCACCGGGTGCTCCTCGGTGATTTCGCGTCCCACCCATTGGGCAATGTTGTGGATCGCCGACAACAGCGCGTCCTCGGTGCCGAACGAAAGCCCCGTGTAATCGAGCCGTCCGCGACGCTCGATGTAGATATTGTCGGGACCGTTGACCATGATTTCCGTGACCGAGTCGTCTTCCAAGACCTCGGCGATCGGCTCCAGGAAGAACCGTACGCTGGCCTCGAAGATCGCTTGACGTGGCATGGTTTCGCCCCGCAAATATGTGGGGCACGATTTCATCGTGCCCGGCACGTTAGAAACGTGCCCCACGGCCCTATCGCGAACAGAATACCCCCCTGTATCATTCCCCCGGGCGACAACCCTGTCAAGTGGTTTGTGGGCGCGCCGATCGTATGGAGCGCAAGGGGGCTTGACTCAAGACGAACTTCACCCGACAGGGTGGGGAAGCGAAATCGACGGTCGCCACGCGGGCCTGCCCGCTGCCGCTCAGGGCCACAATCCGCCCCAAGCCGCTCTGCGGGTGCCGGACCAACATTCCTTGCGAGAATTCGTCCGGATCGACTGGCGCGGAATCGCTACCGTTGACCATTTCTGCTGCGGTCACAAGAGGGGATCGCACGCGAAATCGGGCCGCCGGCTCGCGGGGCAGTCGTGATGCCGCTTCCTCGACGGGTTCATAGGCAGCGGCGGAGGCCACGTCCTCTTCATGCTCGACGACCTGCATTTCGTCCCGCGGCAATTCCATCAAGAACCGGCTCGGAATGGTCATTTTCCTTTGGCCGCGGAAATCGCGGTAGACAGCCCGGCTGATCTGCAACTCCTGTTTCGCCCGTGTAATGCCGACGAACATCAGCCGGCGCTCTTCTTCCAGCTCGTCGGGCAGATCGCGGCTCCGCTCGTGGGGCAAGAGCCCTTCTTCAACCGCCACCAGGTACACCGCGGGAAACTCCAGCCCTTTGGAGGCATGGAGCGTCATGAGCGTGACCCGATCGTTCTCCGACTCGTAGCCGTCGGTGTCGGCCACGAGGCTGGTCTCTTCGAGAAAGGCGTCGAGAGTGCCTGCGCCGGCGTGTCGCTCGTCGAATTCGCGGGCGACGGTGAGCAGTTCCTCGATGTTCGCCAATCGCTGTTGGTCCTCTTCGCTCAGCGAGCCTTCGAACTGCCGCTTGTAGCCTGATTCCGCCAGCACGTGCCCAAGGATCTCCTCGACCGACGAAGCCGCCAGTGCGGTCAAGCGGTCCAAGAGGCCGACGAAATCAAGGACCTTGGCCGCCGCCTTTTTTCCAAGGCCGTCGCAGTTGCGGCAATCGCGAGCGGCTTCCAGCAGGACCGTGCCGCTGCGCATGGCATGGGCGGAGAGCCGCTGCAAAGTGGCCTTGCCGATGCCCCGGGCCGGAGCATTGATGATCCGCAGCAGGGCCACGTCGTCGCGGGGATTGTTGACCAGGCGGAGGTACGCCAGCACGTCCTTGATCTCTTTGCGCTGGAAGAACTCCAGCCCGTTGACGAGCTGGTACGGCACTCCCTGCTCGTGCAGAGCCAACTCGAACGCCCGCGAGAGGGCATTCACCCGGTAAAACACGGCGTAGTCGCGGGCACGGCGTTTTCCGGCGGCGATCTCGGTGGCGATGCGGGCCGCGATGGAAGTTGCCTCGTCGCGCTGCGTGGCGTAGGTCACCCAGCGCACCGGCAGGCCCTCGCCGTTTTCGGTGAACAGATCCTTCTGCTTCCGCTTGACGTTGTACCCGATCAACTGGCCGGCCACGCGGAGGATTCGCTGGGTGCTCCGGTAGTTCTGCTCCAAGCGCACGACGCGAACATCCGGGAAATCGCGCTCGAATTCGAGGATGTTGTTCAAGTTGGCCCCGCGCCAGCCGTAGATCGATTGGTCCGGATCGCCGGTGACGGCCAGGTTCGGATAATCAATCGATAGCGCGCGGCTGAGCACGTACTGGGCCAGATTCGTGTCCTGGTATTCGTCCACCAGCACGAAGCGGTAGCGCCGATCGAGGGTCCGTCGTATCTCGGGGTTTTCCTGCAGGAGCGTGACGACGTGGAGCAACAGATCGTCGAAATCGGCGGCGTTGGCCCTGCTCAACTGCACCTGGTATGCGGGGTATACCCGTTTGACCACGACGCCCAGCGGATGCCCCGGCCGCGGCTCATACTCCTCGGGGCGAATCACGCGGTTCTTGGCCCAACTGATGGCCGCCGCAACGGCCTCGGGAGTGAAGTGGTTGAGTTCGATGCGGAGCCCGGCTAGAACCTGACGGAGGGCCTTGCCGCTATCATCCGTGTCGTAGATTGTGTAGTTTTCCCCAAGGCCGACAAACGCCCCATATTTCCTAAGCAGCCTGGCACAGAAACGGTGGAAGGTACTCACCCAGACTTTGGCATCGGGCGCCAATCGCTGGACCCTGCTCCGCATTTCTTCGGCGGCCTTATTGGTGAACGTCAGCGCGAGGATTTGCTCGCCGGGAACCCCCATTCGGAGGAGATGGACGATGCGGTGGGTGACCACCCGCGTCTTGCCGCTGCCAGGCCCGGCCAGCACCAAGAGCGGACCCTCAACATGTTGCACCGCGGCACGTTGCGCGTCGGTCAGGCCATCGAGAAGTGGATCCAAGGCGGGCTATCCGGTAAGGGTGGGGCTTGCAAATCGTGGATACGGGCAGGCACGTCCTGGAATAGTATACGGATCGTCCGTGCCTGATGTCAGGCAGCGTGCGTGTAGCCGAATTCGCCAGAATTCGGGGTGAGTGGTCGCCACCTCCCGAATTCTGGCGAATTCGGCTACGGCCCGGGAATAATCCGGGCGAAACCTCGGTCTCGCCAAAGACCGAGCCACATGTCAGCCATCGGCCGCCTGTCACCCATCCGATTTGCCGGAGTCCCCCGTCCGCGTGCTAGTCAGATTGCGAGGAACTGATATACTCATGGGTCCAGCGGTGGAGCGGATCCACCGCAGAAGGAAGGTTGAACGACAACGGATTGAAAGGGGAGGGATGCCCATGGGTACCCGGGTTCCGCTGAGCACCATCGACACGGAAGCCAAGGATCTGCGGCTGAAGCTTGAGATGAGCACCGCCGAGATCGGACTGACGGTCCGCACGACGAACTGCCTGGAGGAGCGAGGGATTTTCACGGTTGAGGACCTGCTCAACTGCACGCCGCAGGACCTCTTGAGTATTTCCAACTTCGGCGAGAAGACGCTGGAGGAAGTCTACAAGGCCCTGGAGGCCATTGGCTTCCGGCGGAAGTCGCGCCATGCCGGCCACGCCCAGCAGGCGCGGTGCGCGTGATCGCCGGGAGTTGACCTATGGGGCCGCCGCGTGAGATTCCGGCGGGGGAATGCCTTTGGCGCGTAATTTCCGTATCGTCCCCAAGAAGCGCGGCAATCGGTCGACGGGCTCCAAGGTCTGGGGCAAGATTATCGAGTGCGCGCTATCGGCCGCCGCCTTGGTGGCCGGGTGCATCGCACTGGTGGTTGTCTTGCTGCAGGTGGTGATTCCCGAATGGCGGGTTAATCACCAGTTCGTCGAACACACGTGCGTCGTGCTCCAGACGCGTCCCGGCAAGCAAGAGGGCGCCGACGGCGCCCTCTACCGGCCCGAGGTTCGCATCCAGTACACGGTCGACGGAGAGAAGCACGTCGTTTGGACGTACTCGATCCAAGGCCGCTATTCGGCGAACCGGGCGGCGGTCGAGGAGACTCTGCGGACGCTGGAGCCGGGCGCGGAGTATACGTGCTGGTACGACCCGGCCGATCCGAGCGTCGCCGTGCTCGTGCAGACGTACAGTTGGTGGTCCTGGCTGACCCTGGCGATCCCGGGCTCGTTTATCCTGATCGGCGTCGGCGGCCTGGTTCACAGCCTGATGACTTGGGGCAAGTCGGCCGAGCGCTGCGCCGCGCTGGCCCAGCGTGCGGCCCAGATTACCCCCTTCGACCCGAGCCGGCGAGCCCCCTCCGATTTCCCTCACGTGCCCAAGTCCACGAGCATCACCGACAGCCCCGGCACCACCTTGACTTACCGCCTGCCGAGCGTGGCGGCTTCCGGGTGGAAGCTGTTTGGCGGAGCGGCGGCGTGCTTGGGTTGGAACGGGATCGTCGCGCTGTTCGCCTGCGTGGCCATCAGCGGTTTCTTCGAGGGACGGCCCGACTGGTTGCTCACCGCGCTGTTGATTCCGTTCATCGCAGTGGGCGGAGGGATCATCGTCTACTTTCTGCGGTACGCGCTCGTGGCCAGCGCCGTCGGGCCGACCTTGGTGGAAATCTCCGAGCAGCCCCTCTATCCCGGCAGGCATTATGATCTGTTCGTCTCCCAGACCGGACGGCTGAAGATGAAGTCGATCGAGGTCCTCCTGGCCTGCGACGAGCAGGCCACGTTCCATCAGGGGACGAACACGAGGCGGGAGAGTCTGCGGGTCTTCGAGCAGCCGGTGTATCGGCGCGAGCAATTCGAGGTCCGGCACGGCGTGCCTTTTGAAGCCCGCTGCGTTCTGGAAGTTCCCGCGGGTACGATGCACTCCTTCAAATCGGACCACAACGAGATTGGCTGGAAGATCGTCGTCAAAGGGGACGTGGCCGGGTGGCCAAGCTTCGCGCGATCCTTTCCCGTGATCGTCTACCCTTCGCCCAACGGGAGCAATGGGAAAACTACGCTATGAACGGGCCGCTGGTAAGTATCCGGTTCGACGGCAACGGTCGGGCGTATCGCCCGGGCGAAACGCTCTCGGGCGAGTATCGCATTGAATCCGTGGCAACCGAGGAGATTAAGGCCGTCGAGGTCTCGGTCCTCTGGTGCACGGAAGGCAAGGGCGACGAAGACCTGGCGGTACACGACTTCTGGCGCACTTCGGCCGATGGCGGCGACGGGCTCGATCTTCGCCGTCCCGGCCGCTTCAGCGCCGTGTTGCCCAAGAGCCCCTTGAGTTACCGCGGGGTCCTGGTGAAGATTCACTGGTGCGTGCGGGTGCGGTTGTTCCTGACGCGGGGCCGCGAGGTGATGGGAGAGTTGGCGTTTCGTTTGGGCGAAGTGCCCCCCGCCCGATCGCCGACTCCGCCGGAGCGGCCCGCCGCCAACGGGCATCGCGAACTGCTCGCGGAGAAGGCAGCCTTGGCGTGACTGTGGAAAATCCCTTTTCGACCCGTCACACCCGGCCTGGCGCCATTCCCTTTTTCTTTTCTCCCGGCCAGAACGCCGAGCAATTGGTTGAATTGCTCCGCTCCGAGGATTGGCGAGGCGAAATCGTCGGCCCGCACGGCAGCGGCAAGTCGTCGCTCCTGTGCGCGCTCCTCCCCGCCCTGCAAAACGCCGGCCGGAGCACGCTCTTGATCGAGCTGCACGACGGTCAACGGCGCCTGCCCGTCGACCTTCGCCGAGTGGACGGCATGACCGAGAACACCGTGGTGATCGTCGACGGCTACGAGCAGCTTTCGTTCTGGAGCCGCCTGCAACTCAAGGGATTCTGTCGGCGTCGGCGGCTCGGGCTGGTTGTTACCTCGCACCGGCCGGCCGGATTGCCGCTCCTGCTGCGCACTTCGGCGAGCCTGACGCTGGCCGAGGAAATCGTGCAATTCCTCCTCCGCGGGCAGCAGCGACTCGTAGACGCCAGCGATCTCGCCCAACGGTTCGATCGACACCGCGGCGACCTCCGCGAACTGCTCTTCGACCTGTACGATCTGTACGAGCAGCAGCGGCATGATCTGCTGTCGGATGGGTTTCCTTTGCCGGCCAAATCGGAGCCGATCATCCCGGATTCGTCCAACTCAAATCACCATTTCCCGCCCGGCTGGGAAAGTCCCGGGAAGCTCGGGCATCAAATCCCCTAACTCCTTGACAGAAAATGAGTACGGAGTTATTAGTATGGACAACGGGCTTTGCAGCGGCGCCAAACAGGGCAGCGTCGATCCCGGTGGATCATCCATGGATGAACTTACTTCCAAGGATTCTCGGACAGGAGGTATTGGGATATGGTGACGAGCAGTCGAAATCATCTCCGATCATCAGAGTCCCCCAGAACGAAGGCTCGCCGGAGGGCGCCGAGAGAGAGGATCCTTCGCGTTGAAGAGCTTGAATCGCGAGTCGTGCTCAGCGGCGCGTCGGTTACCGTTCCGCTGGACCCCGCTCTCGACCAGTTCGGCGATCAGATCCCCACCGTTCAAGCCATCTCCGCGAAGTCGGGCACGCTCACGGCGCGCGTGGACGCAGACACCGCCGTCCTGACGCTCGCGTCGGGACACGGCATTACGGACGCTGACACAGTCGACGTCTACTGGGACGGCGGCCATCGCAACAGTGTGACCGTCGCTGCTTACGACGTCGCCACGATCACGGTCGATGCCGGCACGGGGGACGATTTCCCGGCCGAAGACACGACGATTACCTGCGGCAGCAGCTCCTTTGGCGCCAATTCCTTCGCGGACTTCGGCATTTTCGACACGGGGGCATCGGTGGTCACGTTCTCCGCCGATTTCCAATACCTTGCCGAGTTCTTGGGCGATCCCATCCCGATCAAGAATCCGGGCGGCGCCTTGGCCGAAGGGATCGGCGGGTGGATTCAAGGCGACGTTTCCCAGCCGGGCACGATCCTGGTCGACGGCATGAACGCGATGAGCCTGACGTTCGACGAGTCCGGCTTCCCGGTGTTCGAGATCACGCTCGGGACCACGGGGGCTGCGACGCCCGGCATCCAGACGTTCGTCGGCACCTACGACGGCAGTCCCGGCCTGGTGAGCATCACCGGGACCCCCTTCCTCAACGCCTCGCCGGCTCATCCTGATGGCCTGGCCGCCTTCGTGGACATGCGAGGCTACGTCATGGATTTCTCGGACCTGATTCCCGGCCTGACCTTGGCCATGCCGGACATCCGGTTCGTCTCCCCGGGGACTCCGCCGACCGCCACGGCCGAGACCACGGCCGGCGTTTACGTTCCCCTGGGTTTCTTCGGTTTCGACAACCACCTCGACCCCGGCAATCAGATCACCGAATCGTACAATCCGGTGCAGAGCCAGGTCCAATTAGCCAACATCACGACGGGTCTGTCGCTTGAGAACCAGAACTTTCTGTTCGACACGGGCGCCCAGTTGAGCGTCATCTCCACGGCCGCCGCGCAAGCGCTCGGGTTCGATCTGGCCAGCCCGGAGACGACGATTGACGTGAGCGGCGTGGGCGGGACCGTGAACGTGCCCGGCTTCACCCTCAGTGAGCTGGCACTTCCGACCACGGACGGCGGCCATGTGACGTTCACCGACGTGCCGGTCTACGTCCTCGACATCGGCTATGGAATCGACGGCATCCTGGGGATGAACCTGTTCAACACTGCGGCCTCGGTGGTCTACGACCCGTTCCATCCCTCCGGACCGAGCCTGGGTCTGACCTTCTACACCGATCCCGATCGAGGACTCGGCGAGCTCGACCCTGCCACGTTGGAGTTGCTTCAAGGCTTGGGGCTGACGTTTGCCGCGGCAACGGTCGGGCACCGGCTGCCGGGCTTCAGCATCGACACGACGAGTCCCACGGTGACGATCGACCAGGCGGCGGGTCAGGCGGATCCGACCAAGGGCGCGGAGATCCGATTTGCGGCGGAGTTCAGCGAGTGGGCGAGCGGATTCGACTGGAGCGACGTGGTGCTGGGCGGCACGGCGAGGGCCACGGAGGTCACCGTGAATCCCGCCGGCGACGGCATTCATTACGAGGTGGTCGTCAGCGGGATGCAGCAGAGCGGCACGGTGATTGCCGACATTCGCCCGGGCGCGGCTAGCGACGCGGCGGACAACCCCAGTCTGGCGTCGACGAGCAGCGACAATGAGGTGAGATACGACGTGACGACGCCGACGGTGATCGTGACCGACAGCGGCGGCGTTTACAACGGGAGCCCTTTCACCGTGACGGACGCCCTGGTCACCGGGGTAGCACCCGACGACGTCATCGCCCAGTTCGGCGACGCCTCGCTCTCGTACACTTATTTCCTGGGGACGACGCCCTTGAGCGGCGCGCCGAAAAACCTCGGTGACTATACCGTCGTGGCCCACTACACAAGCGACAATCCTGCCTATACCGATGCCGACAGCCCTCCGGTCGCCTTCACCGTCACGCCAGCGTCCTTGACGGCGAGCGTCACCGTGGGCAACAAGGTCTACGACGGCACGGTGGCGGCGACGATCGCCAGCCGCTCCCTGGGCGGCGTGATCGGGTCGGACGACGTGAGCCTGACGGGCGGGACGGCGGCCTTCGTCGACAAGAGCGTGGGCAGCGGCAAGACCGTGACGGCCTCCGGCTTGACGCTGGCGGGCGTCGATGCGGGCAACTACACGGCCACCGCCACGGCCAACGTCACCGCGGACATTACTCCGCTGGGACTGACGGTCTCGGCCTTGGGCGTGGACAAGGTCTACGACGGCACGACGGCAGCTACAGTCACGCTCTCGGACAACCGCGTGCAGGGCGACTCGGTGATCGACCGCTTTACAGACGCGACCTTCGCCCAGAAGAACGCGGGCAGCAGCCTGGCGGTCAGCGTGGTGGGCATCTCGATCGGCGGCGGCGATGCGGGCAACTACACCCTCCTCAATACGACGGCCACCACCACGGCCAATATCAACGCCGCCACGCTGACGGCCACCGTCAGAGCCAAGAGCAAGACCTACAACGGGACGCCGGCGGCCACGGTCTCGGGCACGCTCAAGGGTGTGATCGGGAAGGACAAGGTCAGCTTGGCGAGTGCCGCACTTTTCACCGATAAGAACGTGGGCCAGAAGAAGACGGTGACCGGGCTGAGTCTGAAGGGGAGCGGCGCGGCCAACTACAAGCTCTCCAGCACCCCGGCCGCCACGACTGCCCGTATCACGCCCGCGCCCTTGACGGTCACGGCCGACAAGAAAACCAAGCTCTACGGTCAGACCGATCCGGCGTTAACCTACCGGATTAGCAAGGGGACTGTTTTCAGCGGTGACAGCTTCAGCGGTCTGCTGAGCCGGGTGGCGGGTGAAAACGTCGGCGTGTACGCGATCCAAAAGGGAACGCTCTCCGCGGACAACAACTATGCCATGACCTTTAAGGGCAGCACTTTGAAAGTGACCAAGGATGGCACCGCCGTCGTGCTCGCTTCCTCAGCCAATCCTTGCGCGGTTGGCCAGAGCGTGACTTTCCATGTTATCGTCAGCGCCAGTTCACCCGTCAACAACGGTCTGGTTTCCGGCACGCCCACCGGAACGGTACAGTTCTTCATCGACAAGAAGAAATTCGGTGTTCCAGTGCGGTTGAGTGCCGACGGCAGCGCCACCAGCGCTTCGATTTCGTGGGCGAAGGTCGGCACCCACAGGATCACGGCGTCTTACCTCGGCGACGCCAACTTCACGGGCAGCACGAGCCCGGTCCTGGTCGAGACGGTCAATCTGAGCGAGGCCGCCTCGACGAGCGCCTCCACCTATCATGCCAACGACGCGGCGCTTCTCGACGTGCTGTTTTTGTCAACGAACGCCAGAAAGACCGCGCGGCCCAACCGGATCGCCCAACAAGCAGTCGATTACCTCATGTCGGACGAGTAATGCCGTGCCCAGGCGGCCGGGAGTGGTGAACGTTCCGTCGCCGTTGAAGTCTCCGACGTTGATGGGGCTGGGCTCCGGGGTGGCATCGTTAGGTTGTCAAGCGGCTGGAGGAAAGAGGAAAGGGCGAAGCACGACCCGTCGTTGGCGGCTCACCTAAACGCGCTGGCCGAAGCCGTGTCAAGTGTCAAGAGTTGACCCCATACGCAGCCATACGCTGCCCGTCCACAAAAAGCGGCGATGAATCGCCGCACTCCAAAGGTTAGAACTTGAGGATCCCGCGGCGGCGGAGGTCCAGGGCCTGCTTGCACAACTCGATCATCTCCGGCGTGTAGCGGCAGCCGATATCCCCGCCGTCTGACGCCATGCGGTGGCGCGAGATCCTTCCGGACGGCCGATGCTTTCCAATCAGGTCAACGTTTGCTGGCGTGAAGAATCGTGAGGCCCACCACCTCCTCACCCTCGTAACGCACGATCACGTCGTCGTCAGTCAACTCGCTGTCCGTCGCGTGACTCGGTTTCTTGAAATTGATGTACAGTACGTCGGCCTCGGCATCGTACGAAAGCCAGAGGTAGCCCTGGGGCGAGTCTTTTACTGCTGGGACCAGCCGGACGTACTGTTCAATGTCTATTACGGCCATAGCTGCCTTCTCCGCTCCAGGCTTCTCATCCGGCGGGTCAGGAACGCCGTGATGACGAAACCATCCTCCTCAAGTTCTCGATAAGCGACCACCAATGCCTTCCCAGGTTCGAGCTCTCGAACCGCCAATTGCTCGCCTTGGGCACCTTCCAAAACCCGTACTGGGCTGGCAATCGTTTCCAGCACTTCGGACCACATTCCCGCCAACTCACAGTGTTCCTCGGTAATGTGCATCCATCGCTCGGCGGTCAAGCGGATCGGAACCCCATGTTTGGACACGGCAACCGCTGTCATGATTCCCTATTCTACCACGGGCTGCCCGGGCCGGCAAACGCCTCAGAACTTGAGGATCCCGCGGCGGCGGAGGTCCAGGGCCTGCTTGCACAGCTCGATCATCTCCGGCGTGTAGCGGCAGCCGATGTCCTTTGGAGTGCGGCAATTCATTGCCGCTTTGGACCGCGGCAATTCGCCCGACAGCCGTTGGGGACCGCGAACGCTGCTCGGCGCTTCCAAGAAAAGCGGCGATGAATCGCCGCACTCCAAAGGTCAGAACTTGAGGATCCCGCGGC